>JAWXBB010000296.1:0-26803 GCA_034439795.1 Planctomycetaceae bacterium | reverse complement strand
TTCTCGGAGCATCGGTCCGAGCGCGGCACGGCCATCGCCGCGGCGCGAGAACTGCGTCTGCCCCGCCCCCTTCAACTGAATGTCAACGAGCTGACCGGACGGCGTTCGGTGTTCACCCAGGAGGATGGCCCGGCCGTCACCAAGCATCGTGAAGTTGCCGTACTGATGCCCCGCGTAGGCCTGGGCAATCGGTTGTGAGCCGCGGTGCAGATCCTGGCCGGCAAACAGGGCGGCGACGGAGTCCGTGGACTCCATGCCGAGGTCGAGACCTAGTTCGTCGGCTAGGCGACAGTTGAGAATCACGACTCGGGGCGCTGCCACCCTAGCCGGCTTGGCAGGAGCGAAGAGGACATCTGGCAGCCGCGAATAAGTGTTGTCGAATTGCCAGCCCATGGGGTTGTCACCAGCCCCCAATGCACTCCGCGCTACCATCTCGTTCCTCTCCAATGACGATTCCAAGCTGGTCACAAACCGAGCGGCCTGCTCGTTCACAGTTCATGAACTCTGCTTGAATTCTATGCCGCCATGCAGGGCTGTGGTCCTCAACGAGCAGAACGCATTCCAAATTCTCCGAGAGGACTCTGAGCAAGCGTCCGGCTCAAAGCATGATGTCTCGTCCTGCTGCCTTTCTGACGTCTTCTCGGCACGGATGTTGCCACAAAAATGAAACCAATAGGACGGGCTCCAGGCCATTTCTGCGGCCAGCAGAATTCGGCACCTACCAAATCGATCGATTCGGAATCGCTGATGGCGACTAAATGAATCCGTCGGACCTTTTAATGGAGGAGTCGACTCATGGCTGACCAGCGCAAGCGCGGCGGGATGAAGCAGGGGCCGGTCAGGGACCGGAGGGCAAGAAGCACCAGTCAGTGCGCCCCGAATCCGCAAGCAACAACAAAGTGGGAGGTCAGAAGCGTGGCGAGCGGCACCCAGCCAAATGACTGGTGCCGTGACCGCTGTTTCCCCTCCATTTTCTATGACCCCATGACAAAAGGACTTCGAGATGTCCAAGCAACAGAGTCGGTCGCAGGGAACTCATCGTGAGTCGCCCGAAAATAATCAGAATGCCAAGCAATCGCACGACCGGCAGGATCAGGCAAAAAATCCCGCGGACCGCGAGTACGACGATCAGGCACAAGAAGGCGGTGGAGAAGAGAGCAAGCATGGCCGCAAGCACAAAGGCAACGCGGACGGCACCTGAGCGGCACTCTGAGATCGCCTGAGCCTGCCGTAGCGATTCCTCGACCGGCCTTAGCTTCGGAGCCCGACAATCAATTGGCGGCCCGCTGCTCTCTACAGTGATTCGAACGGGGTGGAACCGAGAACGCCCCAATGAGGTGGCATTTGCGGGTTGTTAGGCCGGGAATTCAAGCGCGAGAATCGACGAGAGCCTCGACATCCGGTGCGATCACAAGCGTCGTCATGCAAATTGTGATCGGGCAACCTGTACGGCGAGGATGTGACGCCCGGTGAACATGATGCAAGCCCTCCGATGGATGAAAACCGGACCTGATCGACCTACCGTCGATCGCACCATCGTGCTGTCACTCGTGCCGACCATCAAGAGGGGTCGGGCTGCTCAGGCATCGCGGCGCATCCCGGCGGATTATGAACCGTCATTTGCTTGCGTTAGCCGCATCTGTTGGTGCGGATTTGCGAGTCGATTCGCCAGCCTCGTCGCGGAACAGGTACTACGCCCAGCCGTCGGGGTATCGTTTCGCGTCCTTGATGGCGACTTCCAACTCGGCGGTGAGCGAGGCGACAAAACCCGATTACGGAAAATGTGGCCGTCGGCGACCCATTGACGACGACCAGTCGGTCGCCTCGCCCAGAGCGTCGGTGTGTTCGGCGTTGCGCGCTCCGGTCACATCGAACTCGGTGTGTCGGCTCGACGCATTTTCGGATCGCCAGAAGTCGCCCCGGTCGATCCCACCGACACACGAAACAAGTTGGAACTCCGATCGGCGACCCAACCGAAAAGTTGACGACGAACGCGGTAAACGGCTCTGCGAGAAGACTGCCGCCACGGACCAAATTCGGCGTTTATAGGTCGCAATGGCAACCCGTCGGGGTGATTCCGCGCGTTCTGTGACCTTCCCCGCACCACCCTTCCGCGCACATAACTCTCTCGATCACAGTCCCTCGAACACATCACTCGCTGGCTGTTTTACCAAGCGCTGGTTCAATCGGGACTGGATGTTTTAGCTCGCACGCGGGGATTGGTCACGCGGCCCAAGCTATTGAAATCCTGACAATGGGCGTAACACTCGTCAGCTAAGCTGACGACTTGACATCGACCGGTCTTCCCGTGAGGCACCACTTGATCAGCGTGTTGTGGCTGTGCGAAGCGGGCAACACGCACTACTTCTGATCGTCGCTCATGCGGGCCTGGGTTTCGAGCAATCGTTCGGCCTCGCGACGGAGAATTTCGGGGATCAGCCAGTCGTGCTGGACCCGTTCGCCGTTGACGAGCGTGCGTCCGTCCAACGTGCCGTCGGCCTCCCATTTCAGTTCGGCCTCGGTCGCCAACAGCGACTGGAGCTCCTTCAAGGCAACTCGGGCCCGGGTCGCATCTCCCTGCCGCGCGAAGATCAGCGCCTGCACCGAGCGGGCCATCAATCCGGCCGTGTATCCGGGCGCGTCCCCGCCGGCGCTCATCAGCCGCAGCGATTCGTTAGTCGCTTCGTGTGCGGCATCGAAGTCACCGTTCCGGCAGTCCAGCAGGGCTTTGGCAGACAAGAACCACTTCAGCGCCCCGGCATCTTTTGTCTTCCCGACGGCCGCGAGGAACTTCGCAATCGTCGCCGGATCGGGCACGGCATTCTGTTCCAACAGCAACGAAACCTTTACCGTCCGCTCCACGTCGTTGGCAGCCGTCGACTCGCCGAATTGCGCGGCCATACTCTGGCAAAACAGGCGATGCTGATCCCCGTCGGCGGCATACGCCCACAAGGCGGCGGGCGTCATCCAGTCGACGCTGGAGGACTTCGGATCCAGCGTCCCGCTCTCGGCGTAATCGGCCGCAGCGAGTTTCCATTGACCGGTCCGGACGAAATGCGCACCGCGGAGGCGGAACGCCTGCGCCAGTTGGTCGGGCGCGGCCGACTGGCTTCGTCGATGTTCGATCAGCCGATCGAAGTTCCCGGTCGCCCGGTCCGCCTGGCCGAGCAGTTGATAGGCGGCGTCCAGGCGCGCCGCCGGATCGGTCAACTGCCCGACGGCGAGCCGGCTCTGTTCGTGGGCGAAGGCCCGCGGATCGTCGCTGATCGACACGCGGAAACGGCCGAGGTTCTGATCGCCGAACTGCCCACCGGCCGGTCCCTTGATGGTCAGCGTGAATTGCAGGCCCGCCTCGTCCTGCAATGGCGTCGCCAGTTCCCAAAACGCCACGTGCGGCCGGCCTACGCCTCCCTCGATGTTCCAACGACTGTCGGTGATCGGGAACCGCGCATTGGAGTAGTCCGCGACGGCCGTTTGGATGCGCAGGGGCCGGGCGTCGTCGCCTTCCGACGTCTTGGCGCCAAGTTTCCAGGTGATGCTAAAGTTGCCCCCGGACCCGCGTCCCGGCCCCTGGCGCGGTAGACTCGGATCCGTCAACACTTCCAACCGGATTGCCGCGATGGATTTCTGGTCGGTCTTCATCACCAGGCGGTAGCTTTCCCCGGGACGATTCTCGCCGCCAGCGAGAATGGAGCCGTCTTCCAACAACGTCAACGAGGCGCCGTTCTCGGCTGACAGGTCCACGGGTTTGAGGACGGTCCAGTGAACAGTCTTGGCGGCTTCGGCCAACAACAGCTCGGTCAGCGCGCTCATGGCCACGGCCGACGGCTGCCGTTGCAGGGAGTTTTCCAGGTCCGCTTGCGCCGGCCCGGATTGTCCCTGTTTCCAGAGGAGTTGGCCCCGTTCGGCGAAGACGGTGGCGTCGGTCGCGCCCCGATCGACGGCGCGGGTGAGATCGGCGAGGGCTTCCTCCGGGCGTTGCAACCGGGCGAGGACGCCGCCGCGGACGCCCAGTAATTCGCCGGTCTCGCCCTGGCCCGCGATCGCCCGATTCAGGTCGGCCAAGGCCTGTTCGTGCCGGCCGAACTTCGTCAGGATCGCGGCGCGTTCCGCCAGCAGGGGCGGGCTGTCGGGTTCGGAGGTCAATGCGGCGTCGAGTTCGGCAAGACGCGGGCCGGCGAACTGTCGAATGGTCTCGCGCTGCAGGCTCTTGTAGACGGACCACATCTGCCAGGTTTGGTTCTCGGGAATGACGCGGCTGGGAGCGATTCGATGCTGCTGATCGACCCAGAGATTGGCCTGAGTGAGCAGCCGGTCGGCCTCGGCGGTGTTCCCCGATTGTGCGTTCGTCATTGCCGCGAGGAACTGGTATTCCGTGCCGCCGGTGTGTTTGGCGAACAACGGGGCGGCTTCCTGGAATCGTTCCTTGCGGAACGGCAGCGCCGCGCGGTTGCGGTCTTGATGGTACTGGTCCGAAAGGGCCGTCGCCGCCAGCAGCCGGTCGTAGTTGGCGTCGGTGACCAGGCCGGGGCCGGCGGTGTAGACCCACAGCAGCCAGTTCGCCTGATCGCTGCTGGGTTTGTCTCCGATCCGTTCGAGCAGTTCGGCCGCCGCCCGGCGATGGCCGTCGAGGTCGCCGGCCATCAGGGAGATCACCGCTCGATCCCTTGAGAACGTCCAGCTTTTCGTGGTGTCGGACGGCGCACTGTTCGCCGCGGCGGCGTAATCGTTCGCCGCGTCGCGCCAGCGGCCGAGTTTGATGACGTGATTGGCGCGCTGCGTGAGAAAATGCGCGCGCGTCGAGGGTGGTGAAGCTTCGACCGCCTGGTCGTAATCGGCCTGCGCCTTGTCCAGTTCCCGCAGGGAGTCATGGGCCCGGGCTCTGATCAACAGAAAATAGCACGCGATGCCCGCCGGATAGACGCCGTCCGCTGCGCGCTTCAACAGCGTGTCGGCGTCGGCGACCTGTTTGTCGAACTGCCGGAGTTGGCCATACAGGGCGGAGCGATACTCCAGGTACAGCGAGTCGACGCGACCTTGTGGATTCAGCGCGTCCGCCCGGGTCCAGTCGGCGATCGCGAAGTCGAACAGTTGCAGCCTTTGATAGGCCAGCGCCCGTTTGGCGAACAGCGTGTCGTCTTGAGAGTCCGCCTCGATCGTCGCCTGAAGCAGCGCCGCCGCGTCGTCTTTCCGGCCCGCTGCGGCGAGTTGTCCGGCCTGATAGAGCCGGCTGCCAAGCTTCGCCGCGGTCAAATCCTGCGGCAGGCGGGAGAGCGCCAGGTGGAGGTTGGCGGCGCCGCTCTGGTTTTGCAGCTTGAGCAGGACGGTGTTCCAACCGGCGTGCAGCATCGCCGCGATCTCGTGTTCCTTGGGCCTGGCTCCGCCGCCGTTCGGTTGGGACTCGAAGGCCAGCCGGTCGTTGACGAACAGCCGCAGGCTGTCGTCGTCCCCCAGCTGGAGAGCGACGTCCTGTTCGACTGGCGACCAGAGCCGCGTCAGCACGTAGTGGCAGGCGCGCTCGGGCCCAAAACTGAACTGACCGTTGGTCCCCGGCGTCGCCGGTTGCCAGGCCACAGGGGCCGAACTCCCCTCCTGGCCGGTGTAGACCACCGGCACGAACGGATCGGGACCGGTCTCCGGCGGCTGGGCCGTTCCCAAACCATAGGGGTAGCCCTCCACCTTCCAGAATCCGGTCCGAATCCAGTCAGTCACCGCATCGGAGTTCAATGCGACGGCCTGGCGATACGCGGCGTCGGCCTGGTCCCATTTCCCCTGCGCGGCGAAGCGGTGGCCGAGAAGCAGGTGCCACTGCGGATCATCGGCGAGCCGTTGCCGGACTTCGGCGGCGAGCGCGTCGTTCGCCAACAGTTGATCGAGGAGCGCCAGCCGTTCGGCAGCATCGGTGGAGTGCTGGAAGCCGTTGACGAAACTGGCGGCGGCCCGGTCGGAATCGGCGGTCAGCAGTTGAGCGTAGGCCAGACGAATCCACGGATTGGTGGAGTTCAGTGCGGCGAGGCGGGCTTTCTCGCGTGTGAACACTGCGGGACTTTCCGCCAATGACATGCGGAAGCGGCCGAGGTTGCGATCCGGATATGCGCTCGTACCGAACGCCAGATGGATTCTCAGCAGCGATTCGCGCTCGTTCGCGACTTGAGGAGGATCGACGATGAAGATCGCGGTGTGAGGCTCCGTCTGTTTCAGGTAAACGCTCCAGTAAGTCGCGTCGTTGCCGTCGAACGCTTGCGCGAGCGACACGGCGTTGTGGGCATAATCCGCGAAACCGTCTTTGATCGTCAGCGGCCGGAAAGCCTCAAGCCCCGCGGACTGAATCTCGACCTTGAATTCCGAAAGCAGGAAACTCGCGCCGCCTAGGTTGCGTCCCGACCCGCCCTTCGGAAGCCTTGCATCGGGCAAAGTTTCAAGACGGATCCCCGTCACAGCGCGGCCATTGAGCGGCACGGTCAGCGTGTAGGTATCGCATCCGACGTCCTTCCCGCTGACAAAGATCGAACCGTCGGCCTCAAAGGTCAGCTCCGCTCCTTCTTTTGAGGTCTTCTCCTCCGGTTGAAGCACAGTCCAGCCGGCGGCGTTGTCCTGCTCAGCCAGCAGCAGGTCGGCCAGCGACCGCGCCGCGAGTTCGGTCGGATCCAGGTCCAGCGAACGTTCCAGATCGGCGCGGGCTTCGGCCGGCTGCCCCTGCTGGAGCAGAATCGCGCCGCGGGCGGCGTAGACCCCGGCGTCCTGCGTACCGGCGGCGACCGCCTGCTGGAGATGCGGCAGGGCCTCCTCGCCCCGGTTCAGCCCGGCGAGCACGCGGCCGTGCAACGCGTGCGCTTCGATCGTGTCCACCTTCAGCGCGGCCAGCCGGTCGAGATCGCGCAGCGCTTCGTCGGGCAGGCCGACGTCGGCGAGCAGCCGGGCGCGCTCCAGCAAGGCCGGCGTCTGGTCCGGCTCTTTGGCGAGCAGTTCGTCCAGTTCCTTGATCCGCGAACCGATCAGTTTGCGGGTCGCTTCGCGATGGACGGCGACCCGGGCGACCCAGTTCTGCCAGCCTTGCTGAATCGGAATGGCACTGTCGGGATCTTTCGCACGCTCGCCTTTGATCCAGTTCGTGGGCACGTCGAGCAATTTGCGGGCCTTGTCGAACTCCCCGCGGTCGTAAAGCAGCATCGCGCCCAGAGCCTGGAACTCCTGCTCGGTGCGGGTCGTCGTCAGCAACGGCTCGGCCTTCGCCAGATCACCCAGGCGGTAATGAACGGCGGCGGTCATTGGCTCAGTCCAGGTGCCGCCGGCCGTTTTGGCGAGCTCCAGCAACTTCGGGCTGTTGTCTTTGGTGACCAGGCCGGGCAGAGACGTAAAGACATGCAGTTGCCACCGCGCCTCGCTCGCATCTTTCGTGGAGCTGCTCTTCTCGAGCAGTCGCAGGGCGGCCGTCCGGGCGGCCCCGGAATTGCCGGCCAGGATCCCGGCCACGCTGGCATCGCGCACACGAGAGTAGTCGGGCGTCAGCCACATCTCCTGCAGGAACGCTTCGGCGCCCGCCTGGAACCGCCCCAGCCGGAGCTGAACCTCCGCCCGGGTCCGTTCGGCTGCACGACGGCGTCCGGCATCCGTTTCCAGGTCGATGACCCGGGCGTAGTCCGCGTCGGCTGCCGGCCAGCGGCCGAGCTTCATCAGCGCGCTGGCGCGGAGATTCCGCAGCTCGAGATCATCGGGAAAATCGGCGATGACGGCGGACAATACGTCCACGGCGGTCTGGAATTGATTCGCGGCCGTGTGCTTCCCGGCGAGGTGTTTGGCCTGCCCCAGTTGAAGCGCCTGGTCGTTGGGGAACCGTTCCAGCAGGCGGGCAAACAGATCGTCGAACGCCGCCGCCTGTTGGGCCGCCGCGGCCTTGGCCGAGCGGGAGCCCGCCAGTTCGATCGCCCGGGCAATTGCGTCCAACGCCCGATCAGATTCACCGAGGGAACGATACGCCACGCCCAGTCGCAGCCAGGGGTTCTCGATCTTCACCGCCACCAGTCGGGCCTGCTCCACCGCCATGGCCTCGGGACTGTCCGTCGCCGAGAGCCGGAAGCGCCCCAGCGCCAGCGATTGCCCGAACTTGAATTCGAGCGTGAACGAGAGCACTCCGTCCGCCGGCAAGGTCAGCGGAGCCGCCGGAGCGAACGCGGCGTAGTGCGGCTGGTGAACGTGCGGCAGAATGTCCCAGAACGTGCTGTCCTTGCCGTCGAGCACGTTCGTCACCGGCGAGTGCGACTGGGAATAATCGCAAACCGCCAGCGTCAGAGGCACGGCGGCGAACGACCCCGGGCGGCCGTCGCTCGACTGTGCGATCTTGAATTCCGTCAGGGCAAAGTCACCGTCGCTGGTGCGCCGGCCGCTCGAACCGAACGGCAGGCTCTCGTGGGGGATCGCCTCCAGGAGGAAGGCTTGGATGGTCGGCAGGCCGGCTTTGGCGGTGAGGGTATAAACCTCGATGTTCGCGGCATTCCCGCCGGCCAGAATCGATCCATCGTCCAGCACCGTCAGCGTCGCCCCGCCCTCGGACTTCATATCCGTCGGCTTGAGGATCGTCCAGTTCCGCGTCGCCCAGTCCACCGGACTCACATCCAGCAGCAGGTCGGCAAGATCTTTGGTCAGTTTGGCATTGGACGGTTCGACGACCAGCCGCTGCTCGTACTGTTCGCGGGCCTTCGCCGCCGCAATGCGGGCACTGGGAATGTCGCCTCCCTGCTGGTAATGCCGCGCCAGCACGTCGAGGAACGCCGCATCGGTGGACCGGAGTGCCGTGAGTTGGTCGAGCACCCCGGCGTGAGCCGACGCTTCTTGCAGGATTTTGAGGCGGGCGTCGCGGTCGGCGGCCAGATCGAGCGCCTGCTGAAACGCCGCAGCGGCTTCTTGCACGCGGGCCTGCCGACCGTGGGCGTTCCCCAACGAGCGTTCCAGATCCGCCAGACCGCTGGACTTGAGGTCGTGGTGGAACTTCGCCACGACGATGGCGTTGGCATCGTTGGTCACCGACAGTCGGAAGCGGCCGAGATTTCGGCGGGGCCAGCCGTTGATGCCGCACTTCAGGCGAACGACCACGTTCTGAAGGCCGGCCGGCGTATCGGCCTGCGGCTGGAGCGTGAACACGGCGAAATGCGGCTCGGTGAACCGCGGGCCAATTCCCCATTGCGTCTCGACGTTGGCGTCGAAGGCTTGTGTGACGGGCTGGTCACTGCGTGAAAAATCGGCAAATCCCTCGGTGATGGCCACCGCGCGGTCCGCACCGGCACTGGATTTCAGAGCCACCTCGATCTCCGCCAGGACGAATTCCCCAACGGCCTCAAAACGCCCGGCGCCGCGTCCCGGCAGACGCGCGTCCGGAATCGCCTCCAGCCGCAAGGCCGTGATCCCGCCTGCTGCGAGCGGAGCCATGATCGTATAGGTGTCCCGGTCCGGGTTGTTGCCGCTGACGAAGATCGAACCATCGCTCTCCAGCGCCAGGTCCGCGCCTCCTTCCGACGTCATCTCCGTCGGCTGCAGCACGGTCCAGGTCGAGTCCGGGCGCTCCGCCGCCAGCCGGGAGAACAGTTCCCGCGCCTGGGCCAGTTGCGGCAGCGCCTCGTCCTGGCGATTCTCGCCCAGCGCCTTCTTCCCGTCCTCGGCGAGACGTTTTGCCAGCGCGAGCTGCAACAGCAGATCCTGCGGATGCTGCTGCGCGAGGAGCGTCAGCACCGCGGCGTCTTTCGGGAATTGCTCGATCAGCGGCTTGCGGTCCTTTTCCTCCGGCGTGCGGTTCCAGGCGCGGGTCAAGGCGGCGACCGCTTCGGTCGCGTTCTTCTGCTGGGCGTGCGCTTTCCCCAGGGCGACGTCCAGCGCGGTCAGTTCGCTGTCCTTGAGTTCGAACCTCCGGCGCGTGGCCTGCAGGGTCGCCGCATCGCTGGTGAACGACAATCGGAAGCGGCCCAAGAGGTGCTTCTCGTACTCCGACCCAAAATGGAGCACGATCGTCAACTGCGTGCCAGGAGCAGCACTCCCATCCTCGGTGATTTCGAAGACGGCAGTGTGGTTTTGGTTGACCTCGGGCAGGACGCTCCAACCGGAGTTCCCCCTGCCGGTGACGACGCCGCGGAAATCCCAGCCGCGCTCGGTGAAATCCGCCTGCGCGTTCTTCAGGGCGATGGCCCGCGGAGAGCCGGGCTTATCGGCGGTGGTCGCCTGCAGCGACAGGTGCCTGAGATGAAAATTCCCGTTGCCGGCCCACCCCGGTCCGCCCTGCGGCAGGCGGACATCGGCCAGGGCCTCCAGACGCAGGCCCCGGACGTCCTTCAAGTCCCTCGGGACGACGAGCGTGTAGGCGTCTTTTGCCGCGGGCTGCTGCACGAAGACCGACCCGTCCGGCTGCAAGGTCAACCGGCTCCCGTGCTCGGCCCGCATCTCGACCGGCGTCAACACGGTCCAGTGCTGTTCGGGAGTCTGGGCCAGCCAGGCCTCGTAGAGCTCCCGCGCCGACTGCAGGCTGGCCAGCGCCCGGCCGGCGTCCTGGCCACTGAGGGCCTTGTCGCCCTGCTGCACGAGACGGCGCGCCTGCGCGAGCTGGAGTTGCCGATCGTCCGGTTGACGCCGGAGGAGTTCCGTCAACGAATCGGGGTGCTCCTTCAGACTCGCGAGCACCGGCTGGCGCTGGGGATCGGTCGGCACGGAGGCCAACGCCCGGCCGAACCAGTCCGCCGAGGCCGCCGGCTGACCGTAGAGATCATACGCGGCGGCGAGCCGCGCCATGGGGAGGGGGATCTTCCGCGCTTCGGCGATGGCTTCCTCCCGTTGGAGGGAATTGATCGTGTCCGCGGTGGAGATTCGGAACCGTCCGCCGGGATCGACGCCCGTGTCTTTGTTCAAGCGCAGCGACCAGTGCGGCTGGTCGTCGCCCGTCAACGATGTCGTCTTGACGAGCAGGCTCCGGCAGGAGATCTCCCGCGACGGTTTCGGCGCTTCATCAATCACCCGCTCGAAGACGACCCGTCGGGAGGCATCGAGGACGCGGACGCGGAAGTGGTTCATCCGCGGCATTTCACCGGCATCGCTTCGATTCCAGACCACCATCCGGTCGATCGGCTGCTCGCTGCCGAGGTCGACTTCCCACCAGACATCCTGCTCAAAATTGGTATGCGCGTAGGAATTCGTAGTGTCATTTCCCGTGGTGTTTCCATCGACGGCGCGGTCGGCGGTGGTTCGCGTCGTGTCAATGCCGCTGGACTGCCGGGCCGGCTTGCGCAAGGCGATGTTTTCGTCGCCGCGGAACACCTGCAGTTCCGCCAGGTTGATGGATTTCCTGGCACCATCTCCCTCTTTACGGGGAAACTGCCGGTTGTCGCCCGGCAGATCGAGCCGGACGTAGCGGCCCTGGATGGCATCGGAGTCCGTGGTGCCTGCGCCGACGGCTTGAACGCGGTATTCCGAGAAGACCGGGGAATCGTTCGGAGTCGCTCCGCTCGTCGAGGCGGTTTCGATGCGAACCGTCTCGACCGTCTCCGGCAGCACCGGCAGCGGGAGCGTATCCGTTGAAATCGTCTCCACAAGGTACGAGCCGTCGGCCTGAGCGGCGAACGTCCGGCCGGCCGCCGGTGTCGCCTGGGCCGGCTTCGCCACGGTCCATGTCAGTTCTGAGGAATCAAGTTCGGACTCCCGCGTGGGGAGCCGGTCGGCCGTCGCGATCCGGATTCGCTGCCGTCCTGCGGCCTGACCCAGCCGCAACGACCATTGCGGCTGGTCGCCGTCCGGTACTGGCGACTTCGCCACGAGCCAACTCCGGCAATCGATCTCCCGCGACGGGTTCGGCGCGTCGTCGATCATCTGCTCGAAGATCACTCGCTGGGAACGATCCAGAATCCGGACGCGGAAATGATTCAAACGATCGGGAGACTTTTCGGCTCCGGTCGTATCGGTTCGATTCCACACCACAATGCGGTCGATGGTCCGTTCGTCGCCGAGATCGACCTCCCACCAGGGATCATGGCCGAGTGATTGCTGCGTATGCGTGACCGATCGATTGGCATAATTCCCATCAGTATTGCCATCGACGGCCCGAGCCGCGACCGCCTTGCCGGCGGTTGCGCTGTCGTGATCGCTCGACTGTCGGGCCGTTCCTGTCAAAGCCACATTGTCGTCCCCTTGGAAGACCTGGACTTCCGCCAGAGAGACGACTTTGTCCGGCTGCGACATGGTGCTGCCCAAGAATCTGCGGGGGAACTGCCGGCTGTCACCCGGAAGGTCGATGCGGACATAGCGCCCCCTCGGGCCCCCGGATTGTGAGACAGGGGTGTCGAGCGACTCAAGGCGATATTCGGTGAAGGTCGCCGATGCCTTCTGCGCGGCGGGGGACGCGCTCGTCGTTTCAATGCGGAGCGCCTTCGCCAAGTCCGGCCAGGGGGGCAGCGTGACCGTGTCGTGCCCAAGTTCGATCACGATCGACTCGTCATTTTGCACGGTGATGGTTGAACCAGCCGTCGTCAATGCCGCGGGTTTCAGCGCGGTCCATTCCGGCGCTTGCGGTTCGCTCAAATCGAGCAGAAGCTGAGCGAGGCTGTCCGCGGCCGGTGCGTCGTCGGAATCGGACTGGAGCGTCGCTTCCAGCACCTGCCGGGCGCGCTGTCGCTGCGCGGCGACGAGCTCGTGCTGTTTCACTGTAACCAGCCGGTTGGCAAATTCCGTCAGCAGCTTCACCCGCTCGGGATTCTCGCCGGCGGCGCGGGTCCAGTCCGCGGCGGCGGCGTTCCAATCCTTCAGTTCCTCGTAAGCCCGGGCGCGCTTGCCGAGCAGATCGGGGTCGGTCGTTTCCAGCGTGATGCCCTGGCTGTAAAGCTCGACTGCGCGCTGCCAGTCCTTGGTCTCGCCTTGTGTGAACAGGTCGCCGATCGCACCGGCGACCGACGGTCGTCGCTCGACCAACTGATCGATGGCCGGCTGGTCGCCGGTGAGGCGAAACGCGTCTGCCAGATTCTGCCACGAGTTCGCAAAGGAACTCCTGTTGCCTGAGATGCCCGCGCGGTCCCAATAGCAGATTCCGTCGAATTGGGTGAAGGCCCAGCCGTTCAACTCGTCTCCCGGTTTCAAGCCCACCTGTTCGACCGGAACCTCCAGTCGGACCCATTCGCCGGCCTTCGGCAACGGTCCCATCGAGACGTGCCCAACGGTGTCTGGAGTGCCATATCCAATCAGATCATCGCCCCAGTAGGCGCGATGATCCCAACTGACTCCGTCGTTAAATTGCAGCATGACCGCCTTGGGCGGATCCTGCGGATCGAGATAGACGTACGCGAACAGCACGCCGCCTTTGACGATCTTCAATCCCGGTTTGCCCTCCGTGAAGAAATGCTGGCTCTCTCCCTTCGCATGCCGGCGGAACGACTTCTCACCGCTGTACACGGGATGGTCCGGCCGGCCGACGATTTCCCAGGGCGTGTGCCCTTCCAGTTTGGCCCCAGCCGGAGGCGCATCATCGAACCAGACGTTTTCGAGAGACTCCTTGCGGTCGGCTACCAGCACTTGCGCCTGCGCCGACGCCCGATTGGCCAGCAGGTCGTCATCGGTGGTTTCAGCGGTGATCCCCTTCGCGTATTCGTCCAGCGCCGGCTGCCATTGTTTCAGACGGACGTAGGCGTCGCCGCGGCGACGGTGGAGGCGCTGCAGGTCGGCTGTCGGTTGCGGTTCCTGCGTCTCCAGCGCGGTGATGGCGGCGGTGTAGTCGGCGACCTGCCGGTCGCTTTCGGAGGACTGCCCGGCGAGTTCGGCGCGCAGTTCGAGCAGACCGGGATGGTTCGGCGACTCCGTGAGCTGCTGATCGACTGTCGCGAACAGCGCTTCGAGCTGTTCGACGGTGACGTCATCCCAGATGTGGCTGGTTTTACTCAGTTCCACCGTGACCGGCTGCTCCTGGTCCGGGTGTTGAATTGTCACGACGAGCCTGGTTCCCGCCCCGCCAGAGCCCGCTTTCAGATAGTCCGAAAAGGTTTTGGAGGTGAGTTCCACATCGTTGAACTTCAACAACCGATCCCCGGCCCGGAGGCCCGCCTTCCAGGCGGGCGATCCCCGATAAACGCGGGACAGCTTCAAGGGGTATTGTCCCGGGGTATGCTCGAAGCCGAGCGCGACCACGCGCGTGCCGCCGCCGTCGTCCGTACGGCGGTTTTCGCCGCCGGTCAACAGGGCGGCCGCATCGGCGGGACGCTGTTCGTGCAATAGCGCCGCGGCCAGCCGCAAGAGTCCCGCCGTGCGCAGCCAGACGTCCGGCGTCTTGACGCCGAGTTGTCGGAGGCGGTCGATCTGCTCGACGGCCGGCTTCCACTCCTGTCGGGATGCATGCCAGTTCGCGCGGGTCGCCGCCAGAGCCTCCAGAACAACCCCGTTGTCGGGAGACTGTCGCGCGAGCTGCTCCAGCGGCTCAAACAGCCGCAGGTTCTCCGAGTGCATCCGCACGCGGGTCTGGAAGTCGGCTCCGGTCCTCAGCCACCGGGAAAGCTGATCGGGTTTTGGTCCAGACTGCTCTCCGGTGGGCTGAACGGACCAGACGACGGTGCCCCCGCGAAATCCCGCGCCGAGCAGGCGGCGGCCATCGGGGGAGAAGGCCAGCGACCGATTGTCCATCGGGACTTTCGGGTCAAGGCGGACGAGTTCCCGCCAGGTGGCCACGTTCCACAGGCGAACGGTGTTGTCGATGCTGCCGGAGGCCAGCGTCAAGCCGTCGGGGGAAAACGCCACGGCCCAGACTTCATTGGCATGCCCGTGCAGCGTTTGCCGGTATTCGCCGGTCTCCGCATCCCAGATGATGACGTGCCCCTCGGCGCTGGCCATCGCCAGCAGCTTTCCCTCGGGCGAGAACGCGACGTCGTACACCCGGCGCTGGCCGAGGTCGGTCGCCGGGTCCGGGTTGTGCAGGACATGCAGTTCCTGCCAGGTCGCGACATCCCAGATCCGGGCCGTGCAGTCCATGCTGGCGCTCGCCATCCGGGAACCATCCCGGGAAAAGGTTACGGAAACGCAGGTGTTGCCATGCCCTTCCAACCGGCGGACCACGCGCTTCGCGGCCACGTCGTAAACCAGCAGGGGGAATTTGCCGCGGTCCCCCCAGCCCAGCAGGCTCAATGATCCGAACCCGGCGACCAACTGCTTGCCGTCCGGCGTGAACGCCAGCGCGCCGACGATCCCGGTGTACTCCGTGGTGGCAAAGCCGGGAATGGCCGTGGTTCCCGGCAGCTCGGCGATTCGCTCGCGACGGCCGATGTCCCACAGTTCGATCAGGGAGACATCTTTCGCGCCGCCGAAACCGGCCGCCAGCAGACGACCGTCGGGAGAAAACGCGACGCTGTCGGCACCCATGCCGTCGCTGCGCCGGGGGAATTGCAGCAGCACCTGCCCCGTCGTTCCGTCGCGGAGCTGAAGCCGAGACTCGCCCGCGATGGCCATCAACGTTCCGTCGGGCGAGTAGCGCGCCCGCTGCCCCCCCGAGCCGACAAGGACGCGGTGGAGCGAGGCCGTGGTCTGTTCGAGATCCCAGAGTCGGACCGATTTGTCCTGGCCGGCGCTCATCAAACGCTGGTCGCCCGGCGAATAAGCGAGGGTGACGACCTGGTCCGAGTGCCCCATCAGCGAGGTCGCCTTGGTGACGTCGAGCGTCTTGAGGTCCTTCCAGACTTTGATCGTCCCGTCCAGCGAGGCGGTGGCCAGTTCGGTGCCGTCGGCGCGGAACGCGATCGCCGAAATCGAGGCGGAATGCGCGGAGGTCTCCCGGTGCAGCAGCTTGCCGGTGGCGGCCTCGTAGAGCGCGAGAGCCCCCTGAAAGAACAGGCTGACGGCCACGGTCTGGCCATCGGGACTGATCGCCAGGGTGCGTTTGGTTCCGGTGTCGCCGGCGTTGTTCGCGAGCGCGCTGATTTCCCTCGTCTGGGGGTTCAGGCGGAAGACGGAGAACGACCCCCGGTAGGCGCCCTGTCCGCCGACGGCGAGCGTCAGTCCGTCCGCCGAAACCGACACGGGAGACCGATAGTCCAACGTCCCATAGGCGGTGAGTTTGAAGTCCTGCACGGCGAGGGGCTTGCCGGTGGCGGCGTCCCACCAGCCAACATTGGTGTCGACGGTGATGACCATGCGGCCGTCCGGCGAGAACAGCAGCCCGCCCCGCGTCTGGGCCGGGATGGTGCGGGCCTGTTCCTGCCCCGTCACGGCTTCCACCAGAGACACCTGATTGCCCACCGCCAACGCCGCCTGGCGGCCGTCGCGCGAGAGCGCCTGCGCGCCGATCGTCCGGCCTTTCTTGAGGTCGAGGGCCGGTCGCGTTTCCTGACCGGTCGCCGCGTTCCAGCGCTGCAGCCGGGAGTCGCTGGTGAGCGTCACCAGTTCCCCCTCCGGGCTGAGGGCGGTGTCGGCGACGTCCTTGTCGAAGCCCTTGATGACCGACGCCCGGCCTCCCGCGAGTTGCTTCAGATAATGCCACTCGAATCCGCGCAGGTCCGTCTTGCCGGCCAGATTTGCGTTCTCCCCCGGATCGTGGTCGGACAGGCGCGTGAGAACCTGTCCGGCATTGGCCGTGGAATCCGCCACCAGCGTGGCGGCGAGCTGCATGTCGGTGGCGTAGCGGAACTCGCGGCTGCGCTGCTCGGCATCGAGGGCCGCCTTCTCGGCGAGGATCGACTTCTGCAACAGTCCCTCGGCGCGGGACTTCTCGCCTTCGACCTGCTCCCTCTGCAACTCGACTTCCGTGAGGGCCGTTTGCGTTTTCTGCTGTTCCAGCTTGACCGCTTCCCGCTCGAGATTCGCCTCCGCGGCGCTCCGCTTGGCCTTGGTCGCTTCGAGACCGGCGATCTTCGCCAGTGCGGTCGCCTTGTTGTTCGCCGACAAAGCAGCGAAGCAGGCCACGACGGCCACGACCGCCACCGCGGCCAGGCCCGCCAGCATGGTGCGCAGCTTCCGCGCCGCGCGCTGCTGCTGTTCCAACCGCTGCTTTCGCGCTTCGGCCAGTTGCTGCGCCTGCTCCAGTTCGTGCCTTTGGGCGTCTTCCTTCACCTGCAGTTCGGCCTGGACCGCCTGCTCGCTGCTCTTCAGAAAACTGATCGCGGTCTCGAACTGACCGCCGTACTGTTCGGCCCACTCGGCGTTGGGATGTTCCTCGTCGCGCCAACTGAGAGCGATCTGCAGATCGGGATCGCGAAACAGCCCGGCCTTTCCGTCGCTCCACAGCCGGGCCGTGTCCAACAGCCGCCGGAAGATGCGCGCCGATTGCGCCTCCTCGTCCACCCAGCCGCGGAGCCGCTGCCAGCCCCGCATCAGGCTTTCGTGCGACAGGTCGACGACCGTCCGGTCCTCGAGTTCCGCTTCCAGACCGGGCATCAGAAACGTGACGCCGGACTGCCGGAAGGCGTCCAGGACGGCCGTCGCCGTCTCGCGATCCACGCCGGCGATGGCTTGCAAGGCCGCCAGCCGCGTCGGGCGGGGAATCCCGCGGTTGTCGTCCCCTTTTTCGGTCAGCGTCTTGAAGATCTTTTCGCAGGCCGACCGATGGTGCTGGTCGGGCAGCGAATCGAAGAGTTCGTCGGCATGATTGGACAACGCGGTGGCCAGCCCTCCGGTCGCCTCGAAATCGCTGACTTCGATGGGGCGGCCGTGGTCGTTGCCGGCCGCCCACACGTCCCACATCCGCATCAAGGCGTGCTGCAACACGGGCAATTGATCGGGATCGTCCCCCACGTCGTTCAGCAGCCGCTGCACCAGCAGCGGCGAGATCTTTGCGCCGCCGACGCCAATCGGCTTTTCGATCGCGTCGCGCTTTTGATCGCGCATCAACCGGGGAATCAAATATTCGCCTTCGTTGACCGCCTCGGCCAGCCCCGGAATCTCGCTGCAATCGCCCAGATAATCCGAGCGCATCGTGATGGCGACGTAGATCGGGCATTCGCCCTGCTCGCTGGCGGTCAGCAGCAGATTCACGAAGGCTGCGGCCGTCTCCTCGGAATCGACCCCCTGCTGACGGAAACGGAACAGCTCCTCGAACTGATCGACCACCACCAGCAGGTTCGTGCCCGGCTCGAAGACCTCCGACTGCTTCATCCCCTCGACCAGCCCGAAGCGGCTGCGGCTGAGCGTCGCCTTCAGACGCGCCAGGGTGCTGGAGTCTTCAGCGTCGTACAGATCGGCCTCGACCATCGCCTTGGCCAGGTTCTCGATCGGACTGCCGCCGGGCCGCAGGACGATCACTTCCCAGGCCGAACCGGCGTGTGTCATCGTGCCGCCGTGCAGCTCGGCGATCATGCCCGCCCGGACCAGCGAGGACTTGCCGCTGCCCGAGGTGCCGACGACCGCCAGGAACCGGTTCTTGCGGAGCAGTTGCAGCAGCGCCGCAATCTGCTCTTCGCGGCCGAAGAACAGATGGTGTTCGTCGCTGCGAAACGGACGGAGGCCGGGAAACGGATTCGGACGCTCTGGGCCGCTGGTCTTCATGGTTGGGCCTCCTTCGCCTGCCGGATCGAGTCGACAAAACTCGCCAGCAGGCCGGCGTCAAACGCCTCGTCCGTCTGCCGAATCACAGGGGTCGAAACGCTCTTGAACCGTTCCTTGCGGTGGTTGACTGGAGGCGCCACGTAGACGGCGGTGACGGAAATGGGACGAGCATCGCGATAGCCAGCCGCCTTTTGGAGGTCGCGGATTTTGAAGTCGACCCAGTGCATGCCGGCCGCTCCGTAGTAGATCAACGCGGCGTCGCAGTCGCGGAGATTCTGAATGTGAATCTGCTGCACTTCGGACTCTTCAGCCTCAAAGCCGGGGAGGCTGACTTCAATGCCCTGCGAGTAGAAGTAATCCTCCAGAGGCTCGATGGCCTGTTCGTCCTGCTGATCGCAAATCAGGTACACCCGCGCCGCGCCACCGCTCGTCGCAGCCGGGGGCGGCTTGTCGGCCTCCGCCTGCTCCCGCGCCCAGCGCGTCCGCAGCAGCACCTTCAGGTTTTCGAGCGTGTCGGCGATCAGCTCGGCGCCGGTCAGGGACGTCGGTTCGGACTCCAGTTGCCGAATAAACGACGCCTGACGGGCGTCGCGGACCTGCAACCCCTTGGGCATCCAGATCAGACGGCGAAGCCCGGATTTGCCGCAGAACTGTGCGGCAACCTGATTCTGCAGCGCGACGACCGATAACTCCGTCGCCTCCGGGACCAGTCCGAAATGCTCGCCGACGAAGTGAATCGCGATGTCCGCCTGCTCCAGGCAACCCTGAACCACGTTCACCAGTTCGCTGGCCACCAGCGGCAGCGGCTGTTTGGGAATGACGTCGTGCCCCAATTCGACCAGCTCGCGACGCAACTGATCGCGCTGCGGTTCCAGATCCGAAGTGGTGGCGGCCAAGAAAACAGTTTTCGGATGGGCGGTCCGTTTTTCGCCGGCCGGAGCGGCATCCCCCAAATACTTGAGCACCTGCGCCACGTCATAGGCGACGTCGTACACGCGTTCGTGGAACCGTTGCACGGCCGTGTCGCCGAACGCCTCATCGAATTCGCGCAGGCGGCCCGTGGCGGGGTCGCGCTCGAAGAACTCATAGGGCACGAGACCGGTGTACAGCGACCGCACGTCCGGCGGGATTTCGTTCTCCGCCACCGGCGCCTTGATGACGTTCAGCAACCGCGAACGTTGATCGGCGGCGAGCGTCCCGGATGCGCGGGCGCTCTTCCAGAACCGATCAACAATGCGGTGACACCCCTTGGCCCGAGTAAACGGCGGCGACAGGACGGAGATCACCGTCTTGGCCCTGGGCACGTGTTCCAGCACCGCGGCTTCGACCTCCGCCGAGCCCGAGACGTCGGGCTGTTTGACGACGCTCACCTTTTTTCCGGACAACTGGGCCACGCGAACCTGCAGATTCTGATGCAGTTGGGAGACCCAGCCCCGTTTCCCGGACATCACCGGCTGGTCATCCAGATCCGCATAGGTGATGACGACGTCGCTGTCAGACAGCTCTTTCGGATTCGCCGGCACCGCAGCCGGCGTCGAAACATGCGTGCCGTATGTGGCCGTCGGGTGGTTCTGGCGGCTCCACTCGTCGCCGTATTGTCCCGTCGCATCGAAGCCGGGGCCCGAATGCTGGCCGGATTCGAGGTCGCGGCGGAGGTTCTTCAGGTCCACCATCAGTTCCCGCGCCGACGAATAGCGCCGGTCGGGCGACTTCTGCAGGCACTTGAGCGTGATCCGCTCCAGTTCCGCGGGAACGTTGTAGTTGAGGCGGGCCATCGCCAGCGGCTGGGCATTCACGATCTTGTTGAAGATCTCACCGAAACTGGCCCCCGGAAACGGCAACGTCCCGGTGGCCAGTTCATACAGCACCACTCCCAGACTGAAGAGGTCCGTCCGCTGGTCGAGCCCCCGGCCCAGCGCCTGCTCGGGACTCATGTAGCTGGGGGTGCCCACGATCTGTCCGTCGCGCGTCTGCTGCAGAATGTGCGTCGGACCGGCGGCTCCCGGCTCTTCCGTCGGCAGTCGCTTGGCCAGACCAAAGTCCAGCACCTTGACCTGTCCCCGCTGGTTCAGCTTGATGTTGGCCGGCTTGATGTCGCGATGCACAATCCGGCCGGCGTGCGCGGCATCCAGGGCGTCCGACACCTGAATGGCGATGTCGATGAGTTGCGCAATCTCGAGGGGGCCCTTCCGCAGGACTTCGTCCAGTGGCACTCCCTCGACAAACTCCATGGCAATGAACGGATGTCCGGCGTCGGTCTCACCGACATCGTAGACCACGCAGACGTGCGGATGATTCAGGGCTGACGCGGCCTTCGCTTCGGTCAAAAACCGTTGCCGAGACTCGGGCTGATCCGCCAGCTCGGCGGGCAGAAACTTGATCGCCGCTTTGCGATCGAGACGCTGGTCCTCGGCCAGAAACACTTCCCCCATTCCACCCGCGCCGATTTTCGCGGTGATCCGGTAGTGCCCGACCGTACTTCCAATCATGGAGACTCCTTCAAGACCAATCGCACATCCTGCATTTACGGAGCATCGACGCCGGGGTCATTCGCGCGGCGAGACCGCGAAAAAACCGATTGAACCATCAGAAGTGAATGGCTTTACGAGAATCTGCGGCCGGCAATCGACACGGTGCCCATTATGAACTTCAGCCTAGTACAACTTTCAACTCATCCCGGTCGATTTCTGCGAGATTCTGAGGGCTTCGACGCAGAATTCTACGACCTGGCGCAGATCCATTGGCGACTCCCACATCGCGATTCCCCGGACGAGATCCGAATTGCAACGACGGACGCCCGTGTTGGAGTTACCGACGCGACGACGGTGATCCCGTGAATCGCAGCTTCGTCAACCCTTCACGACACCTTCGCGGTGTCATTCGATGGGATGAAAGGAGCGCATCAGGTAAAAATGGGCAGTTGGCAAACGGTTGCATTCCAGGGCGCGTCGGTCGCGACCACCGGAGTCACGAATCGCGTCGGGTTTTCGGACTTCGATCACATGGGACCGAGAATTCCTCGATGTGTCGGATCGCAGCTCACACATTTCCTGCCTTCAACGACACCAAGGCCGCGGCTCGTCCCGATTCTTGCGGTCCGCGTGTAAGGTTGGTCGCGATCCGCGGTATCTCTCAATAAGGTGCGAGCGACGCGGGGAGTGCAGTTGGCAGAACTCCACGCCGTAGGTACGCCGACTCACTGTTCACAAACCGAAGGTCTCCCATGCCGACTCTCCTTGACTCTCTAATCATGGGTGATTGGCGTTTGCCAAACCGCGTGATGCTGGCTCCGTTGACGCGAACCCGGGCGAGCACCGGCCGCGTACCTAACGTCCTGATCGCCGAATACTATCGCCAGCGCGCCGGCGCTGGCCTGATGCTGAGCGAAGCCACCAGCGTCACGCCGATGGGCGTCGGCTACCCGGACACACCAGGGATCTGGTCGCGCGACCAAGTCGAAGGCTGGAAACTGGTGACACGCGCGGTTCATGAAGCCGGTGGTCGCATTCTGTTGCAGCTCTGGCACGTGGGTCGAGTATCGGACCCATCCTACCTGGCCGGCAAACTGCCCGTCGCCCCCAGCGCCGTCGCCCCCGCTGGTCATCTCCACCTGCTCCGGCCGGAACGTCCGTTCGTCACGCCGCGGGCGTTGGGACGAGAAGAGATTCCCGGAGTCGTCGCGGCGTTCAGGCTGGGTGCAGAGAACGCCCAGCGCGCGGGCTTTGACGGAGTCGAAATCCACAGCGCGAACGGCTATCTGCTGGATCAGTTCCTGCAGGACAGCACGAATCGGCGGACCGACGACTATGGCGGCCCTCTCGAAAACCGCGCGCGGCTCTTGCTGGAGGTGACAGACACGGTCACGTCCGTGTGGGGCGTCAGCCGAGTGGGTGTGCATCTGGCGCCGCGCGGCGACCTATACTCGATGGGCGATTCCCACCCGGCGGCCACGTTTGGCTATGTCGCCGAGCAGCTAGGCCAGCGCGGCCTCGCGTTCATCGCGGTCCGCGAATCGGTCGGTCCGAACCGCCTCGGACCTGAGTTGAAACGGAAGTTCGGCGGGATCTATATCGCCAACGAGGGTTTCTCGTTCGAGACTGCGAACCAGGCGATCGCAACCGGCGAGGCCGACGCGGTGGCCTTCGGCAAGCTCTTCATCGCGAATCCTGATCTGCCGAAGCGCTTCGCACTGAGCGCCCGGCTCAACACGCCGGACCCTAACAGTTTCTACGGATCGGGCCCGAATGGGTACACGGACTACCCGGCGCTCGACGACAGCGTCGCGACGGCCGATGAGACGCGACTTGCGGTGGCGTGAAGGGCAACCGCGCATGCCGTGGTCATATCGACCGGGGTGTGTCGGTCCGGTGCAGTTCGCGCAAATGCACTCGCGACCTCGGTCGAGTAGACCGATGCAAGTTGCGGGTGAGTCGTTCGCGACTTCGGCAGATATGAACGAGGCGGCAATAGATCTCCCCCTGGGAGGACCGAAGCAGCGTTGGAGTGATCGACCGGCTCCTAAAGAAGCGGCTGACGGCCCGAACGTGGTAACTTCGTCCGAATTCAAAGTAAGCCGGAGAAGATCTCGTGATGAACGCCAAGCGCGTGGCGTACGGAATCATCAATTGCTGATCGGATCGGCCAGTGAAGTTTGATGTGCCTCCTCGCCGGACAGCCGAATCGGATTGACAGAATTCCCTGAATATCGACGATGCCAAGCTGGAAAGTCGGCAGTCCATCGGCAGGGAGGCCACACGTGGATGGTTGGCGGGAATTTCGACCATGGCAACTCTTTAGGCGGTCTCTGGTCGGCGGATTGTGGCTGGGGTTAATTGTGGCGCAAGCGGCCCCGGCGCAAGAGGACGAAGCGGCTGCGACCGCACAGACGGCGATCACGAAAGCCGAAATTGCGGCTCAGATCGACCAACTTCAAAAAGACTCCGAGCTGGAAGCGGACGCCAAGCAAGAAGCCGCTGGCATCCTGCAATCGGCTCTGGATGAATGGAACGCGGGACACGAAGCCGGACAACAGCAGGCGGAATTCGAGCGCCGGCGCCGGCGAGCGATCGAGGAACTGGATTCGCTGCGTCAGAGCATCTCGGCCCTGCCGGAGAAGGCCGTTCCCCCCGCATTGCCGGAATTCAGCCTCGAACAACTGGAACGCCGCCGCGAAGAGTTGCAGGCAAAACTGGATCGCGAAGGAACCGGGCTCAAAGATCAGCAACAGAAACTGGCGGAGGAAATCCGCAACCGGAATACGCGCCTGGAAGCGATCCTCGCCAAGCTCACGGATGCCGAACTGCGGCTCGAACAGGCGCAGAACACACTGAAGTCGCTGCCGAGCGGCGAAGCGTCGTCTCCCGCGCAAGCGGCGCATCACTTGCTGTGTCGCGTGCGAGCACAGCGTGGGGGACAGGAAGTCGCGGCCTTGCAGTCGGAACGCGACTGGCTGGAATCGGGCGACGTCAACCAATGGCTTCAAGCGCGCTCGAGCTTACTCAAACGGGAAGCGGCGCAACTTGGTGCGGAACGCAAGCTGGTCGACGAACGAATCGAGGCAGTGCGCCGGCAAGAGGCTGCGAAACGAGTCCACGAGGCCCAGCACAAATCGCGCTCGGTCCATCCGGCGTTACAGACGTTGGCGGTGGAGAACGAACGGCTGGCGGAAGAAAGCGGCCGATTGACGGTACGGCTCGAGGAGGCGGAATCAGAGCTGGAGCGCACGTCCAGGCAGCTCGAGACCGTGCAAGTCGAAACGGAACAGATTCAATCGCTGATCTTGAAGATCGGCATGACCGAGGACATTGGTTTAATGCTGCGGCAACAGTATGACCAGTTGCCCGACGTGCCGCGTCTCCGGCGGCAGACGGCCGCCCGTTCGGAAGAAATCCGCGAACTTCGATTGCAGCAGTTCGCACGCGATCGGCTCGACCAGCAGACGCCGGAGATCGAGGAAGTTCTCCAGGCCGGACGCCGGACGCCGGGTCCGCGATTCGATGAGCCCTCCTTCAAAGGCCAGGCGGAGGCTTTGCTCTCGCATCGCCAGGAACTGTTGGCTCATTTGGAAGAAGACGGCGAGCGATTGATCCGATCGCTGTTTCGGGTCACCGAGTCGGAACGGAAACTGGCGATCCAGGCGACGGCGTCGATGCAGTTGCACGACGAGCATGTGTTGTGGATTCGCAGCGGCGATCCCATTAACCCGCTGGCGTTCGCTTCCTGGCGACCAGTAATCGAAAAACTGGACGGTGCTGACGCGTGGGACAGCATCGTTGTGGCCCTCCAGCGCGATCAGCAGCGTCGGCCGGCGCTTTACTGGCTTTTTGCAGCGGGTGGACTGGCCTATCTCTTAGTTCTGCTTCGGACGCAGCATCTGCTGAAACGCGTTGCCGAGCAGGTTCGACAACCCGAGTGTCTGGCCATCAGCCCCACGCTGCATGCCGTGGCGGTGACTGTCTTCCGCACCGCCTTTTGGCCCTTATTGTTGGCGCTGGTCGCCTGGCGACTGGAACAAGCCTCCACGTTCGGTACGTTCGCCCGCTGGCTGGCCGGCGGGATTTGGCGCGTCGTCTGGCTGGCCTATCCGCTACTGCTGATCCGTGCGGCGTGTGCCCGCAACGGCTTGGGATCGGCTCATTTTGGATGGCCGCCGCTGTTCACGGCACGGATACGCCGACATATCGGCTGGTTTCTTCCGCTGGCGAGCGTTCTGTTGTTCGTCATCGGCGCGATGGAAGCCACCGGGGTGGAATGGATGTCGGAGTCGATCGGCCGAACGTCGTTCCTGCTGTTGATGATCGCCGCAGCGGGTTTCACTCGCGTCGTGTTCACCGCTGGCGAGTCGCCTGCGGAACGGGCCCGTGGGTTCACGGCGGCGCGCTGGATGATTCAGGCAGTGCCCTGGTGTCTGATTCTGCTGGCCGCGGCCGGGTACTACTACACCGCGGCACGACTCACCTGGCGACTGCAGGAGACGCTGTGGGTCGCCGTGGCCCTGGCGGGATTACACGCCACGTTATTACGCTGGATTCAACTGGAGGAGCGCCGCATTGCCCGGCGGGTCGAGTTGACGCCGGAATCGCCAGGCCCGCGTGCGGAGAAATGCTCGCCGCTGTTCGCCTTGCAACGCGCGCCTTCGGCCGATCGCCGTCTGGATGTGGCCTCCATCACGCGACAAATGCAGGGATTGCTGCGCGTGTCGCTCGCGGTCGCGTGTTGCATCGGCGTATGGGCCATCTGGTCGGATGTATTGCCGGCGTTCAACATTCTGAACCAGATCACGCTCTGGCAGACGACGGTCATGAAACAGGTGAAAGATGCCGAGACGGGCGCGGCCCTGCAGGCACTGGCCGTGGTCGAGTCAGTATCCGTCGCGGATCTCGCCGTGGCGATCTTCATCGCCGGCGTGACGCTGCTCGCCGTGCGCAACATCCCGGGGCTGGTACAGGCGGTTCTACTGGAGGGGTTGCCGCTCGATGCCGGCGCCCGCTTCGCCGTTGTCATCCTGGTGCGGTATGCACTGCTCGTGACGGGCATCGTGATCTCCTGCGCGCAGATCAATATCGGTTGGTCGAATGTGCAGTGGCTGGTCGCCGCCGCTTCGGTCGGACTCGGCTTCGGCTTGCAGGAAATCGTCGCGAATTTCGTGTCGGGCATCATTCTGCTGTTCGAACGCCCGCTGCGCGTCGGCGACGTGATCACCATCGGCGACACGACCGGCACGGTCTCTCAAATTCGCGTGCGCTCGACGACGATCCTCGACGCCGACCGGAAGGAGCTCGTCGTGCCGAACAAAGACTTAATCACCGGCAAGCTGCTCAACTGGACGTTGACCGATAGAACCAATCGCATCGCGATCCGCGTCGGGGTGAGTTACGATTCCGATCCGGATCGCGTCCGCAGCATACTGCAAGAAATCGCGTTGGCTCATCCTTCGATATTGAAGCAACCCCCGCCGAATGCCGCGTTCGAGGAGTTTGGTCCCACTGCGCTCGTCTTTGTCCTGCGAGCTTTTCTGCCGTCGCTGGACGACCGATCTCGGGTGATTCACGAACTGCATGCGACCATCCACTCCCAATTTCAACAGGAGGGCATCGATATTTTTCCGCCGAACGCCGCCAGAAAGCCGCCGACTGTTCCAGGGGTCGCGGCATAACACTCGTTCGCCGCAGCGGTGTAACCGACCGAGGATGTTTGCGAGTTTTTGTAAGCTCGCATCGGTCACATCGACGAATGGCACTTAGATTTTGGTAAGGCCTTTGGCCATCTCGCGTTTGACGTCGGCGCGGGGCCGCGTCAGCCAATCGTAGTGATTGGGTCGATGCTT
>JAWXBB010000295.1:0-11388 GCA_034439795.1 Planctomycetaceae bacterium | reverse complement strand
TGTACTCGTGCGGCGGGTGAGCCCCCCGGTCGCCGCCGCGTGCGCCGGGGCGTTGTCCCGCGCGCCAAGAAAGACCCCGACCACCGCGACAGCCAGGGACGCATGAGCATGGTGTGCCAATCTGTCGATGTCCCGGATGGTGAAAGGGAGCGCGAAGACGCCCGGGGAAAGCCGAATTCCCGCTGACGTATTCCACCGCATCTGCATCGCGAAAGCAATCTTACAGTCATCAGTCGGGGCGAGTCGCTCCGGTCTTCTAGCGTGAAACTGACCCACTGGCGGTAATTCGGACACTGCCGGTTCCTGGCGAGGGCTTTACCCACCAGGGGGAGTGCGGCATGATCGAAGGCGGAATGCTGTCGCGATGTTTTTCGGCCGGGCTTTTCAGGTTTGATCCTTATGTCAAAACATGGTCTGGATTTCGAGGGCGAGAAAGGCCGGGGAAACGGAACGACTCGTCGGGAGTGGTTGATCAGGACGGCGGGTACGGTCTTCGGCGGCGTTTGGATCACCTCTCACAGCGCAGCCGGACAAGATGCCGTCGTCACCCCCTACGTTCGTCCCTTCGGACCGCGGGCGCCGTGGAACCTCCCGGTGGCCGAGCTCCCAGGACACGAGCAGGGCACGGCGCTGGTGTCGCGGCTGTTTCGCGACGCCGGCGGGGACCGGAACCAGAGCTTTGCGATCACCACCGACAGCCACACCTGCGCCGTCTACGACGCTAAGACCGCCACTGGGCCGACGGCGATCAAAACGTACTGGCCGTCGAACCTCGTCGGCAGAATTCCGTGGAATCCGCTCTGGAAATCTCCCTCCGGGACGGACGGCGGGATCATCGTCCTCGACGCGCAGCTCGGACTCGAATGGGATCTGTCCAAAGCGGAATACCGGAATCAACTGATCAAGGCGGACGCCGCGAACCTGGTGACGGGGGACTACCGCACACGCGAGGACGGCTTTGTGCCGTCGCGCGGCTCGGGGCTGCCGTATCTGGCGATGCTCGTCCGCCCGGAAGAAGTCGAGCAGGGAAAGATCGAGCACGCGCTGTCGATGACAATCGCCAACATCAACACGGCGGAGTTCGTCGCTCCGGCCACCAAGGCGGAGTTCACCCGCGGCCTGCGGCTCGGCGTGCCGGCGGGGACGCGGTTCTCGCTGCGGTACACCGACGAGGAAATCGACAAGTGGCTGGCGAAGCTGCCGAAGAAGCTCTCGGACCGGATGCGTGAAACGGCTCGCATCATTGCGGTGGCGCTCCGCGACTACGGCTGGTTCATCACCGATTCGTCGCCGGGGAATCTGTTGCAGTTCGAGTCCAACGTCACCGCCGAAAAGAAGTGGGCCAAGCTGGGCTTCGACACGGTGAAGGTGGTGAAGGACGAGTATCCGCGCGACCTCGTCAACGGCCTGTTCACGGCCGACCGCGTGGTGGCGTATGCGCCGAGCAACCAGTACGCCGAAGAGGTGCGGGCACGGGCGACGGTGGTGGAGTGAGGCGGGGAGGAGTCCGGGGGTGCGGGAGTAGGGGAGTGCGGGGGTGAAGACTAAGGCGCGATGCTTCACTCCCGCACTCCGGCACTCCCGCACCCCCTGACTCCCCGGCTCCCCTTCTCCCCGACCGCTCGGATTCCTCCATGCCCCACGAAACCTTTCACACTCGCCGGGGGTTGATTCTCCTGTCAGGCTCGTCGGCATTCGCCCGTGAAAACTCTGGAAACTGCTGAGGTTTGCCATGCGCCCTCTCTGGACCTGCGGATTGCTGACCGTGGTGGCGTTGGGGTGGACGGCTGTTCCTGCCACTGCCGCGAACAAGGCGGCGAAGACGACCGCCAAGCCGGTCGCACGGTCGGCGCAAGATGTCGCGGCCGAAGTGGATCGGCTGATTCTGACGGAGCTCGACCAGGCCCGGCAACCCGCCGCGCCACTGGCGAGCGATGAAGATTTCCTGCGTCGGGCGTCGTTCGACATCGCCGGGGTTCCCCCCACTCCCCGCGATGTCACGCTGTTCGGCCTCAACCCCGATCCCGCCAAGCGGACCAAACTGATCGAGCAACTGCTGGCCTCCCCCAACTACGGCAAGAACTGGGGGAGCTACTGGCGGGACGTCGTCTATCTCCCGGCGACCAACATGCGGGCCCGCGGCGCGAACGCGGTGTTCGAGCAATGGATGGTCGAGCAATTGAACGCCAACCGGCCGTGGGACGCCGTCGTCACCGACATCCTCACTGCCACCGGCAACGTGCAGGAGAACGGCGCGACCGGACTGGTCTTCGCTCACTCCGGCGAACCGCCCGAAGTCGCCGCCGAGGCGTGTCGCATCTTCCTCGGCATTCAGATTCAATGCGCGAACTGTCACGACCATCCGTCGGACGTCTGGAAACGCGAGCAGTTCCACGAGTTGGCCGCGTTCTTCCCCCGAGCCGCGGTCCGGCCGGTTCTCGTCGACGGCCAGCAGCGCGGGTTTGAGGTCGTGTCGGTCAATCAGCCCCGCGGCGGACGAGGCGGCCCGGATCAGATGCGCGAGAACCCCGAGCGGATGTACGCGATGCTCGACCGCAACCGCGACGGCAAGATCGACCAGCGCGAAGCCGAAGCCAGTCCCGGCGGCGGATTCGCGCGACTCTTCGAACGGATGATTCAGGTCGGTGACACCAACAAAGACAAAATGCTCAGCCTCGACGAGTTCAAGTCGATGCCCGCCCCGCCGATGCAGGGCCGCGGCAGCTCCGAGTATTACATGCCCGATCTGATGGACCCGTCGTCGCGCGGCAAGCTCGTGCAGCCGAAGTTCTTCGTCGATCAATCGACGCCCGGCCAGGAGCTCAGCGACGAAGCCCGTCGCGGGGCGGCGGCCAAGGCGTTCACCGACTCCGACAACCCGTGGTTCGCCCGGGCCGTCATCAACCGCGTCTGGAACGAGATGCTCGGCGAAGGGTTCTACATGCCGGTGGACGATCTCGGCCCGACGCGCACGGCCCGGTATCCGCAGGCGCTCGAGGCGCTCGCCGTGGGCTTCGTCGGCAGCCAGTACGACCTGAAATGGCTCGTGCAGACCGTCGCCTTGACGCAAACCTACCAACGACAGGTGCGGGCCAAACCGGTGTCTGAGACGGCGCTCCCCTTCGCCGCTCAGACGCCGACGCATCTCCGGTCCGATCAACTGTTCAATGCGCTCGCCACGGTCCTCGGCTTCAACGAGTCCGCCGGCACGCCGCAACGGGGGATGATGCCCGGCGGCCTCTACGCCGGCAATCGCGGCCCCCGCAGCCAGTTCAATGCCACCTTCACGTTCGACCCCAGCACGCCGCAGGAAGACATCACCGGCAACGTCCAGCAGGCCCTGGTGATGATGAACGCGCCGACGTTCCGCGGAGCCATCTCGGCCAACGGTAACACGCGGCTCAGCCAGATTCTCCGCACGCAGGCCGACGATCAGGACGCCGTGTCGGAAGTCTACCTGCTCGCGTTGTCGCGCGAGCCGAGCGACCGCGAGCTGAAGCTCTGCCAGCAGTACATCAAAGACACCGGCAACCGCGCCGAAGCGTTCGAGGACGTGCTGTGGGGGCTGCTGAATTCGAGCGAGTTCGTGTCGAAGCGGTAATGACATGTAGGGTGGGACGAGTCTTCGAGTCCCACCACGTCGGTGATTGATCGTGGTGGGACTCGAAGACTCGTCCCACCCTACAACTCTAAACAACACATTCACCACCCAAGGGACACAGCCCATGTTCACCTCCTGGCAGGAAGACGTCCGGCTCACGCGGCGGTCGCTGTCGCGGCGCGGGTTCTTGCATGCGGTCTCGGCGTCGGCGCTCGCCGCGGGGACGCTCAGCTTTCGCGATGTCATGACGGTCCGGGCCGACGACCTCCGCAAGCAGGGTCGGGCCATGATTCTGCTCTGGATGCAGGGCGGCCCCAGCCATCTCGACACGTTCGATCCCAAGCCGGGCACCGAAAACGGCGGCGAGACCAAGGCCATCGACACCGCGGTCCCCGGCATCCGCATCGCCGAGGCGTGGTCCGAGACCGCCAAGGTGATGAACGAACTGGCCGTCATCCGCTCGATGACCAACAAGGAGGGCCAGCACGACCGGGCCACGTATCAGCTTCACACCGGCTACATCCCGTCCGGATCGGTGAAGCATCCCGCGCTCGGGTCCAACATCGCCCACGAGATTGCGCCGCAGGAACTCGATATCCCCTCGGTGGTCGCCGTCGGCGGCGGACGCGGGGGCATGGGGTTCGGCGGCTCGGGTGCCGGGTTCCTCGGCGTCGATTACGAACCGTTCACCGTCACCGACCCCAGTCGCCTCCCCGACAACGTCGCCACCGGCGTCAGCGACGTGCGCTATCAACGCCGCTTGGGACTGTTGAGCAACATCGAACAGGAATTCGCCCAGCGCGGCGGCGAAGTCGTGGTGGACAACCACCGCCGCATCTACGACAAGGCGTCGAAGATGGTCCTCAGCCCGAAGACCAAGGCGTTCGATCTCAGCCAGGAATCCGACGCCACGCGGAAGTTGTACGGCGACCACGAATTCGGCCGCGGCTGTCTGCTTGCGCGGCGGCTCGTCGAGGCCGGCGTGACGTTCGTCGAAGTCCGCCACGGCAACTGGGACACCCATCAGGACAACTTCGAGCGCGTGCCGCAACTGTCGCGCGAGGTCGATCCCGGCTTCGCCGCGCTCATCCGCGACCTCAAGGACCGCGGTCTCCTGGACACCACGCTGGTGGCCTGGACGGGCGAGTTCGGCCGCACACCGAAGGTCAATCCGCGTGGCGGCCGCGACCACTACCCGCGGGTCTTCAGCGCGGTCCTCGCCGGCGGCGGCGTGAAGGGGGGCCAGATCATCGGCGCGTCCACGGCCGACGGGTCCGCGGTCGATCGCGACCCGGTCACGGTCCCCGATTTCTTCTGCTCGATCTGCAAGTCGCTGGGAGTGGACCCCGCCAAGGAAAACATGAGCCCGCTCGGCCGCCCGATGAAAATCGTCGACGGCGGTCAGCCGGTCGAGAAGCTCTTCGCGTGAGATGGCCGCAATCCCAGCCCCGAGCGCAAGCGAGGGCGTCCGCAAATCGCCGTCGCCCTTCGCAGCCCCCGGTCCCAGCCGGGGGTTTTTCGTTGAAGCCATTGGGGAAAGAGTGCTTAACGAACGGCTCGCGGCGTGATACCGTATCGTGATCCACCGGGCCGACACGGCCCGGCTCCGACGGACATCGCAGCGGGGGACAATCATGCGCAGGCTCGTCATCGCGGCGGTCATCGTGCTGTGCGGTGGTTCCGTCGACGCCCGGCCGCTCTATCTCCAAATCTATCAACGGACGTTCCCCCTCGATGGCGGTCAGAAATCCAAGTGCAACATCTGCCACTTCGGCGACTCGAAGCAACACCGCAACGGGTACGGCAAACGCTTCGAGGCCAAGCTCTCCGGCAAGAACGTCAAAGACGCCGAAGAAATTCGCCGCATTCTGCTGGAACTCGGCCCCAACCGCGTGCGTCCCCAAGACTGACGTTTATCGCTGTCACAGCCCGGAGCGCAAGCGACGGCTTGCCCTTGTTATAGAAACTGACAAATGCCGCGATTACACCGCCTCAACCTCGTCGCGGCTCTGTGCCTCGCCGCATTCCCCGCCTTTGCCGAGGACGAACAACCCGCTCCGCCCGACATCGCCGCTCGGCGGATGGAGGCGATGAAGTCGCGGATCGACAAGATCAACGTGTCGTCCGCCGACCCCGCGGTCCCCAGGCGGATGCACGCCACGCCGCTGTTTCGGTACGACGACGAGACCCGCGGCTACGTCGACGGCACCGTCTGGCGCCTCGGCGACACCGGCCGGCCGCTGGCCATTGTGACGGCGGAACTCCATCCGCATTATCTCGGTTCCGACGCGCGCGTGGTGTACGACCTGCTGTCGCTCACCGATAAGCGGTACACAATTCGGTCGGCCGATCTCGCCGGGTGGTCGCCGCAAGGGTCCGCCGTTGCGATGCAAGCGCTGCCCAACGGCCCGGCACCCGCCGCCACGCCCGCGGCCCGGCTCGCCCAGATCAAGCAGCAGGCTCGCCGGTTCACGGGGACGCAGGAGGTCACGGAGTTGGCCACGCAGTTCGTCCATCTGCGGCTCTTGCCGCGTGAGATCGACCGTTATACACCGTCCGACGATCCCCACGCCGACGGTGCGATCTTCCTGCTGGTCAACGGCCGCAATCCCGCGCTGGTGCTGTTGATCGAAACCGACGGCGCGAAGTGGCAATGGGGCGTCGGCCGGCTGACGCTGCCCAGCAATCTGGAACTGCACCTCGACGACGTGAAGGTCTGGGCCCAGCCGCGCAATGCGTCGAACGGGTCGAACTCCCCGTATTATGCCACGAACGTGTCGGCGGAGTTTCCGTAACCAGTTTGCTGGCCCCCTCTCCCCCGCATCGGGGGAGAGGGTCGGGGTGAGGGGGCGTGTGCTCGCCACGTCGGCGATACATTGCCAGACATTTCTCCCCAGTGGACGCCGACGGAGCTCACCTCGGATCATCGGTGAAGCGCCCGAGGCCCCCTCACCCTAACCCTCTCCCCCGAAGCGGGGGCGAGGGGACCGGAGGAAGAAGCCACGCAGAACCAAGGCGCACACTCAACTCGCGCCTGCCCTCTCCGACCAGTCGCAATCATCCCGCCACGCCGGTACACTTCGCTGTCGCGTTCTGATGGAAGTCTCGGCCCCGGAACCGCCGCAACGCTCGGCGGAAATTACGCTCGCATGACGGCTCACGACGGCGATCACGGCGATTTGTCCCACATCAAAATCCACGTGCTGATCGTGGATGATGACGAAGCGCACGCGCAGGCGGTCGCGGAAAGCCTCGAACGGGTCGGGTACGAATGCACCGTCGCCGCGTCAGGAACCCGGGCCGCGGCGCTGATCGAGTCGCGGACGTTCGACGTCGTTGTCACCGATCTGATGATGGACGACATCGACGGCCTCGAAATCCTCCGTCGGACGAAAGAGGAACTGCCCGACGCCGAAGTCATCCTGCTCACCGGTCATGCGTCGGTGAAGTTGGCGCTCGCCGCCGGGCAGCAGGGGGCGCACAACCTGCTCACCAAGCCGGTGGACATCAAGGAGCTTCGGCTCGCCGTCGACAAGGCCGCCACGCGGGTGCGACTGCTCAGGCGGAATCTGGAGCTGTCCCGCCGGCTCGACGAGAAATTCGGCTTCGAGGGGGTGATCGGCAACAGCCCCGCGATGCAGAAGGTGATGGAGAAGCTCCGCAACGTCGCCCCGACCGACAGCACCGTCCTCATCCAGGGGGAAAGCGGCACGGGGAAGGAAATCGTTGCCCGGGCGTTGCATCAGAACAGCGAGCGGAAGAGCAAGCCGTTCGTGCCGCTGAACATCGCCGCATTGCCCGAAAGCACGCTGGAGAGCGAGCTGTTCGGCCACGAGCCGGGGGCGTTCACCGGGGCCGCGACCAAGCGGATCGGCAAATTCGAGTACGCCAACGGCGGCACGCTGTTTCTGGACGAAGTCGGCGAGATGCCGATGCCCACGCAGGTGAAGCTGCTCCGCGTGCTCGAAGACCACAAGATCACGCGGCTGGGGGCGAACGAGGAAATCGAAATCAACGTCCGGCTGGTCGCCGCGACGAACGCCGAGTTGCAGGAGCTGGTCAAGTCGGGCAAGTTCCGCAAAGACTTGTACTATCGCATCTCGGTCGTGTCGATCTTTCTGCCGCCCCTCACCGAACGCCGCGGCGACATTCCGCTGCTCATCGAGCACTTTCTGAAGCAGATGGCGGGCCGCCGCAATCGGCCGTTGCCGACGCTGGCGAAGCCGGTGCAGCAGGCGCTGATGGCGTACAGTTGGCCGGGCAACATCCGCGAATTGAAGAACGTCGTCGAAAGCATGGTCGTGCAGGACACCGACGGCCGGATCGATCTAGACGACCTCCCGCCGGAGATCGCCCCGCTGGGCTCGAACTTCGACGACAACCTGCCCGATATCTCCACCAACGGAGCCGACGGACTCCTGGGCCGCCCGTTGACCGACGTCGAAAAATTCTACATCGAGCGGGCCCTGGAACTGACCGGCGGGCGACGCGACGAAGCGGCGAAAATGCTCGGCATCGGCGAGCGGACGCTGTACCGCAAGATCAAGGAATTCGATCTCAAGGGCTGAACCCGAGAGTTGAGCACCGTGTCGCTGGAGTGCCAGCAACGCCGTTCACGATCGTGCTGGAAAGCAGGAAGTTTTCGTCCACAGATTTCGCAGATTTAAGCGATGGTGGGCAATGGAACCCAAAACGATGGCCTTCCCTCTGATGAGAATGCCTTTAATCTGTGAAATCGGCGTAATCTGTGGACGAAATGCTTAGCTTTAGAACAGATTCGTGGACGGCGTTGCATGGCACCGGAATGCGACAGTCAGGGAATGGCGAACCATTGTGAGTGCTTTGAGCGAACTGTTCTCGACTGACGAAGTCGCCCGCTTCCAGCGCGAGGGTTTTCTCATTGCGTCCGGTCTGACCGATGCCGACACCGTTGCCGAGATGAAGCGGACCACGGCGGACGGCGTCGTCCACAACATCGAACCAATCGAGTACGAAGCCGATCTGCATTACCCCGGTGCGCCGGTGTCGCGGACGGCCACCGGGGGCCAAACCGCCCGCCGCTTGAAGCAGGCGATTGCCCGCGGGCCGGTGTTTCTCGACTGGATGTCGCGGCCGGAGGTGCTGGGGCGGCTGCGGCAGCTGCTCGGCCCCAGGGTCGTCTGTCCGCTGGCCCATCACAACTGCATCATGACCAAGCAGCCGGAATTCAGCAGCGACACCGGCTGGCATCAGGACAACCGCTACTGGTCGTTCGAGCGGCCCGAACTCATCAGCGTCTGGATCGCGCTCGGCGAAGAACGGCTGGAGAACGGCGGCCTGATGGTCATCCCCGGCTCGCACCGATTGACGTATCAGGCCCGGCAATTCGACGACAACAAATTCTTCCGCGGCGATCTGCCGGAGAACGAGGCGCTGATTGCGTCGCGCGTTCCAGTTGTGCTGCATCCCGGCGATGTGCTGTTCTTCCACTGTCTGACGCTGCACGCGGCGTCGCGCAATCTGACGGCTGAGCCGAAGCTGTCGGTGGTGTTCACGTTCCGCGGCGGCGACAATCAACCGTTGCCGGGGTCGCGATCGGCCTCGCATCCCGAACTGCTGCTCACACCGGGAGGCTGATACGATGAAGCGGGCTGCTCTTGCTCCGGCCCCCTCGCCCCCGCTTCGGGGGAGAGGGTTGGGGTGAGGGGGGTGCGCTTCCTGCCGTATTCAACACCAACCCGAAGCGTGAGCGAGGGCGAGCGCTCGCCCTCGCTCACGCTTCGGGTTGGTATTCGATGTCCTGTGAAGCGCTCGGCCCCCTCACCCTATCCCTCTCCCCCGAAACGGGGGAGAGGGGACCGCGTCTAAACGGCTCGTGAATCATTTGCTGTTCCCTTTCGGCGTCACTTCGACACTATTTGACAAGAGGGCTATCACCGCATGGATGCCGAACTGCTGACGATGCTGCTCGACGCCTGGCGCGAAGGCCGTCTGCCCATCGACGAACTGCAACAGCGACTTTCGGCCCACTTCGCGCCGACGGCCCAGGCGTCCGACGTGCTCGTCGATCTCGACCGCGTCCGTCGCTGCGGCTTTCCCGAGGTCGTGTACGGTGCCGGCAAAACCATCGAACAGCTCTACCACACCGTGCGGGCGCAGCAATCGGCCGGACAGCCGTCGCTGATCACGCGCTGCACCGAACAGCACGCCGAACAACTCCGCGATGAGTTCCCCGAAGCCTGGCACAACCCGATTGCGCGGACGGTGCGGATCGGCGCGATTCGACCTGTCGGCCAGCCGACGATCGGCGTCATCACGGCGGGATCGACCGACCGCCCGGTCGCCGAGGAGGCCGTCGAGACCGCGACCTGGATGGGGTGCCAGGTCCGCATCCTCCAGGACGTCGGGGTCGCCGGGCCGTGGCGATTGATCGAGCGGCGCGAGGAGCTGGCGGAACTGGACGCCGCGGTGGTGGTCGCCGGGATGGAGGGGGCGTTGCCGTCGGTCGTCGCCGGTTGGGTCCGTTGCCCGGTGATTGCGGTGCCGACGAGCATCGGTTACGGCGCGAATCTCGGCGGCTTCGCGGCCCTGCTGAGCATGCTCAACAGTTGTGCGGCGCACGTCGCGGTGGTGAACATCGACGCCGGTTTTCGCGGCGGTTATCTCGCCGGCATGATCGCGCGTCAGACCGCGGCGGGCCGAACGGAGACGGACTCGCTATGACGGAATCGCGCACCATCGAACGCATCGCCGCGCTCCCCGATTTGCCGCCGCGCGCGAGCAACGCTCACAAAGGCACGTTCGGCAAGGCGATGATCGTGGCGGGCAGCCGCGGGATGTCGGGCGCGGCGTGTCTCGCGGGACAGGCCGCCCTGCGTGGCGGTGCGGGGCTGGTGGCCGTGGCGACACCGTCCGGCGTGTTGCCCATCGTCGCAGGGTACGAACCGTCCTACCTCACGGTGCCGTTGCAAGAGGACGTCGACGGCCGGATCGCGTTGTCGGCGTTGTCCGATGTCATCGAATTGCTGAACGACGCCACCGCCGGAGCGATCGGGCCGGGACTTGGACGGTCGGCGGATCTCGATGAACTCGTCCATTCGGTCTACCGCACGGTGGAGCAGCCGCTCGTCGTGGATGCCGATGCGCTCAATGCGCTCGTCGCCCGGCCGGACGGGTTGACCGCCGGAAGCGCCGCCGGGCCGCGCGTGTTGACGCCGCATCCGGGGGAGTTCGCGCGGCTGACCGGGCAGACCACGGCCGCCGTGCAGTCGCATCGCGAAGAGGCCGCCATCGAGTTTGCCGCCAAAGCGGGCGTGATTTTGGTGCTGAAGGGGGCTGAGACCGTCATCACCGACGGCCTGCGGGTCGCGATCAACCCCACCGGCAACAGCGGCCTCGCCACCGGCGGCACCGGCGACGTGCTGACCGGCCTCATTACATCCTTGTTGGCACAGGGGCTGGAACCGTTCGTCGCGGCCCAATGGGGTGCCTATCTGCACGGTCTTGCGGGAGACATCGCCGCGTCCGAGTTGTCGCAGCCGGGGTTGATCGCGTCCGACTTGCCGCGGTATCTCGCCGCCGCGTGGCAACGGCTCGGTTTCTGACAGCTTGACAAGCTCAATGCGGAGCGGTTTCCTAGAGGCGGTTTCCAAACCCAATCCTGGTTGTTGCCGTTGACGGCGGAATATTGGTCGGAGGTCAAGTACGCCGCAGGCGTTCGATCACACAGCCCAGGGTCGCGAGTCTGCGAGCGCACCCTGGGGAATTGGTGTCCGAGACGCATCGACCCTGAAAGGGTCGCATCACAG
>JAWXBB010000294.1:0-7910 GCA_034439795.1 Planctomycetaceae bacterium | reverse complement strand
GCTCGCCCCGGTGGAGGTGCAGCTCGGTTGACCGTGCCGCGCTACGTGCTGGGTTCGCGCTCTCCCCGGCGGCGGGAGTTGCTGTCGCTGCTGGTTCCGGCGGAGCAAATCGAGGTCGTGCCCCCGGCAAATGCCGACGAACCCGGTTTCGACGGCCTGACCGACTGGCCGTCCATCCGCGCCCAATTGCAGCAGATCGCGCGTCGCAAAGCGGACCAGGTCCGATCACAACTCGGTTCTCGCGCGTCATCGGCAACGATCATCGCGGCGGATACGACCATCGTCTGCGGGGAGAATGCGAAGCCGCCAGCGTGGGGGTGTGACCCCGCGGACATTCTTGTCCCGCCGCTGATCGTGCTCGGCCAACCGCCCGAGCGCGACGATTGGGCGGACGTCGTGCGCGACTGGTTCCGTCACCACTACGCGGGCCGCACGCACCTCGCGGCGACGGCGGTGTGCGTCGTGACGCCGGACGGCATCCCGGCCGAGCGGGTCGTCACCACGGCGGTCACGATGCGCGACGACGTGGAACCGTGGCTCGACTGGTATCTCGCCACCGGCGAACCCCGCGGTAAGGCGGGGGGGTATGCCCTGCAAGGCGCGGCCAGCGTGTTCATCACCCGCGTCGTCGGGAGTTTGAGCAACGTCGTGGGGTTGCCGGTGGAGGCGTTGGCAGAGATGTTGAATGTCCGAACGGTGTGAGTGATCGGGTGCTATGCTTGCAGCTCTGGGCAAGCATGTCTTCAATGCCGACCAATAGGCTCACCGAAGGCACATGCTTGCCCAAAGCTGCAAGCATGTCACCCGGCGTTGGTGGAGATGTTGGGGCGCGAGAACGGTGTCAGTTGATGACACCTGGCGACACTGAAAGAGGAGGGAAGACCGCGAAACCGCAAGCGTGGGTGCGCACCCACGCTTGCGGTTTCGCGGTCTTCCTGTTTCACCGGTGGATCTAGTCACACCGGCACGGCGGTCTTCGCCAGAATCTGCCGGATCACCTGCTTCGCCCGTTCGCGCTGACCCTCGCGGAGCACGCCCTTGACGGCGACGCGGTGCGCCAGCACCGGGCCGGCGAGCCGCTTCACGTCATCGGGGATCACGAAGTCGCGGCCTTCGATGAGGGCCAGGCTTTGGCACGCCTTGTACAGCGTGATCGCCCCGCGGGTGCTGACGCCGAGCTGCAACTCGTCGTGCTGTCTGGTGGCGTGGACGATGTTCAACAGGTAATCGTTGATCGAATCGTCCACGCGGACGTCGCGCGCGGCCTGCTGCAGACGCTGCAACTGCTCGAGATTGACAACCGGGTGTAATTTGTCGACCGGCTGGCCGTCGCGATGGGTGACCAGCACGTTCTTCTCGACGTCGCGGGTGGGGTAACCGAGGTCGATGCACAGCATGAAGCGATCGAGCTGGTTCTCGGGCAGCGGGTAGGTGCCCTCGAACTCGTACGGATTCTGCGTCGCCAGCACGAAGAACGGCGAGGCGAGCGGGTACGTCTTCCCCTCGATCGAGACCTGTCCCTCGCTCATGGCTTCCAGCAGGGCGCTTTGCGTCCGCGGCGTCGTGCGGTTGATTTCGTCGGCGAGCAGCACGTTGGTGAAGATCGGCCCGTGACGGAAATCGAACTGGCCCAGGTTCGGCAGGAACACGCTCGAACCCAGGATGTCGCTGGGGAGCATGTCCGGCGTGAACTGCAATCGCTTGAAGTCGCACGCCAGGCTTTTGGCGATGGCCTTGGCGAGCGACGTCTTCCCCACGCCGGGAGCGTCCTCGACCAGCATGTGCCCGTCGGACAGCAATGCGACAATTGCGAGACGGATCGGATCGGGCTTGCCGAGGATCGCCGACGCGATGTTCTTCTCCAGCACCGCGATCAATTCCTGATGGTCCGACACGAAGCCTGCCTCTCAACAACGATGTCCGAGGAAAACAACCGACGAAAAATGGTCCGCGGATTATAGGCGGTGCGTGCGGGACACGAAACAGTGCGTGACGGTTAGCCGCGACCCGGAGGCTCTGCGCAGGGGAGCGCGGGGTGGAGCGCACAGGACGGATGGCGCGCTCCCACAAAGCGCTCCCCTCCGCAAAGCCTCCGGGTCGCGGCTAAACAGTGGAGGAACGTGCAACCGTCGTCGTCTCGGCGATGCTGAAGGCGTCGTGGTCGTCGCTGGTGTAGTGGACGATGAGTTCCGCCAGCAGTCCCAGCGAGACCGCCTGAAAACCGAGCAGCGTTGCGACCAGCGAGTACGCCAGCAGCGGGCGGTCGCCGATCGGCTTCGGCTCCCAGACGCCGAAGACGTTCATCAGCACCCAGATCGCGGCGAGATATCCCAGCCCCAGCACGCCGATGCCGAAGAACGCCAGCCCGAACGCCCCCAACATGTGCTGCGGCCGCTGGCGGTAGCTCATCAGGAAGGCGACGGTCAGCAGATCGAGGAATCCGCGGAGAAACCGGATCACACCATATTTCGACGCGCCGTGTTGCCGTGACCGATGATGCACGCCGAGTTCCGTCACACGGAACCCGCGCGCGTGGGCCAGCACCGGAATGAAGCGATGCAACTCGCCGTAGATGCGGATTTCGTCGGCGACCTCGCGGCGGAACAGCTTCACGCCGCAGTTGTGATCGTGCAGGCTCAGCCCCGTCAGCCGGGTCACCAGCCAGTTGAAGACCTTGCTCGGATAGACCTTGTGCCACGGATCGAGCCGCCGCTCCTTCCAGCCGTTGACGACGTCGGCCCCGGCCTCCAAGGCGGCGAGGAACCGCGGGATTTCCGCGGGGTCGTCCTGCAGGTCGGCGTCCATCGTCATGAACAGCGGCGACGTCGCGGTTCGGAACCCCGCCGTCAATGCGGCCGCCTTGCCGAAGTTCTTGCGGAACCGAATCCCCCGCACGCGGTCATCGGATCGGGACAGGTCGCTGATGACGTTCCACGAGCCGTCGCGCGAGCCGTCATCGACGAAGATCAGTTCGACAGGAATGTCGGCCGCCGCTGCGGTCTGCGTGATCTGCGCGTGCAACTCCCGCAGGCTCTCGGCCTCGTCAAGCACCGGCACGATGATGGACAACGCGGTCACGGGGGTCACTCGCGCCACAACCACTTCAACGACTCCGGCAGGAGCGCACCGCCGTGCTTGCCGTTGTGGCCGCCGTCGCCGAATTCGAAGCGGTAATCGTACTTGGCGAACTTGAGCGCCGCCGCCATCTCCTGATTGGCGAGCGGCCAGTTGCCGTGCAGGTTGTCGAGGTCGCCGGAACCGTCCTGCAGGAAGACGCGGATCGGCTTCGGCTCGGTCTTGCGGATCAGGGCGTGACACACGTGGCCGCCGCGGATGTTGGTGAAGCTGCCGACGTGACTGAGAACTTTGCGGAACGAGTCGGACCGCTCCCAGGCCACCGTCCAGGCACAGATGCCGCCCGAGCTGATGCCGCCAATGGCCCGCAGGTTGGGATCGTTCGTGATGTTCAGTTTGTGCCGTTGCGACAGTCCGGGAAGCACTTCGTCAATCAGAAATATGGCGTACTGATCGCCCAGCGAATCGTACTCGAAGCTGCGATTGCTGCGCGGCTTCGTGTTGGCATCCGCCGCGGGGAACGTGCCCGGATTCAGAAACACGCCAATGCTCGGCGGGATCGCTTTGTCGTGGATCAGGTTGTCGAACACGACCGGCACGCGGAACTGGCCGTCCTTCTTCTGATAGTTGCCGCCGTCCTGGAAGACCATCAGCGCGTGCGATTTGGAGGCATCGTAGCCGGCAGGGAGGTAGACCCAGTAATCGCGTTCGGTGCCGGGATAAACCTTCTCGCTGGTCCACTTGCCCTGGATCACTTCGCCGGCTTTGACGCCGTCGCGCGGCTGGGAATCGGGGCCGAGCGGATAGTCATCGACCGCCAAAGCGGAGTTGGCGAAGACGGCGAGCGCGACGGTCAATGCAAGCCTGTGGCGGAGCATGGAAGTCCCTCGTGAGAACACGTGTGATGATGCCACAATCTAGGATGGTCCGGCCCGAACCGCAATGCGACGGCCGACGAGAAGCGACATCCGCGCGGCGTTGCGGCTATGATGACGACCGCGTCGCGAATCGTCCCGTCCACCGTCGCAGCTCGCTCCATGTCCGCCCTCGACCGTGAAGAATACATCGAGCAGGCCTACTTCTTCCGCACGTTCGGCGAGCGGCTGGCGGAGAATCTGCCGTCGCAAGAGATTCTCGACGGCATCCGGGAAGAAATCCTCGCCACCACCAAGCTGCCGATGGCGCTCGACGTCCTCCGCGGCGAACTGATGCACTCCGGCCGCATCAGCACCGGGATGACGCACCTCAAGCATTACTTCACGCCGTTCCAGGCGTTCGTGATGCAGATCTCGGAAGAGGACAAGACCAAGTTCGACCAGCGGGTCGCGCTGCACATCCTCGAACGCGAGGCGAAGTACCGCAGCGAGTCCGTCACGCCGGCCGGGCTGTTCATCTATCAGTTCGAGTGCATTGCCCGCAATCGCCTGGGCTATCATTACGGATTGGAGGCGATCGCGAACGATCCGTTCTACGACGAACTGTGGCGCGACTGGATCATGAAGGTGCGGCTCAGGCTGGGCGAGAACGATTTCGCCGACCTGATCTATTTCCGCTCGGAATGGTACGTCGAAGAGAAACGCCGCGACGGCCGGCCCGATTATCAGCCGACGGCCCCGCTGCTGTTCAGCCGGCAGGAGGGCCGCATCGCCAAGGCGAACCGCGGGAAAGATCCGCTGTACCTGTTCGCCGCGCTGCAGCGACAGCTCGGCTACCCCGCGGTGCCGCGCGTCACGTCGGCTGAGGAGCGACACAAGCTGCATCCGGTCTTGGAGCAGCGTCTGCAACGGCTGGAGAAGCGGCTGCAACTCGTCGAGGGGGAGACCAAGGGCCAGATAGACCTGAGCGAGTTCTACGCCAACCCGCCGGTGTTCACGGATGACGCCGATGGGGCGTCGATCGAATGAGCGTCATCGACCGGCGGAGATTCACGACCGAATTGGTCGTGCGGTCATCTCTTCACAAGCAAGCATGCAACTGCGATGATTCCCAACAGCAGTCCCCAGTGCTGCATCGGAATGAAAAAGAACGAGTTATCTCCACCTGATCGGAGCACCACCAGCTCACCGGTCGTGGTATCGACCAGCTCCCGTTCAACTGTCTTCCGGTTGAGGCGACGTCCCAGCGGCCAGATGATGTTTGCGGCCGCTAGAAGTCCAAGGGCCATCGGCCATGCGTGATTCTGATAATACCGATCGTCCTTCATGGCGGCTTCGACGGCGAGCTCGGAGAGCAGCAAACATCCGAAGCCGATGACTCCGACGAGAAATCCCCATCCGTTCCAGATGATCATGATGCAACCTTCGCCATACGGACGACCGTGCCGCCGGGTGCCATGCTATCGGAAAAATCGAGTTAACCCGCATCTTCACGACGGTCTTGCAGGATGAGCGCAATCGCATCCGTCAGGCTGTCTCTGGCTTCTTCAACGGTCCGGCCCTGACCGTTCGCCCCCGGGACTTCGGGACAGAAGGCGACGAACCATTCGCCGTCGCGTTCGATGATGACCGTGTATTTCGTCATGCACGGTCTCCACGACAACATCACTCCGTCGAAGCAGAGTCGGATCACCTTCAACGGACGCTTCGCAAAGACACTGGCGGCTCAAAGCTGCCGCCAGTGGCACCCGAAGAAGAGCAACACTGACCGGGCCCTCACCCGCCTGCGGCGACCACCCGGCCTTTGGCGCGGAACGTCAGCGGCTCCGGCCGGCCGGGGATCGTGACGGTAAACAACTCGTCGACTTCGCCGGCGGCCGCCGGGGCGGTGAACGTCAGCGGCAGGACGTGGACGATCTTTTCTTCCTCGGGCAGCTTCACCTTGAACCGCTCGTCGGGGTTCGAGCACTCGATCTTGTCGATCTTGAACGGCTTGCGGCCCCGGATGACGAGGTTGGTCGTCTTGGTCGTCCCCGCGGCGACGGTCCCCAATGCCCACAGCGGGGGTTGCACCGTGAACTCGGATTCCACGCGGGCTTCGACCGGCAACGGCACTTCGGGGTTATTTTGATCGTCGGTGATCACCGTCAGTTGCTCGCGTAAGGCCCCCGCCGGGGCGTCCGGCGCGAGGATGACGTTCACTTCGTAATCGACCAGGCCGTTACCACGCTTGGTCTCGACAGCCTCCGCTGTGAAATACGCCTTCGGCGAGAGGATCTTCTTCACTTTCCAATCCGCGCGGCCGGCATAGTTCAGCATGATCTTGCGTTGCGAACTCTGCCCTTGTTCGACGGTGCCGAAATTCACCATTCCGGGCGTGAACACGACGTCGGTCCGGATGTAGACCGACAGCGGAATGCGGATCTCCTGCCGCAGCCCCTTGGTCGGCTCGACCAGCGTGATCAGGGCCGCAGAATCCTTCTTCCGCATGAACCGCTGCGTATCCATCGAGATTTCGATGTACGCCTCCTGGCCGCTGAGCACCTGGTTCGCACTCGGCTTGGCCGCCGAGCAACCGCACGACGTCGAGACGTTCGTGATCTGAATCGTCTCTTGATAAATGTTCTTGATGACCAGCCGCGTCGAGCAGACCGCGCCGCGGGCGACGACGCCGAAGTCGACGCTCTGCTGGTCGAACATCTTCTGGGCCCAGAGGGGATCCTGGGCGGAGGCCGCCGTCGCTGCGGCCCACACGCCGATGGCGCAGAACAGGCTCCCGAGTCGCACACGCATCGCGAGGTCTCGCTCCATCGAAGAAAATCGCCGGGTTTTGCGACCGCGTTTTCGGGACGCAAAAAGCCTTGCTGGTCAATCAGTTGCAACCCTGGCCCGAACCCCCGAAATTACTTGGTCGACTGGGAAAAGTCAATCGGGGCGTGCGGCCCGGCGAATGTCGGTGGTGGTACATTATGCTGGGCGCTTATGTATCAGCGGGCTTCGCCAGCGCGCGAGCGGATTGCGGCGACTCTGTGTACGGATCAGAGCCGTGTTCTGCCGACGCCGTCCAGTAGAACAGCCACATCGCGATGCCGTGGAACAGCAGGACAAGAACGAACACCCACGCCAGCGTCGCCCGCTTCCATCGCCATGGCGCGAAAAGATCGGTAAGCGGATCGTCGTCGGGTTCGTCCATCAGGGATGAATGGCACTAGCGCAAGGAATTCGGTACTGGGCGAAATCCAAGGTGGTTATGACGAACGGGTTACTTCGCAAGCGTCGCAATGGCAATGAGAAGTAAACCAGCGACTCCGAGCGTGGCAGGAATGATGGGGAGCGGCCCACCAAAGTAGGCGATGAATCCAACAATGTCCGAAATGCGAAACCCTAACCCGAAGTCTTGGATCAAAACACATGCAAGCGTAGACAAAAGGAGAATGGCCCCAGCAACGAGAAGAAGGTTCGTTCCGGCGCGTTCGAGTTCTTTTCTCCTTTCGTTCTGCACGACATCCTCCCGCCCCCTGCGCTGCACTTGTCCATCCCCTCACGGTACGCGGCTGGCGCGGGGACGGTCAACCGAAGCGACACTAAGTGAGGTCGATGTCGCTCGACGCTTCGGCCTACTGCGGGTGGTCCATTGGCTACTTCTCGACTTCCCATTCGGTGGCGCGCAGTTCGTCATCCATGCCTATCGGGCCGACCCGGAAGGAAACAATCAGCACCGGATCCGAAAGCCTCCCGCTCCCATAGTAGTGGTGAGACGTGATTCCGTGGCTACCCCGAATTCCGGTTAGATTTGCCAATCGCAAAACTGCGTTGACCTCACTGAAGGTCATGCCAATCCGAATAGACTCAGCCGCGATCCGCGCAAGCTGCTCAACAGTGTGCATTTGTGCTCTGAGTTTAGGCTGATCGCCCGAGCGGCGCTCAGCTTGCCGCTGCACATACGCAAGAAAGCAAATG
>JAWXBB010000293.1:0-2602 GCA_034439795.1 Planctomycetaceae bacterium | reverse complement strand
GCCGGCCTGGCCGTCGACGTAGCTCTTCGCCGACCTGGCCACCACCACGCCGCGCAGGCCGCGGGGGATCTCGGTTTCCGTCACTGCCGCTGCCATCGTCGTGGTCCCGATCAAATCAACCCGATGAAATCCGAAGAAAACCAGAAGATCGCGAAACCGCAAGCGTCGTTCGGACGACGCTTGCGGTTTCGCGCCTTGAATAAGCGCAGTCCCCTGTCCCCGTAGTCTAATCCGCGCGGCGCGGATTCGCCATTCGCCGTCGGAGCACGATGAACACGCCGCCGGTTTCGTCGGGCAGCAGTTCCCACCGCTCGGCGTCGTGGAATTCGGGCACGTCCTCCGGGCGGTGATACTGGCTGTACGGATGCGTCGCGTCGATGACGATGAAGTCGGTGTCGTCCGGCACGCGGCGTTCGTAACCGCTCGCTTTGCGGACGTAGTCGCTGTAGTCGTAGGACCGCGCGTGGTGCGTGAACCGCGGATGGACGAAATCGGTCGAGGCCACCCGCGCCGTCAACGGAATCAGCGGGGCGATCTTCGCGAACGCGGCCCCGCGCGGCGTCGGACCGTACAGTTTTCGCCAGTGCCAGTTCGAACCGGAATCCCAGAACGTGACGCTGAGCGGGCTGAGCGAGAACCACAGCCCGGTGGCGAGCGCGCAGGTCCAGAGCCAGGTGCCGGACCAGCGCAACACGGAATTGGTGGGGGTGGCCGGGGCTGGAGCCGCTTCGGCGAAGCCCCGGTCTTGTGCGCGCTCACCGGGGCTTCCCTCCCGTTGGTCGGTCCAGACCCGGCCACCCGGCGACGAATTCCCGCTGCGTCTCAACCATGACAGCATCGTGGGGAGATTCCCCAAGCCCCCCGCGACGGCCCAGAACACGATCGCCACCAGCGGGGCGTGGAACTGGTGCCGCGGGTCGCGCGCGAGTTCGTTCAGACACAGCACGCCGAACAGCGGCAACCCGACGGCCAACCGTCCCGGCGACAACAGCGCCAGAAATCCGACCGGCGCGAGCAGCGCGACGGCGTACAGCGCCGTGGACAGCGTCGCCACCTCCCCCAGCACGAACCCCGGCCGCGTGAGGACCGTGCGGATGATCGCCTCGGGGGAATCGCCCAGCCGGCTGAAGTAACTGGTGTAGTGAATCTCCTGCCCCGTCCGAAACCACGGCATCAGCACGCGCGTGGCCAGCCACAGATAGAAGACGCCGAAGAGCGTCAACGCGACGCCGGTCGTCAACCACAACCGGCGACGCGACGCATCGCACGACAGGATTTGCGGCGAACGCCATGCCGTCGCGGCGATCCACAATCCGAGCGGCGACAGGATCAGCGCGTAATCCTCTTTCACCGTCAAACAGGCCAGTACACCGAGCAGAAAGCCGCGCCAGCGACCGCGATCGAGCTGGTCGAGCGTGAACAGCAGGATCGGAATGCCGAACGCCTCCGGGCGGAACGTCTTCAGGTCGATCTCGATGTCGAGGAACTGCATCGGGAAGTACAGCAGATACGCCGCCGCCGCACACAGGGCAATGCGGTCGGGCCCCGTGTGCCGGCGAGTCATCCAGAACACCGGGACCGCCCCCAACGCCAGCGCCGCCGATCCGCAAAGCTCCATCAGCAGATGCGACGGCCACAGCACGTACAGTGGAATCAGCCCGAGATGCACGAACTGGATGTGCTCGCCGAAGAACAGGCCCTGATCGAGGTAGCTGCGGAAGCCCTTGCCGTGGAGCAGATTCCACAGATGCTCCTCGTACATCGCGGAGTCGCCGTGGGGGATGTAGAGGTTGAACCAGAGCCGCCAGTTCATGGTGGTGAAGATGACGATGTACGCCGAAATCAGCGCTGACAACATCCATGTCGCGCGGCGCGGAAGACGCCCAGGGATAGCTATCCCTGGGCTTCCGACGTGACACAGCGTCGTCAACCATCCTGCGAAACAGACGCTCATCCAGAACGGCGACATGCCGACGAGCCACGCACCGCCGTTCTCTCCGGCCACCGTCACCGCGGCGACCCACGCCCATTCCCACAACCCCGCGGCACACCACCACCACCAGCCGCGGTCGCCGCAGATGGCGAACGATTTCGTCCACGTCCGCTTAGTGTGCTGCTGGATGAGTAACGTGCCGATGCCGAGCGTGACGACCGTTACGGTCACCGCCCCCAGCAACACCTTGGCGAACGAAATCGGCGCTTGATCCGACGATGTCGTGCCCTCTGCGGCCAACGCCGCCGCCACGCTGCGCCACGTCGCGGGGCTGAGGAAGTTCGTCGCGAACGCCTCCGTGGACAGAATCGTCGTCACCGCGGAGGCAACGAGCAGCGTCCCGAGTGCGACGACAATCGCAGCCCGCCACAGCGGCGGGGCGTCGTCAGTGGGTGCGACTGCGGCTTTCGTCACGACGGCAATTCCAAAATGCGATCACAACCTCGATGTTATCAGCCCGCGGAACCATTCACATCCGACCGCCGTTTCTTGAACCCGTAGGGTTCGCAGAAAGTAGCCGGGGGTCGGAGTCCTGTCATTTATACATAACCCCCGACGATTTCCCCGCGCTTCGGCACGGTTTTTGCGCCTGTGGGTTTGGCGGTGTTG
>JAWXBB010000292.1:0-12171 GCA_034439795.1 Planctomycetaceae bacterium | reverse complement strand
GCGCCTCGTCAGCCAGAGCGCATCGGGCGGGACCGGCATCTGCTCAAACTCCGAAACGAAACCAGGCCGCCCCAGCAAACTCCGAGCCGAACAGTATTGACCCTCTCCCCCGAAGACGGGGGCGAGGGGGCCGGAAGAGGGCCGATCGCGGTATCATCGTCCACATGAAGCCCGCTGCGCTCGCCGTGCTGTTCGAGGACAATCATTGCCTCGCCGTGTTCAAGCCGGCGGGGTGGTTGACGATGGGGGATGACACCGGCGACCCCACGCTGCTCGACGCGGCGAAGGCATACATCAAGCAGCGGTACGACAAGCCGGGGGACGTGTTTCTCGGAGTCGTGCATCGGCTCGACCGGCCGGTGTCCGGCGTGGTGCTGTTCGCGCGAACCAGCAAGGCTGCGGCCCGGTTGTCGGGTCAGTTTCGCGAGCGGACGGTGGAGAAGGTGTACTGGGCCGCGGTCACCGGCACCGGCATTCCCACCCACGGGGAACTCGTCGGCCGGATCGCCAAAGACCGCGATCATAACGTCTCCACGGTGACGGATGACGAAGACGGCGACAGCCGGCTCGCCTACCGCGTGCTGAATCGCCACGGCGATAACGCCCTGCTGGAGATCCGCCCGCTGACCGGCCGCAGTCACCAGATCCGCGTGCAGCTCGCGCACGCCGGCTGGCCGATCGTCGGCGACCGCAAATACGGTTCGACGCGCGCCTTCGAGCCGGGCCGCATCGCACTCCACGCCCGGTCGCTGACGGTGCAGCACCCGATCACGAAGCAATCGCTGACCGTCACCGCGGACGTGCCGGCGCGTTGGGAGAAGTTTGGCGTGATGCCTTACGGTGACGAGCGTCGTTGATTGTTGATCGCGATTTTTCTTGAACCCGCAGAGTTCGCAGAAAGTAACCGGGGGTCGGAGTCTCGTATGTTGTGCGAGGAGGTTCCGTGTGGTGTCGTGGGCCACGGCCGGGGGGCCGCTTCGGAGAAGCAGTGCCGAAGGGTTGCCAAACATGCGAAGAGCACTGCTTCTCCGAGGACTCCGAAGCAGTGGCACGTTTAGCCGTCGGAATGAGTCTCAGGATGTTGATGCGCGGCCGGTGCGGGCGTTGTTACGCATCGAGGTCGTGAAAGAATTCGATCATGTTCGCGCCGATGATCTTGCCGTTGCAACTGACGTGTGTCTTGATCGTCATTCTGTTTGTGGTGATCGTTGTTAGTCCGCTCGGACGCTCGACGCGCCGACAACGGATCGGGTGGTTCCTGCTCGGTTCGCCGTTTTTGTTCATTGCGGCGATTCTGATTGTGGGATTCCTCGTCGACGCGGTGCGCTACAGAACATTTCAGTACGCACAAGCAGCAGACATTCGCGACCCCTACGTCAGGTTGCCAAAGTCCGCGACCAATGTGACGGTCAACAAGTATGCCTCCGGCCATGAAGCACGGTTTTCGGTCACCAAGGCCGAATTGCTGAGTTGGTTCGATGAAGAGTGGAAGCGGGTGTGCGTCTATTCGCAGCCCAGGAATAACGCCGATTATCAGGCAGGGCATCCGGAAGCGAGCGCTCAGACTGGGCACACCTTGGACCCTCGCTTCGAGACTCTCGGCTGGGAGCCGCTGCCGGACGTCGTATACTTTTGCGGACCAGTTTCGGGACGTGGGGGAGGGTTCACCGTCTATTACTCGGAGTCCCGTCAGCTGGCCTATCTGCGGCACGCTTATTGGTAGTTGTTTCCATCCTGTCGATGGACATGGCATGCTTGGGCTGGAACAATCCGAGCGATGAAACTCTGGATCGACGCCGATGCCGCGCCGCGCGAGGTGAAAGAGATCGTCTTTCGTGCGGCGCTCAGGTTGAAGATCGAAACGGTGCTGGTCGCCAATGCGATGCTGCCGCCGCCGAGGGGCAACCCGTTCGTGACGGCGGTGCTGGTGCCGGGCGGGGCGGACGTCGCCGACAGGCACATCGCCGAGCACGCGGTGCCGGGCGATCTGGCCATCACGGCCGATATCCCGCTCGCCGCCGCCCTGGTCGCGAAGCAGGTGCAGGTGCTCGATCCGCGCGGCGAGGAATACGGATCGCACAATGTCGGCGAGCGGCTCGCCGTCCGCAACCTGATGGATTCGCTGCGCGGCAGCGGCGCGGTCACCGGCGGCGGCCCGGCACCGTACAGCACGAAAGACCGCCACGCCTTCGCGACGGCCCTCGATCAGATGCTCACGCGGCTGACGAAGCGGCGGGGGTGAATTGCGATCATCAACAATCGAGGCTGCGCATCGCGGTTCCCTCGCCCCAGCTTCCACAATCGCAGCCGAGAGCGCCAGCGATCGGCGGCCGGAAGCGGGTCACGTTCCGGACGCCGTTCGCTGGCGCTCCCGGCTGGGATGCGCCGTCCTCGTCGCCGTTTACGGCAACGTCGGCTTCTCGACGTGCGGGTACTGGCTGCTTGCCAGACCTTCCCTCAGAAAGGTCACCAGGTCGGCGACGTCCTGAGCGGTGAGCTTGAGGGGGAAGACCTCCTCGTCCTGTTGCGGATTGTTGTTGCCCCCCTTGTTGTAATGGGCGACGACCTCTTCCAGCGTCTTCAGGCTGCCGTTGTGCATGTATGGGCCGGTCTTCGCGATGTCGCGGAGCGTCGGGGTCTTCATCGCGCAGAAGTCGCCCGAAAGTTTGCTGAGCGCTTTGCGGCCTTCGTCCTGGGATTCGAGGCCGATGTTGTGGAACGCGCTGTCGGTGAAGCTGGCCCCGGTGTGACACGCCTTGCAGTTCGCCTTGCCGTTGAACAGTTTGAGTCCGCGCTGGGCCGATTCGGACAACGCCGTCTTGTCGCCCGCCTGGAAGCGGTCGAACGGGGCGTCGCCGGAGAGGACGGTCCGCTCGAACGCGGCGATCGCGCGGGCCATGTTCTCCGCGGTGACGTCGGTGCCGAAGACCTTCTGGAACTGGTCCTTGTAACCGGGAATTTTATTGACCTTCCCGACGACTTCGTCCAGCGACATCTTCATTTCGATGGGGTTCTGAATCGGACCGAGGGCCTGTTCTTCGAGCGTCTTCGCCCGGCCGTCCCAGAATTGCAGCGTGTAGTACGCCGAGTTGATGATCGTCGGCGAGTTGCGGCCCCCCTTGAGACCGCCGACGCCCGTCGCGACCGCGTCGCCGTTGCTCCAGCCCTTGTTGGGGTCGTGGCAGGTGGCGCAGGACACGGTGTCGTCGGTCGACAGCCGCGGGTCGAAGTAGAGCTGCTTGCCGAGCGCGATCTTCTCCGGCGTGGACGGATTATCGGCGGGGTGCTTGACCTCGGGCAAACCGGCCGGCGGCGCGGCGAACGAGACGGCGGCGGACAGACAGACCGCACCGGCCCACAGATGCTGCAGCATCGGACACCTCATGAGGGAACTCGAATGGGGGGAACTCAATTCCGTATCTGGGATTATAGGCGCGCGACCACTCGGACTGCGACCGAGCGACTTGCCCCCGAGGGACATTCGGGGTGAGCCCCGCAGAATCGACAGGATCCGACCAACGACGCTTGAACCGCCCTGGAATCCGGGAAAAGCCGTCTATTCGGGGGGTGGGAGCGTGCGCTATACTGCCAGGGACTGGGGATTTTCACACGCGAATGAGGCACGGACTCCATGTCGGACGGGACGATTCAACGGGTGCTCATCGTCGGCGCGGGGACGATGGGGCAGCAGATTGCCGTCGCCTGCCGGTTGGCGGGGTTGGACGTCGTGCTCTACGACGCCAATCCGCAAGCGCTCAATGTGGCCCAGCGGGACGCGGAACGGCGGGGCTGTGGATTTCAGCCCGATCCGGCGGTCGTCGCGAACCGGTCTCGGATTCTGTCGCAGTTGCGCATTGACACCGATCCCCGCACGGCGGCGGCCGGAGTTGATCTGCTCATCGAAGCTGTTCCGGAAAAGCTGCCGCTGAAGCGCGACGTGTTCCGGCAGTTCCATGCAGTCTGTCCGCCGGAGGCGTTGTTCGCTACGAACACGTCGACGCTGTTGCCCTCCGCGATGGCCGAGGCGACCGGACGGCCCGCGCAATTCGCGGCGATGCACTTCAATCTGGAGCGGGATCTGGTCGAGATCATGCCGCACCCCGGCACCGCTCCAGAGACCGTGCAGCAGTTGCAGGCGTTTTGCGAGCGGATCGGGCACGTCGTCATCGTCTGCAAGACGGAGTTCCCCGGCTTCGTGTTCAACAACCTGCTGATGATGCTCAACGGCACCGCCATCGCGCTCGCGGCGAACGGCGTGGCGACCCTCGAGGACATTGATCGCGCCTGGATGCAGGCGATGCGGCTGGAGATCGGGCCGTTCGGCGTGATGGACGGCATCGGCCTCGACACCGCCTACCGCGTCACCGAACTGCGGGCGCAACTCACGCGCGACCCGCAGGGGCTGAAGAACGCCCAGTTCCTGAAGCAGTACGTCGAAGCCGGCCGGCTGGGCATCAAGAGCGGCGCGGGGTTTTACGAGTATCCCGAACCGTCGTATCAGCGGGAACAGTTTCCGCGCGTGCATCGCGTTGCGTAAGACGCCCAGGGATAGCTATCCCTGGGCTTCCGCGCGGCGATCAATCCGCGAACAGTTCCGGATTGAGGAGTTGCTGCATCCGCTCCTCGTGCATGTTCTCGGGCGTGGCGACGTACTCGCCGGTGTTGACCCGCTTCTCCACCGGTTCGCCCTTGAGGTGCTTCATCATGGTCATCACGGCCTCGTAACCCATCTTGACCGGGTCTTGCAGCACGATGCCGTCGACCTTGCCTTCTTTCAGTCCATTCACAAGCGGCACGTTGGGATCGAAGGCGACGAACTTCACCTTGCCGGCGAGCTCCAGCTCGTTGAGCGCTTCCAGCACGCCGGTGGCGTTCGGTTCGCAGACGGCGAAGATGCCGTTGATCTCGTTCTTGTGCTTCTGCAGCACCTGCTGGGCTTTGGCGAGTGACTCCTGCGGCGTGGTGCCGACGTACTCTTCCGATTGGAGAATCTTCACGCGCGGGTAGTCGCGTTTCAGACACTCCAGAAAACCCTCTTCGCGCTGAAACGTGCTTTCACTCCCCTTGTTGTAACGCAGCAACACGGCGTTCCCCTCCTGGCCCATCACCTCGGCCAGACGTTGCGCCGCGAGTTCGCCCCCCTTGCGGTTGTCGGTGGCGACGTAGGAGACGATGTCGTCCTCGCGATCGAGGCCGCTGTCGAAGATCACGACGGGAATCTTCTTCTCGACCGCTTCCGACACGTACTCGACGAGCGCCTGCGAATCGAGCGGCGCGAGGCAGATGCCGTCCACGCGCTGCACGATGAAGTCCTGCATGACCTGAATCTGGGCCTCGCGCTCCTTTTCCTGCACCGGGCCCTTCCACAGGATCTCGACGTTGCCCAGTTCCTTCGCCGCGTTCGCCGCCCCGGCGTGGACCGACTTCCAGAACTCGTGCGTCGTCCCCTTCGGAATGACGGCGATCCGGTACACCTTGCCCCCTGACGGATTCGCCGCAGTCGGCGTGACGGTTCCGCTTCCCGACGGCGTGCCCCCGCCGCCGCAACCGGCGAGACCGAAGGCCAACGTGGCGAACACCAGCGAATGACGTAGCATCGACATAACTCCCGAACGGCACCGACTCTGCGATGATGTGGACTGGTGTGAGCAAGTATCGTAACGTCCCCGTCACGTCGCGGCCAATCCGGGCGGCAGTCGATACCAGAGGTGTGCCACTGCTTCGGAGTCCTCGGAGAAGCAGTGCTCGTCGAGGCGTTGACAACCAAACGGCACTGTTTCTCCGAAGACTCCGAAGCAGTGGCACGACAGTTCAACCCTCGTTGGAGCATTCGGGGTGAGCCTCGCAAAGCCTCGACTGCACCCTACGAAGAGGGGCGAGCCGTTCCGGTTGTTGAGGACTGCCCGTCGTTCTACAATCCGGAGTGTCGCTGTTCCCCCTCGAGTCCCGGATCGGTTGCAGGCATGGTCCCTCGCCGCGCGGTGTTTCCGCACGTCATCGAAATGAACTACCAGGCCCGTCAACGGATGGGCTGTTCGGTCTACCTCGTCTACGACGAGCCGGACTGGCTGCTGATCGACATCGGCTTCGAGGACACCGCGGAAGAGATCGTCGACCTCATCCGGCAGATGGATTTCTCGCTCGCGCACTGCAAGTACCTGATCTGCACGCACGCCGACGTCGACCACGTGCAGGGCATGAAGCGGGCCCAGGAGCTGCTCCCCTCGGCGACCATGCTCGGCCATCCCGAGTGTCAGCGCGATCTGGCGGGGCCGGACCGGATCATGACGTTTGCGGAGATCAAAGCGCAGGGCATTTCGATCAACCTGCCGTCGATCCACGTGCAGAAAACGATCACCGAGGGGGATGTCGTCGAACTCGGTTCGCTGAAGCTCGACGTCTGGAACACGCCGGGGCACACCCCCAGCCAGTTGTGTTTCAAGCTGGGCCGGCTGCTGCTGTCCGGGGACAACATCTATCGCGACGGCTGCGTGGGGAACATCGATGCGCACCACGGGTCCGACATCCCGGACTTCATCGCCTCGCTGGAGCGCATCCGCGACGCCGACGTGGACTGGCTGCTTCCCAGCCACGGCCCGATTTTCCGCCGCGACAAGAAGCTCATCCAGGCCACGATCGACCGCCTGATTGAGTACACGCACCGGGCGGACTTCGGCACGTGCGCCGTCGACTGGCCGCTGCTCGACGAGTGGGAAGACGAACTCGCCCGCGGCTTCGACCCGGAAAAGGCGTGATCCACGGCGATTCGGGCGACGTTCTCCATCACAGCCCGGAGCGCCAGCGACGGCGGGCGGGGATTAGGAGCCGGGGCGTGTCGCCCCGGTCTTCAAGGCATCGAAGAAGGGCTAAGACCGGGGCGACACGCCCCGGCTCCTAACGGAAGGGAGAATTTCATGGCTCGCGTGCAATCGGATCGGGTGACCACGGCGTTTGAGCTGCCGAACAGTCGCGTCGTGCAGAATCTGGGCGTGGTCCGCGGAATCGTCGTCCGTTCCCGGAGCGTCGTCGGCAACATGGGGGCCTCGATCCAGACGTTCTTCGGCGGCAACATCTCCATCTACACCTCGCTGTGCGAACAGGCCCGCGCCGACGCCTACACCCTGATGCTGGAACACGCCGGCGAAAAGGGGGCCAACGCGATCGTCGGCATGCGCTACGACGCCAACGAGATCGCCCCGGGGGTGACGGAAGTGCTGGCGTACGGGACCGCGGTGGTGGTGGAGTGAAGAACCGCGGGATGGCTATCCCGCGGCTTCTGGTTCTCTCTGCCTACCAACTATCACCTATCACCTACCAACTGCTTCACTCCCCCTTCACCGGCTCGTGGCCCGTCAGGAATCGATAGCCGGTGCCGCGGACTGACAGGATTTGCCGCGGCCGCGACGGGTCGGGTTCGATGATCTTCCGCAGTTGCATCACGAAATTGTCGATTGTCCGCGTGGTGACGTCGGCGGAATCGTCCCAGACGTGTTCCATGATTTCATGGCGCGACAGCACGCGGCCGGGGTTGTCCAGGAAGTATTTCAGCAACTTCATTTGCTGCGTGGTCAGGTTGTGCGTCCGCTCGCCGACGGTGACCTCGAACGTCTGGAAGTTCACGCGGACGTTGCCAAACGTCACGTCGTCCGGGGCGGCCGTGCCGTGCTGGGCCGGGTGCGCGGCCTGGCGGACGGTCTGATGCCGCTCCATCAGGTTGCGGACGCGGTTGAGCAATTCGCGCAGCTCGAACGGCTTGGTCATGAACTGATCGGTGCCGCAGTCGAACGCGTGCATCTTGTCTTCAGTGAGCGTCTTCGCGCTGAGCACGAGCACGGGAACGAGTTTGTCGAGCGACCGGATGGCGGTGCAGGTTTCGTAGCCGCTCATACCGGGGAGCATCAGGTCGAGCATCACCAAATCGACGGGGGGCTTGGCCTCCTGGAACAGCTTCAGCCCCGATGGACCGTCCCCCGCGAGCAGGACTTCGTACCCTTCCTGCTCGAAGTTGAACTTGAGGCCGGCGGCCATCGCCTCCTCGTCTTCCACGATCAGGATCTTCATGTCGCCGCCTTCCCCGGCAGATCCACCTCAAACACGCTGCCCGGTTGTCCGGGGCGGTCGTGAATGCTGACGCGCCCCTTCAATTGCCGCACCAGCGTCTGCACGATGTACAACCCCAGCCCGGTTCCCTTCTGACGCCGGGTCAATTCGCTCCCCGCGCGGAAGAACATCCGGAAGACCTGCTTCCGCAGTTCCGGAGGCACTCCCTGTCCATTGTCGGCGATCCGCGTGATGACCCGCCCGCGGTCGGTGACCGCCAGTTGCACCGTCACCACGGGCGGATCGTTGCCGTATTTGATCGCATTGTCGAGCAGGTTGCGGAAGATGGTTTCCACGACCAACCGCGGGGCGCGCACCACCGCGGGCACGGTTTCATAGACGATGGTCGTCGCCGGATCGCGCTTGTGATGCGCACACGCCGCCATGGCGCAGCGGTGCAGCAGCTCGGGCATCGCCAGATCGTCCGATTCCGATTGCTGCCCGATGGCGTCCAGCCGGCCCACCTCCAGCAACTGCGTGATGAGGTGGTCGAGCCGTTCCAGTTCGTCTTCCATCACCGCATAGAACTGATCGCGCTGCTCGTCGGCGACGGTCCGCATCTGCAGCGTCTCCAGATACAGCCGCAGCGACGCGATGGGGGACTTCAGCTCGTGCGTCACGCTGTCGACGAAGTTCGCCTGCCGCTGATTGAGCCGCACCTCTTTGATCATCAGCGCCAGGTAGAACGACAGCCCGGCGAGAATGACGGCGAACACCACGGTTCCCGTGATGAGCGCCCCCCAGGCGGTGGTCTGCGCGAGCAGCACGATCCAACAGGCCATCAGCGTGGCGTTGAGCACCATCAGCACCACGCTGAGCGTGATGGGCAGATGCAGCGTCGACCGGGACCGCAGAACGGATGTCACAACAAACCTCACTGACGGGAATGGTTCTCTCCGTCCAGAATCCACCCCGCGGCGGGAATGTCAATGCCGGGGCTTGCGAGCCCCGACAGTGATGGCGGCCTCATGCTTGTCCCCTCGCCCGCCGCTTCGGTGGGAGAGGGCTAGGGTGAGGGTGCCTTTGGCCTTCTGGATTTCGCTGCTGAACGGAAGCGAAGACCCAAGGCGAAAGGCACCCTCACCCCCAACCCCTCTCCCACCGAAGCGGCGGGCGAGGGGAGCAAAGCCGCAGACACATTGCGTCCTGTGTTGTACACTTTCGGCAACACCCGCAATCCCCGAAAGGTCCGCCCGATGCCCGCGCCCACCGGTCAGTTTCCGCTCACCTGGGAACTCGATTCGTTCTTTCCGAAACCGGCCACTTCCGAATTCCGGGCCGTGCTCGAACAGTATCAGCAGCAACTGACGCGGCTCGCCGACGAGTCCGACCGGTTGCCGGCGTTCGCCCCGGCACAAACCGGACCGTGGTCCGCGTTCGTGCAGTCGTGGGACACGCTCGAAACCCGCGGCGGCGATCTGCGGTCGTTTGTCGGCTGTTACGCGGCGGAGGACGCCGAGAACAAACTGTACCAGCGGCTCGAAGCGGAACTGTCCGCGCTCGATCCGTTGCGGGAGCGGATTGCGACCAACGTCGAATTCGCCCTGCAAGCCGCCGAGGACGCGACGTTCGCGCAGGCCGTGGCCGCGTCGCCGGTGTTGACGAAATTGAAATACTTCCTGACCGTCCGCCGCCGCGAAGCGAAAATGCGGCTGCCGCGCGAGCAGGAATTGCTCGCCGCCGATCTCGCCGTCGATGGCCTGCACGCCTGGGGCCGGATGTACGACCGGATGTCCGGCGCGCTCAAGGTGACGGTCGTCGAAAAGGGCCGGACGGTCTCCAAGTCGCCCGGTCAGGTGCTGTTCGATTCGCCGCAGCGCACCGTCCGCGAGAACAACTTCTTCTCGGCCGACGCTGCCTGGACCAGCATCGCCGATTCGTGTGCCGATGCGCTCAACCACATCGCCGGAGCGCGTCTGACGAAGTACCGCCGGCTCGGCCTGGCCAATCATCTGGTGGCCCCGTTGTCGTACAACCGGATGAGCCGCGAAACGCTGACGGCGATGTGGGACGCCATCACCGCTCGCAAGCCGATGCTGTCCGAATATCTGTCGCGAAAGGCGAAGCTGATCGGGCAGGAACAACTGGCGTGGTACGACCTGGCCGCGCCGCTCCCCGTCATTCCTGGCAGCCGCAACGTGGACGACATCTCCTACGATCAGTCGTGCCATTGGATCGTCGACGCCTTCGAGCGGTTCAGCCCCGAACTGGGCCGGTTCGCCTCCGACGCGCTGACCGGCCGCTGGATCGAGGTCGAAAACCGCTCGGGCAAGCGACAGGGAGGCTTCTGCACCGGGTTCCACGGGCACAAGCAATCCCGCATCTTCATGACGTACACCAACTCGGCGGACAGCATGTCCACGCTGGCCCACGAACTCGGTCATGCGTATCACTCCTACGTGCTGCGCGATGAGCCATCGTTCCTGGCCGATTACCCGATGAACCTCGCCGAGACCGCGTCCACGTTCGCCGAAGCGGTGCTGGGGGAAGACCGCATCCAACGGGCGCAGTCCGATTACGAACGGCTCGCATTGCTGGATGGAGCGCTCGGCGACGCGGTCGCGTTCCTGATGAACATCCATGCCCGGTTCCTCTTCGAGGACGCCTTCCATCGCGAACGGGCCGCGGGCGAAGTCCCGACCGACCGGTTGTCGGAATTGATGGAATCCGCCCAGAAGACGGCCTACCTCAACACGCTCGCCGCCGATGGCTGGAACCCGCGGTTCTGGGTCTCGAAGCTGCATTTCTACATCACCGGACTGCCGTTCTATAACTTCCCGTACACGTTCGGCTACCTGCTGTCGCTCGGCGTGTATGCCATCGGCCGCAACAGCGGGCCGGGGTTTGCCGACCAGTATCGCCGGCTGCTGATGGCGACCGGTTGCTGCGACGCCGAAGACGCCGTGCAATCGACGCTGGGGTACGACCTCCGCGGCCCGGAGTTCTGGAACCGCAGCCTCGACGTCATCGCCGAGCGCGTGCAGCAGTTCGTGGAACTGTCGGACAAGGTCCTCGCCAAGACGGCGACGGTGTGAAGTCGTCTGTAGGAGCCGGGGCGTGTCGCCCCGGTCTTCTCTTCGAGAACGCCAAGACCGGGGCGACACGCCCCGGCTCGGAAATGCGATGCCGCCCCGTCTGCCGCGACTGATACTCCGCCGGATCGTCATCGTGACGGTCCTTGGCACCTTGGCGGCGTTGTGGTTTGCGTATCGCGATCAGTTCACTCTGGCGGTGATCGCCGATCGCGAAACGGAGCTGCGCGAACTGATCGCCGAACACCCGGTCATGATGTTGGCCGCGGCGTTTGCGATCTATGTCACATTGACGGGCCTGTCATTGCCGGGGGCGGCGGGATTGACGCTCCTTTATGGCTGGCTGTTCGGATTCTGGCGGGGCCTGGTGCTGGTCAGTTTCGCCTCGACACTGGGAGCGACGATCGCGTTCCTATTGAGTCGCTTTCTCTTCCGCAACGCGATTCAAGCCCGCTTCGGCGAGCGGTTGACACGGTTCAATGAATCGCTGCGGAACGAGGGAGCGTTCTACCTCTTCACGCTGCGGCTGGTGCCGGCCGTGCCGTTCTTCATCCTGAACGCAGTCATGGGACTGACCCAACTGCCGACGTGGACGTTCTGGTGGGTCAGCCAGTTGGGCATGTTGCCGGGCACGGCGGTTTACCTGTCGGCGGGGGCGGCGGTGCCCGATTTGCAGACGCTGGCCGAGCACGGACCGCAGGGCATTCTTTCGCCGCAACTGTTCGCCGCGTTCGTGATTCTGGGCATTTTTCCGCTGGTAGTGAAGCGAATTGTCGCCGTGTGGCGACTTCGGATTTCCGCAACGCCCACGGCTGCGAATCCGCCCCGCGGGGATTAGACTACGGGGACACAGACGGATTGTTCTCGCGATGAGCAGAATGTCGTCCGGACGACGCTTGCGGTTTCGCGATCTTTTCAGTTTTTCTCCAGGAACGGTGACACGATGGCAGCGGCAGTGACGGAAACCGAGATCCCCCGCGGCCTGCGCGGCGTGGTGGTGGCCAGGTCGGCGAAGAGCTACGTCGACGGCCAGGCCGGC
>JAWXBB010000291.1:0-5644 GCA_034439795.1 Planctomycetaceae bacterium | reverse complement strand
GGGCACGAAGTTCGACTACTGCAACACCAACATCGTGCTGCTCGGCCTCGTCATCGAGCGGCTCACCGGAATGTCGGCCCGCGATGCATTCCAGAAGCGGATCTTCGGACCGCTCAAGCTCACGCACACGCGCCTGCCAGCGGCCAACGACTCGTCAATCCCTGATCCGCACCCCCAGGGTTACCAGTTCCTGAGCAACGTCGAAACGATCAATAGCTACGCGGTGCCGCCGGTGCAATTGCCGGCGGCCCTGAACGGCACGCTCCGGCCCTTGAACCAGACGAACGCCAATCCGTCATGGGCGTGGACTGCTGGTGGTGGCATCTCGACAGCGGACGATCTCGCGGTCTACGTGAAAGCGCTGGTGGGTGGAGGGCTGCTGAACCCGGCGACGCAGAAAGTCCGCCTCGACAGCATCGTGCAGACGAACCCCGCCAACCCGGCCGCCGCCGGATACGGGATCGGTATCGCCCGGTTCGGCCCCGCGCTCATCGGGCACGACGGCCAGATTCCCGGCTATTCGACCGTGATGGTCTACGACCCGAAGGCCGACATTACCGTCATCATCCTGACGAACCTGGCGGCGGTTCCTGCCACCGGCGAGGGTTCGGCGCTGCAGATCCTGAGGGTCGTCATCCCCGCGCTGTACGGGAGCGCAGCGGGCGTTCCCGGTGGCGATCCCGCCGCGGTCCCCGGAACGACCCCAAAAAGCAGCACCGGAACGACGAAGATCAAATAGCGGTGCAGCGAAGCTACATGAGATTGTCGCGCGTTACACGAAGCCGAGGCCGCCGCGCGCGCGTGCTATAAAAGCGCGACCGATGTGCGCTTCCGTGCTTCACCCGGAACCATGGCTGCAATAGACCAATTCACTCGACGCGTGATCGTCGCAGTTTCGATCGTCGCCCTGTTCTACATCGGGTGGCAGTTGGACATCGTGTTCATGCTCCTGTTCGGGGGGCTGATCCTCGCGACCGCGCTGCGCGCGCTGGCGGACCTCCTGTCCCGTGTGGTTCCCCTGGGGGAGCGTGGCGCACTTGCCTCGGTGGTCATCGGCATTGTCGCGCTCCTCGCGCTCTTGGCCTGGCTGACCGGTGGTCTCGTTGCAACGCAGTTCGCCGAACTTCGCGCCACGCTTCCCAGGGCGCTCGCCGCCGCCAGGGAGTGGTTGCAGTCCGCCGCGCTGGGGCCCACGGTGTTGGAATTGTTGGAGTCCACGAAGGAAGATGGGGTGCCATGGGCACGCGTCGTCGTGGTCACGACCGCTGCCGTGGGCGGGATCGTCAACACCGTGCTGGTTGCAGCGATCGGGTTGTACCTTGCCGCGTCCCCGAACCTCTACGTTCGCGGGACGTTGCGGCTCTTCCCCGACGACCACCGAAAGCCCGTGCAGGCCGCGCTGATCGCCGTCGGTGAAAGCCTTCGCCGATGGCTGGTCGGACAGTCGCTGTCCATGGCCCTGATCGGAACCTTGACTGCGGTGGGCCTGTATTTACTGGACGTGCCGCTCGCCTTCACGCTGGGCCTGATCGCCGGACTGCTCGCGTTCGTTCCATTCTTCGGACCGATCGCGTTCGGCGTGCTCGCCGTCGTGCTCACATTCACGCAAGGTCCGCAGCAAGCGCTCTATGTCGCGATCCTGTGCTTCGCCATTCAGCAGATCGAAGGCTACATCTTCATGCCGCTGATCCAACGATGGGCCGTCGCCCTTCCGCCAGTGCTTGGCCTGATCTCGGTGGTGATCTTCGGGCTCTTGTTCGGGTTGATGGGTGTGCTGTTCGCAACACCGCTGATGGTGGCGCTGATGACGCTGGTCGACGAGTTGTACGTCAAGAAGCAACGGGCATGAAACAGGAAGGGAACCAGTCGCCCCAGTAGAAGGTGTGCATCGGGAACATCGACGGGAAGATGCCGAGCGCCTTTACGCGCGGGATCTGGTCGGGTCGAATGAACTGGCCGTGGACCAGAATGACCTGGCCCTGCTTCACGCCCCGTGTTGCAGTGACCCGGGCAACAGCTTCAAGAAGCTGGTCGATGGCCGCATCACCATTGGTGTGGACCTTGATCAGCCAGTTGTTGTCGTAGGCTTCGGCGATCTGCGCCGCGACGATCGCGGCGTCCGGGATGGATGGGATGCCCTTGTAGTTGGCTGGCGACGCGTCAGGCGGGATCAAATAGGGAATGGTGCGCCACGCCGTGCGACCCTGCGGCGAGCCGTCGAGTGATCTTGCTGCCGGCGAAGCGCAGCCGCGAGCGATACTTTTGCCCCCAAACTGCAAGCTCGCTGGTATCGGTGTAGTCGGCGTAACCGATCACATCGATGTCGAACATGCCGCGTTCCGCCAGGCTTTCCATGTACTTGGCCGTCGCCGCATCAAACACCCGACCCTCGTTCACCGTCGTCTGGCCGAAGCTCTTGGCCAATTCCAACGCACGCTTGACGAAGTAGTCCTTACCTGTCGAGCTGATCGGGGTGAGGGCGGGCAACGCCGCTGCAAAATGTGCTGTTTCCGCCAGATAACCGTCGGGCTCGCTGCTGCCGGGCATCCGCCCGATCGTGCCGCCGACCGGGTCCTTGCTCGCGGCGGTGATCCCGGCCTTGGCCAGGCCAGCACTGTTCTTCACGCTGAAGTGTCCGGAGATATGGATGATGGCACCGGCACCGTCGTCGAGACACGGTCAAGATCGGCGTTGGTCGGATGACGGCCCAGCACGGAATCGTCGTAGCCCATGCCGTAGATCCAGCCCGTCTGCGCGACGTCGGGCGACTTGGCGAAAACCTTGAGCTCGTCGACCAGCGCATCGATGGTGTCCGCCTTGCCGTCGGGGGAGGGGAGGAGATTGGCCCCGACTGCCTGCGCACCCAGTTGCATGAAGTGAGCATGTCCATCGATGAAGCCGGGCATCATCGTCTTCCCGCCAAGGTTCTTGAGGCGGGTCGCGGTTCCCTTCAATTTCATGGCCTCGGCACGGTCGCCAGCATAGACGATGCGCCCCTTGTCGACGGCCACGGCCTCGACATAGGTCGGCGTGGCGCCTTCCATCGTCAGGATGCGGCCGCCGTCGATGATGAGCTCCGGCCCCGGGCCGGGCTTGGTACAGTCCGCGATGGCCAAAAAGCTGGACACGATCAGGGCCGTCTTCATTTTCCGCACGGCAGACACTCTTTCATAGTTGGCAGGTCGTCAGGCGGCCTTCTTTCGCATTTCGGCCGCGATCTTACTACCAACCTCGGTCCCCGGCCGAAGGAAAGGACATTTCCTTTCCTTGCATATGATGGTTTACATATTACGCGCCGCGTAATATGCTTCGCGGGTGATACGATCCTTCAAAGACCGTGACACGGCTCGGCTCTTCGACGATGAACTCGTTGCCAGGTTTCGCGCCATCGAGCGGCAGGCACGACGGAAGCTGCTGTACTTGCATCGAGCACGCACACTTCCGGAGTTGATGGTACCGCCCGGCAATCGGCTCGAAGCGCTGCGCGGCGGCCGCAAGGGACAACACAGCATTCGCATCAACGACCAGTGGCGAATCTGCTTTCGATGGAAGAATGGAGACGCGCACGATGTCGAGATCATCGACTATCACTGAGGGATGGCCATGGCAACGAGGAAGCTGGATCCGATCCCACCGGGAGAAATCCTCCGCGAGGAATTCATGAAGCCGCTCGGCGTCAGCATCAACACGCTGGCGCGGGACCTCGATGTGCCGACGAACCGCATCAGCGAGATCGTCAACGGCAAGCGCGCGATCACGGCCGACACGGCGCTGCGCCTCGGCAAATATTTCTGCGTGTCGCCGGAGATCTGGCTCGATTTGCAGTCGGACTACGAACTCAGGGTGGCACGGCGCGACGTCTGGCCAGAGGCCGAACGACGAGTGCGAAGTCGCGCGGCGGCCTAGGAACAGCCATGGTTCGCCGCCATATCCGTTGCGCCGCCGGCGGTCTAAGGGACGATGACGTTGATGGGCTTGGTCGGCTTCCATTGCGCAAACGCGGTGGAAGTTACGGTCATGGCTGCAATTCCGGCAAGGGCTGCAGCAATGGTGAAGATACGCATGGTTCTCACGGGTCGTCTCCTGGTGGGGTGCCACGTATTGTCAAAAATTATAGTCGCGGTCGGCGCGAGTCGCCGCCTTACTGCGGGCTGCACATTCCCACGCCGACGCCCGCACCCGCGCCCACATAGCCACGGGCAATCATCTGCGTGCGGATGACGGGGTCGACGGTAAAGCGATGGTTGGGTGCGCCGCCCTGCCCGTTGTTGTAGAGACGATAGACCGGCAAATGCCCCGTCGGGCACTGCCCGCTGCCATTGGGCAATGGCGTGAAGAACACGTCGGCCTCGAACTGCCAATCCTTGTTTTGCAGCGTGCCTTCGCAACCGAATCCGCGCGGCGCATAAAAATGTGAGCTCTTGGGGGCAAACGCCACGGTGAAGAAGCGGCACACGGGTACCAGCGACGCCCCCGTCTTGCGATACACATTGAATTGCTGCCCGGTGCGCTGCCAACCGACAACGCACCGGCGTCGAGCTTGGCGATTTCGTCAGCCGGCGCCCCGTAGCTTTACGTTATACCCCGCAGTGCGTCGAATACAGTCTCATGCTAAATTGGCGTCTCTGACGGAGGTGACCATGGGTGTGTCAGTAAAGTCCTTGGGAATAGATCGACTTGATGTCGATGAGCGGCTCGCACTCGTCGAAGAGATATGGGCAACGATCTGTGTCGACGCGAAAGCGTTCCCTCTCACTGACGCGCAACGCGCGGAGTTGGACCGTCGTGTTGCGGACGACGATGCGTTTCCGGATGACGTCGTGCCTTGGGATGAAGTTAAAGCTTCCGTCCGCTCGCGCTTGGGGCGATGACAGTTAGCATCGTTTTTCGACGTGCTGCGAAAGTCGAAATTGAAAATGCGGCTGTCTGGTACGACGAACAGCGCCTTGGACTTGGCGACGAATTCATGGTCGAGATCGAACAAGCCATCGCGAATGCGGCGGCAGCACCTCTGCGGTATCAACTCGTTTTCGGGGATATACGTCGCGCCGTTGCGCGGCGCTTTCCGTATTCCGTGTACTTTCGACTCCGTTCAAACAAGTTTTGGTTGTCCTCGCAGTATTTCACGGTCGCCGGGATCCTACGATCTGGCAGCGACGGGTGTAACTCCAGGTGGAACGGACGGGCAAGCACGACCCGCCGTTCACCAAGTCGTTCTGTCGCAGTGCTGCCGTCGCCTTGACCCATCAAATATGGCAGGCGGGAGGAATTAGAACAGGCGCAGCGCCGCGCCCTGGAGCGCGGGGTCGCGCTGCAGGAAGTAACGTAGCCGCTTCGGCACTGCCAGTACCCATTGCCGCAGCGGCAGGCGCGGGAAGACGTGATCGGTCAGATGCGCCGCGGTCTCGACCATGCGCCGGGTGTTGCACGACGGGCACACCCCGCGCCCCTTGCAGGAGAAGGCGATCAGGAAGTCGTGCCCGCACTCCCCGCAACGAGCGCGGGCGAAGCCAGAGCGAGGATGCCGCATTCCAGATAGCGGCGGAACTCGCGCTCGACGTGGGCCGGCACCGGATCGCTATCGACGGCGCTGTCGCGGGTCAGCGCCAGCCAGGTCGCGAAGTGGGTCTGCACGGTGCGATAG
>JAWXBB010000290.1:0-15623 GCA_034439795.1 Planctomycetaceae bacterium | reverse complement strand
GTTCCAAGGCTTGTGGCAACAACCATTGGAACCCCAGCGGTGGCTTTCGCGAAGATCAGTTCAACGCCCCGGTGCGTTTGAGAGTTGAGAACGCCGAATCGATTCCGCAGCAGGGCTATCGAAATGACCACCTTGTCGCATTTGAAGAGTTGGCTATCCAAGACGTCTGGATCAGGTTTCGGAACTTGTGGATCTGGAATCGGAAAAGGTGGAATGTGGATGTTGGAACCGCTGATGCGGGACAACAGATCCACCATCTTGTCTTCGCTGGCCTCCGCTGTTTCCGGCCGCTGGCAATGTTTGATCATGGACACCTTTTTGCGAATCTCGTCCTTGCTGCCGGCCAGGACGAACACGCACCGGCCCACCTTGAGCTGCCGATTCTCAAAGTCCAGCGTCCCATCCCAGAGCAGGGGCAACAGCAAAGGGATGTTCTCCGGTCGAGAGTCGAACTCATCAAGGAAGACGAGGGGGGTCTTGCCTTCCACCGTAATGTTGCGGCAGGCGTCGATCACACCGACCAAGTCGCGTTTGGATTCCATCGTGGCCATATTGAACGTGGCTACGCCCACGTCGGAGTCCCCGACGCTCTTCGCGATGCTCTCGACGAGATGGCTTTTTCCCGAGCCGGGAGCGGCGATCATCATAAAATTGCGAGGGCGCTTCAACGACCTGTCGCCGATGTACTGCTTGATTGACGCGACGACCTTGAGAACGTCGCAGAGGTGCTTGTAGTCCAGCGACGCATAGCCGTTGACGAGACGCAAACTGGCGTCGACCGCCAATAGGCACTTCAATTCCGCTTGGACATCCTGCTGACCGCCGAGCAATCTCGAACGGATCGCCTCCGTCGCGAAGTCGCATGACTTTTTGCCGCTTGTGCCGAATGCGTCAGGGTTGCCGAACCAATCCAGCGATTCGGCAAAGGGTGTGGCTACCCGGATGGCATCGATGCTCTGTTTGATCGCTGCTGCTTCGGCGTCGCCCCCGCCGGGCGAAGAATGCTGCTTCTTGCTCATCACGCACGGTCCCGAGACTCGCCGGCACTCAGGGCATTCTGCAGCAACTCCGGTTTTTCCAAGATGGCATCCCAGCAGGCTTTCATGACTTCCGGGGTCACTTCCTCAATCTTCGTCTCCCGCGAGGCACTTTTGGCAAGCCGAATCGCCAACAACCGGAGGTTGGCAATGCGGCGCTCGAGATAGGCGATGTCCTCCGGATCGGGTACGGGCAAGGGAGCATGTCGGTCGGGTTCCGATGAAGCCGCCGTTCCCGCTTGAACCCCGCTCGGCTGCAGCGCCCGTTCGGGATGGAGCAACGAGTCGCGGAGACGCGCATGCGTCAGGTGGCCTGACTGGTCTGTGGAAACCCGGAGGATGCGATACTTGAGCGCCTGCACCAGGCGCTCAAGGGCCAGGTAGGTCTTAGTTGGGATGACATGCGGTTCCACGCGTGGCCTCTCCAATGAAATTTCCCCGACAGACATTCGTGGCCCCGAAGTTGTAGGTCTCGTGATAGTGATGATCTCGCGATCGAACGGTCAATCTATTAAGAACGGCTGGTCTGCTCCTGTCGCTTTCGTCGAGCCCTACGGAAGCGGACCGGATCAGCGGAATTTCCAGGCGACCGAACCCAAACCGGCAGAAACTGCCTGAAGGACTTCGTTCGACATCCGGCACTTGGGAATGAGTTGTTGGCTGTAATCCCACCTGGACCACGCCGCTAAATCAAAAAGGAAAATGCCGAGCTGTTGGTCGCTGTACTTCCAGAGTTGGCCAAACCACTTGGTGTTCTCCGAGCGAAATACAGCCGAGCCGGGGTTTCGCCCCCTGTGCTGCTGGAAAAATTCGTCGTCGTGGTCGACGACGAAGGCGATGGGTTGCGCCAGCTCGTCCGGAATCTGAACTACGTCGCCGACGAGCCGAGTGCTGGCGAGTAGCCAGATAATTTTATCATCCGGAATGGACTCCCCCCGCCAGGCCTTGGCGATCAACGATTGGCCGTTCAAATCCACACGCTCGTCGACCAGATCGCGAGCAAGTGGAAGATCGTCGCGCACCGTCAAACCCCGAAGTCCCAGCGCGGAAGCGACTGCTCGGACGATCCTGCCACGTTCGGCATTGCTGGCCTCTGAGGAATCGTCGCCGTGGGCCATGACGCATGATAGCTCGCCGAATTCGTCAGGATCGAGAGCAAAGAACGCCGCGCGATTGAATTCGGCGCCATTCAATACATGGCTTGTCAGTAGGATGGCCAACTGACCCACGGCAAGGCGGTGCTGGCCGTGGGCAATAAGGTCTCGCATGGCGGTCAGGGTAGGGGCGACCAGTGCCAACAAACTTAGCTTCCGCGTCCTGAGTTCTGTCACTTGGTCATCGAGCCACATCTTCGTCTCGCAATACCTGAGCCGAAACTCCTCATCCGGAATCGGCACTCCTCCCGACTGCACGATCTTGGCAAAGCCCGTGGGAAGACCTCCCTCGCCTCGCAGCAGCACTTGACCGCGTCGAACGGCGTTCTGATGTGCGTCGGATTGGCCGCCGCCGTCCGGCTCGTTCCAAGCCAGCAACGGCCAGCGCTGCATGTCTCCCCGCAGGTTAACCGGGGGAATGCGCAGCGGAAGGCCAGCCATCGGATCGCGCCGATCTCCATTCACGATACCAACGGCATCATACGGGGCGAAATAGGGATCTTTGCCAGTCGGGACGTCGCAATAGCGGAGTACATAGCCGACAGTGTCTGGAAAGACGGATGTCAAGTGAAAAATCGTGGCGGCCACGAGGTCCGGATCGTCGAAATACTCCCCGAACATCAAGCCGCTTCCATAACGAGGATCGACGGAAATATCCTTGATAGCCACAATTAAAACCTTAATGAATCCAGCGATGCTGCCGCGAAAGTTCGACGGATAATACTTGTGACACCCCGTCTCTGCAATCTCGCCGTGGGCGACACCGAGCCAGTTGCCGGGTGTCCCGGACAAGCGATTGGCCGTCCTGCGAAGCGTCCGCACGCCCGACACAGCCGTGGCACACGCAGACGGGGAACGGTCGCGCGGGCCGGTGTGCCACGGCCGTGTCTTCGGACGTGTCCAGGCGGGCGACGACCGGCCACGGCGGCGAGTCATCATTTAGCCCCCCGTCTCCTGACGGGGGGGGCGAGCGCCTCGAACGACGTCGGGGTGTCGAGGGTTCATCGCCCCCCGGTCGGGAGACCGAGGGCTAAATGGGGGAATGCGGCTCGCCAGGTGTCCCCAAAAATCCGCGCAATGGTTCCGGTAGGGTGAGAGACACGAAGATCCGCGGGGATGGGCCCCCGCCGCTTCGGGTCGTTGACCACTCGCCGGGATTCTCCCATGAGCGCCGTCCACGATTTGCGGGCCGAGTTGCGGCTCCTTGCCGCGCGGACCGGGCCGAATGTCACGCTGGACCGGTTTTGCCGCGAGATCGGCGTCGCCCGCGGCACCGTCGCCCGATTCTGGGGCACCTGGACTCGACTGCGGATCGCGGCCGGGTTGCCGCCGCGATGCCGGTCGGCGCGGACGGAGCGGGACATCAAACGGCTGCGATGGCGTCGTCGCTTTCGGCAGTGCGACACCGCGGTCGCCGTGCTGCTGTGGGCGGCGGCCATCGCTTGGTGGTGTCCCGTGAAACCAGTCGCATCCTCACCGCCGAGTGCCACTGGCGAGGGGCTTCGCTCGCCAGTGGTCTTGTCGATTCAGGATCAAAGTCGAGTTTCATCGAGAGGCACGGAACGAAGACACTGGCGGCCCAAAGCCGCCGCCAGTGGCACCCGCCGTCGGTGGCATGAGTCCAGTCCGACCAACCTACGCGAGAATCTCGTGGACGACTTCGCCGTGGACGTCGGTGAGGCGGTAGTCGCGGCCCTGGAAGCGCGTGGTGAGTTGCTCGTGGTCGAAGCCGAGTTGGTGCAGCAGCGTGGCGTGCAGGTCGTGAACGTGGACTTTGCCGCTGGTGGGGGCGAAGCCGAGCTCGTCGGTTTCGCCGTGAATCAGGCCGGGCTTGGTCCCCCCGCCGGCGAGCCAGAGCGTGAAGGCGTCAACGTGGTGGTCGCGGCCGATGGTGTCGCGGTTCTCGCCCATCGGCGTGCGGCCGAACTCGCCCCCCCACACGACCAGCGTGTCGTCGAGCAGCCCGCGTTGTTCGAGGTCGAGCACGAGCGCCGCCGACGCCTGGTCGACGTCCTTCACGACCTTCTCGAAGTCGGCGTTCAGCGTCTCGCCCGGTCCGCCGTGGCTGTCCCAGTTGGTGTGATAGAGCTGCACGAACCGCACGCCGCGCTCGATCAGCCGCCGGGCCAGCACGCAGTTCGTGGCGAACGACGGCACGCCCGGCTCCGCGCCGTAGCCTTCGAGCGTGGCCTTGGTCTCCTGGCCGAGGTCCATCAGGTCCGGGGCGCTGGTCTGCATCTTGAACGCCATCTCGTAGGCGTTGATGCGCGTCAGAATCTCCGGGTCGCCGGTGTCGGCGAGATGCGCCCGGTTGAGCGCGGCGACGGCGTTGTGAAAGGCCCGTTCGCGGTCGCGCGACAGCCCTTCGGGACTCTTCAGGTACAGAATCGGGTCGCCTTTGCCACGGAAGGGCACCCCCTGGAACGACGTCGGCAGAAAGCCGCTGCTCCACAGCGACGCCCCGGCCCGAGGACCGCGCGGGCCGCTTTGCAGCACGACGAAACCGGGCAGATCGTCGGCGGCACTTCCGAGGCCGTACGTCACCCACGACCCGAAGCTCGGCCGGCCCGGCGCCTGGAAGCCGGTGTTCATGAACAGCTTGGCGGGGCCGTGATTGAAGACGTCCGTGGTCATGCCGCGGAGCCAGCAGACCTTGTCGACGATCTGCCGGTGATGGGGCAGCAACTCGCTGAGGTGCATGCCGCATTCGCCGTACCGGGCGAGCTTCCGCGTGTTGCCGAGCAGGGTTTCGGTCCCCTTGAGGAATGCGAACCGCTTGCCGGCGAGCAGGCTGGGCGGTGGCGCCTGCCCGCTGAACTCGCGGAGCTTCGGCTTGTCCTCGAACAGTTCGAGCTGGCTCGGCCCGCCCGCCATGAAGAGGTAGATGACCCGCTTGGCCTTCGCCGTCAAGGGTGGCAGGCGTGGCGACATCGGATTCGTCGGGTTGATTTTCACCGGCGCGGCGCTGCTGTCGCGAGCGAGCAGCGCTTGCAGCGCAATCGCGCCGACGCCCAACCCGGAAGTTTGCAGGAATTCGCGGCGGGATTGATCGAACGATTGTGGTTGAACGGAAGACATTGTGGGATCTCGATCGCAGGCCCAAAAGCATTCGTCATTTCACGAAAACTTGTGATGCCAGGCTGGCATCACAAGTTCGCAAGTTGGAGGTCACAGATTGTGACCTCTAATTTTTTCAGCCCCGGAGGGGCGGTAGATCGTAGCCCCAGGCGTAAGCCTGGGGAGCAGCGGTTTCAGTCAGCACAGCCTCGGAGGGGCGACAGAAAGCCGGTCGCCTCCCCCACCATTCTTTCGCCCCTCACGGGGCTACCGTTTTCAATCTCCATCCATCCCCAGGCTTACGCCTGGGGCTACGTTCTGTCGCCCCTATCGGGGCTAAAACAAGACCGCGAAGGTGTGCATGACCATCAACCCATCATCACTCCCGCGTGATGAAATTGTCGGCGTTGAACAGCGTCCGCGCGAGAATCACGAGACTCGCGGCGTCGGCCGGGGGGACGGCTTGCCGCAGCGTGGGGGTCGTCAGGGCTTCCGTCGCCATAGTGTCCTTCTGGAACGACGTCCATTCACGTTGCAGATAATCGCGCAGCACTTGCGTCTCCTTAACCGTCGGTTCGCGGCTGAAGCACAACAGGGCCGCGCGGCGGATGCGGTCGTCGAGCGTCGCCTCGAAGCCGCCGGGGACTTCGGTCGCCAATCGCAATGCGAGGCCCTGTGCCAACTCGAAGAATGCGGGATCGTTGGCGAGCGTGAGCGCCTGCAAGGGCGTGTTGGACCGCAAGCGCCGCGTGCAGACCGCCTGGAAGTCGGGCGCGTCGAACGTCGTGAACAGCGGATACGGTGCGCTGCGGAAGAAGAACGTGTACAACCCGCGGCGATGGCGGTCGCGGCCGGTGTCCGTCGGCCACGCCTTGTTGACCTGCGTGAAGGCGTACACGCCGTCCGGCTGTGGCGGGTACACGCTTTGGCCCCCCAGCGTCCGGTCCAGCAGACCGCTCGCCGAGAGTGCCGCATCGCGGACGACTTCGGCCTCCAGACGGAAGCGTTCCTGACGAGCGAGCAGCAGATTACGTGCGTCCAGCTCGGCCAGTTCGGGACGCAGCCGCGACGATTGCTGGTACGTCGCGCTGGTGACGATCAACCGATGCAGCGACTTCTGGCTCCAGCCCTGCCGCTGAAACTCCAGGCTCAACCAGTCGAGCAAAAGAGGATGCGTCGGGGCCGCCCCCTGAGCGCCGAAGTCCTCGTCCGTCTCGACGAGACCGCGGCCGAAGAACCGCATCCACGCGCGATTGACCGTGACGCGCGGCGTCAACGGGTTGTCGGGATGCACCAGCCACCGCGCCAAGTCCAGTCGCGTGCGGGCTTCTGTCAGGGGGGGCGCGACGGCGGCGATTGCTCCGGGCGACAACGGCCCCAGTTCCTTGTTCGGCCGCGTGAAATCGCCGCGGGTCATCAGGTGCGTTTCGCGCGGTTCGGGCAAGTCGCGCATGACCATCACCTGGACGACGTCGGGGTTAGCGGCCTTCTTCTCCGGCGGCTTGGCCCGCGGTTCCGCTTTCTCGAACGCGGACTGAATCGCAGACTGCTCGGCCTTCGATCGCTCCTTGTCCGGCTTCAGCAGGGCGGTGAGCAGTGCGGAGTCCGATTGCGATGCGGCGGCGCTGGCGGCGACGTCGATGGCAAACCGGCCGATGAGATAGTTCGCGTTGATGTCGTGCGACAGCACGATCTCCAGCGGCTTGCCGGCGACATCGACCGGTTCCGCGAGGACGAACACCGCCTCGTGGTCGGCGTTCATCCGGGCGGTCGAGCCTTCGCCGACGTTGATCGCCCAGCCGGTCTTGGCGTCGGCATCAATCGCGGCGTCCACGGGAAAGTTCGGCTGCTCGTGATCGGCCGTCGCGCGGCGAAACGGATGGGCGACGCCGTCAATGTTCAATCGGAATTCCGACAGCACAAAATTGCCATTCCCCGCCCGGCCGGGGCCGCGTTTCGGCAACGATTCGTGCGTCAGCACACGCAATCGCACTGCGCCGATGCGCGGCAGCTTCGTGGTCCCAATGACCGTGAAGCGGTCGTTCGCCGACCCCTTCGACGCGGAGAGCAGCGAGCCGTCATCCAACGTGGTCAGTGGCGTGCCGGAATCTGTTTTCGACTCTGTCGCCAACAGCGGCGACCATTCTGGCAGCGGGGATGGCGACCGTTCCAAGCGCTCTCGCGTCGCTTGCTCCCACGCGCTGCGGAGCTTCGCCAGTTCGGGAGCGGAGAGCGGCTTCGGTTCACGCACAACCGGAACCGGTTGGCCGAACATCTCGCCGCGAATCACTTCCACCGCCGGGCCGCGGTCGTTGGCGTCCTGAGCGGAGTTGAAAAACGCGAACAGCTCGTAGTATTCGCGCTGCGTGATCGGGTCGAACTTGTGCGTGTGGCATTGAGCGCACCCCACGGTGAGCCCGAGCCAGACCGCGCCGGTGGTGTTGACGCGGTCCATTGTCGCCTCCACGCGGAACTGCTCGCGGTCCGTTCCCCCCTCCTGGTTGATGAGCGTGTTGCGATGAAAACCGGTCGCGACCAGTTGCGATTTCGTCGGCGATGGCAGCAGGTCGCCGGCGAGCTGCTCGATCGTGAATTGATCGAAGGGCACGTCGCGGTTCAGGGCGTCGATCACCCAGTCGCGGTACGGCCACATGTCGCGCGGGGCGTCGATGGCGTAACCATTCGAGTCCGCATAGCGGGCCTGATCGAGCCAGTGCCGGCCCCACCGTTCGCCATACTGCGGCGACGTGAGCAGGCGGTCAATCAGCCGTTCGTACGCCGCGGGATGCTGATCGCCGAGGAACTCGGCGACTTCGTCCGACGTCGGCAACACGCCCGTCAGGTCCAGCGTGACGCGGCGAATGAACGTCGCCCGGTCGGCTGCCGGCGAGGGGGCCACTCCCACCGTATTCAGCTTCGCGCGGATGAACGCATCGACGGGATTCGGCGCACCGGCGACGTTCGGCGGCGGATCGGTCTTCAGCGGCAGAAACGCCCAATGGCTTTCGTACTCGGCGCCCTCTTCGATCCAGCGTTTGAGGAGCGCCAACTCGGCCGGCGTGAACGGCGGCTTCTTCGCAGCGGGCGGGGGCATGCGCTCGTCGGGATCGGTCGACGTGATCCGCTTCCACAGCGGACTCTCATCCGGCTTGCCGGGGACGATGGCGTGCGTGCCGTTGGGATCGCCGATCGCGCTCGCGCGCAGATCGAGCCGCAGTTCGGCTTCGCGGCGCTTTTCGTCCGGCCCGTGACAGGCCATGCAGCGGTCGGACAGCAGCGGCCGAATCTGCTCATTGAACCGCACGCGGTCGGCAGCCTCCACGGTCGCACCCAGCCCGACGACCAGCACGATTCCCATCCACGCAACGCACCTCAGGGTGGCCGGGGCTGGACCGACCAACGGGAGGGAAGCCCCGGTGAGCACGGGAACAACCGGGGCTTCGCCGAAGCGGCTCCAGCCCCGGCCACCCACGTCCCAAGCCTTCAAGTACGCATTCCGCATTCAGCGGCCCCTCCACGCGATGAGCGACTCATCTTCGCCGACGGGTCGCCACGACGCCAGCGGGACGCTGCGGACGATGGACCAGTAGTGCCGCGAAATCTCTTCGGACCGCAGCACGCGGTCGTAGACGGCGACCTCGTCGATCATCCCCTGAAACTGTCGCTGATTGTTGAGCGTCCCCAGTTGCCCGAGAACCAGCCGATAACTCAGGTCATCCGATGCGCCGGTGCCGGGGCCGGACACCGTGCGGATGAGCTGCCCGTTGACGAACAGCCGCAGTTCATCGGGCGATTTCGTGGCCACGATGTGGCTCCACGCGCCCGGCGTGCAGACGTCCTGCGAGAACAGGTTGTACCCGCCCGCGATCGCCGGCGGCTGGCGGTGCAGGAACCGGATCACCCCCGGCTTGTGAACCAGATTCGTGTTGAACGCGATTTCGAGAAAGTTCAGATGCTGCGGCGACGGCAGTTCGCCGGGCAGCACCGTGCTGAAAAGGGCGCTGGCTTTCAGTTCGGTCGGCAGCATCCACAATTCGATGCTGAAGTCGCGCTGGTTGAAGTCCGGCACCAGATCGACCGAGGCAATGCACCGCGGCGTCACGCTCGGCAGAAACTCGGCGACGCCGTTGGCGATGCGGATCGCGTCGCGGCTGAAGTCGTCGCTGAGGATTTGAGCGGCGTAGGGGCCGTCGAGCGCGTCGGGAATCCGGCCGTTCTCCTCCGACTCGAACCGCCAGTACAGATACGGCCGCGATTGTTCGACCTGGCGGACGTAATCCGCCGTCACCACGAGTTCGGCGTGAACGAGATCGCGGACCCTGGGGAGGTCGTCGAACGGCTCCGTCACCGGAAGGAACTGTCGTGCGGCGGCATCGACCAGGACCGCCGCCTGATCCGTCAGCCGCTGACTGATCAGCGTGCTGCCGTCTTCGCCGAGCAGCGAGAGTTCCGCCATGCCCCCGTAGACCTGCACCAGCGTGCGACGGTCGGGTTGCACGCGAGCGGAAAACTCAGTCCCCGCGGCGATGACGGCCGCTTCGGGGGCGCTCAGCACGAAGCCGACCTGCGAGTACGGCATGCGGACGGACGCCGCCCCCGACACCAGCGTGGCGGCCGTCGCGGAGACGAGATGCAACTCCGCCGGACCGCGCAGCAACAGCCGTCCGCCGCCGAGGAAGTCGAGTTGCAGTTCCCCTTCGGAGAGCGTCAGCACGCCCGGCTTGAGCCGCGCGCCGACGGCCAGCGCAGCCACGTCCGCTGTCACCGGCTGATCGGACGCCGTGACCACCGCGACATCCGGCAAGCCTTGAAGCGGTGCGGTGAGATACGTGGGCTGCGGCAGTTTGACGGTCTGATCGCCGGAAACGGGCGGATTCTGGACGACCTCCACATCGGACCGCAGCCAGTTCGCCGCCATCACGAACAGACACGCCGCCGCGGTCGCCCCCAGCACCAGCCAGCGCCGCCACGATGGGGAACGGGCCGGCAACGGCACGACCAACGGCTCCGGACGCTGTTGCAACTCGTCGTGCAGGCAGGCTTCCAGATCGACGAACTTCACGTACTCGGCCCGCAGGTGCGGGTCTGCTTGCAGGCGACTCTCCAGTCCCTGGAATTCTTCGGCCGACAGATCGCCCGCGAGCGCACGCCGAAACAAGACCGAGACGTCGAGTCCGGGCAATTCGATCTTCGGTGCCGACGGTTCGTGATTCATGTGTTCGCCTTCTCCGTAGTCCATCCCGCCGTCCGTCGCGACACGCAGTCCGCCAACCGTTCCCGCAACCGGTCCAGCCGGCGGTACAACGACTTCACCGTCGCCCCCCATTCGGCGGCCAGCACGGCGACGGTCTCCGGGGTGCAATACCGTCGCCGCAACAACTCGGCATCGGCCGGCGGCAATTGTCCCAGACAAATCAACAACGCTTCGCGACGGCGCTCCAGCAGATCGTCCAGTTCCATCCGGGTCGCCGCCAACTCGGACAGCAATTCTTCGCGAAACACCAACCGGTCGCGGGCCCGTTCCTTCCGATGATTGAGCACCTCAAAATACGCGAAGCGGACGGCCCAGGGGTAAAACTCTCGGGTGACGTCGTACTCCGCAAACCGCTCCCACAACGCCGTCGCCGTCCGTTGCAGGACTTCCTCGGCGTCGGCCCGTTGAGGCAACAACGTGAGGATGTACCGCAGCAGCCGGCGGTCGTGCTGGACCATCAGCGCGGCGAACAGGCCCCCGTCGGGACCGTGACTGTCCACGTGCCACCTCCACCGCACGGTCCGAGGGATCAGATTCGGCCCTCGAACAGCGCGACAGCGATAAAAGGATTCTCCGGAGGAAACCCCGATTCCCCGCCCGATCGCCGGAGATTTCGAGTTCTTTCCCGAGCTAGTGGTTCAACCGATCGGAGTTGACAGGAATTTGGGTGCCATTGGCGGCAGCTTTGGGCCGCCAGTGTCTTTGTTCCCAACCCACAATGCACACTGGCGGCCGAAGCCCGCCGCCAGTGGCACCCCGACATCTCAGCACGGTCAAGGCACTGGCGAAGGGACGAATGCCGCATTTTTTCCCGACAACGGGATTTTCCACGGGGAATCGGCTGCCGCAAGGGAGAAACACAGGCAGGACGTTCGGTTTCCCTTTCGCCCGCTCGGGGAAACCGCAGTCCGACTCGATTTCCCTTCGTCGATACATCCGTTGGTTCTACCGCGCGGGCCGCAATTCATTCTGTGTCCTGTTCTCTGTCGAAGGAACCCGGTTATGCCTCGCCGACGCGGATTCACGCTCATCGAGTTGCTGGTGGTGATCGCCATCATCGCCATTCTCATCGCCCTGCTTTTGCCGGCGGTGCAACAGGCCCGCGAAGCCGCCCGGCGGACGCAGTGCCGCAACAACCTCAAGCAGTTGGGCCTGGCGCTGCACAACTATCACGACACCATGAACCGCTTCCCGCCCGGTTACGTGATGCAGTTCACCGCCACGGCGGACAGCGACCTCAACGGGAACTGGAGCTGGGCGACCTATCTCCTGCCGTACATCGATCAGGCCCCGCTGTATAACAAGCTGAACCCCGGCAATCAGACGATGGCCGTCTGCGTCGCCGACATCGCCGGCGGCTGCCGCGCCGGCCTGCAGACTCCGCTCGCCGCCTTTCGTTGCCCGTCCGACACCGGTCCGCAACTCAACGACGGCCCGCAGCCCCCGGACCTGCCCGCTCCCAGCACGAACGGCTACCGCATCAACGGGGTCGCTACCTCCACCTCGAACTACATGGGGAGCAACGCCAGCCGTTCGCTCCGCAACTTGGCCGGCCCGCTGACCGCCATGGGCGGCGTCCAGTTCGCCAACGGCGCGTTCTGGCAGAACAGCAACTGCGCCATCCGCGACGTCACCGACGGCATGAGCAACACCATTCTGATCGGCGAACGCGCTTACAACTTCAAGGGCGTGAAGATCTACGCCGGCACGATCTTCGGCATCCGCGGCGCCTCCCAGGCCGTGGGCGACAACAACCGCGGGATGATGATGACGCACGCCTGCGGACTGTCGCTGATGAACAGCACCAGCAGCCCGGTGGCGGGCGATTTCCGTCGCAACTACAGCAGCCAGCACGTCGGCGGAGCGCACTTCCTGCTGGGAGACGGCGCGGTCCGCTTCATCAGCGAGAACATCGACAACAACATCGGCACGAACCAGACCGACAGCACGTTCGAGCTCCTGTTGTCCCGCGACGACGGCCTGGTCATGGGCGAGTTCTAACGGACTTGGGCATGGTGCTTACGCCGAAGGCGTTTCATCACGAAGCCCAGGGTCGCGAGTCTCCGAGCGCACCCTGGGTGGCGATCAATTGCGAATCCAAGACCCTGAAAGGGTTTGATCAGGCTTGAACATTGCCGATGATGCGACCCCTTCAGGGTCGATGCAACGGGGACGCCCCGTTCCCAGGGTGCGCTCGCGGACTCGCGACCCTGGGCTGTGTGATGAAACGCCTTCGGCGTACTCCACCGACTCCGCGAATGTGATTCTCCCGACATCGACTTGCCAGGATCTGTCTCGAATGCCGAAGTTGTTATTCCGCATCCCCACACACGGCCGGGTGTTGGTGTGCCTGCTGCTCACCGCGCTGGCCGGTTGCGGCAGCCAGGGCGATCGGCCGGAGATCGGCCAGGTCCGCGGCAAGGTGGTGCAGGCCGGCACGCCGCTCGCGGGGGCGATCGTGACGTTCAGTCCCGACAGCGGCGGTCGCACCTCGCAGGCGATGACCGACGACAACGGCGTGTACGACCTGATCTACATGGGCCAGGACAAAGGGGCGAAAATCGGCACGCACAAGGTGCGGATCACCACCGCCTATGAAGGCCTGGACCCGAAAACCGGGCAGACGGTCGAGAAGAAGGAAGTCGTTCCGAAGCGGTACAACAGCACGGAGACGGAACTGACGGCCGACGTGAAGCCCGGCCCGAATGAAGTCGATTTTCAACTCGAAGCCAAATAGCCTGCCAAGACGGGAAAGTGGGATCGAACCATCGAATTTTCGCGGTTTGTGTGCGTTCAACGTGCGAATTCCGTTGAACGTCATGACCCGAAGTGATAAAACCCAAATTGACGCATTGACGGCTACACATGTATGTCAGTCGTTTCCTGAGACGAGTTCCACCACGGAACTTCTGTGGTTCTTGTTCATCATCGGTATCGTTCACTCGTATTGTGGTTGAAAGGGTCGACCATGTCCCAACGCAAAGCGTTCACGCTCATCGAATTGTTGGTGGTGATCGCAATCATCGCGATCCTCATCGCGCTGTTACTCCCAGCGGTGCAGCAGGCCCGCGAAGCCGCAAGGCGCACACAGTGCCGGAACAGTCTTAAGCAGATTGGCCTGGCGCTGCACAATTACGAGTCCACCCATAGCAGGCTGCCTGCCGGGTGCAGTTTCGCCGCCACGCCTCGGACCGGGACCGGCGCTACCAATAGCTTCGGCCCCAGCTACATCGGCATGCTCCTGCCCTATCTCGATCAGGCACCCGCCTACAACGGCATGACCTGGAGTGGGGCTTCTCCGGGTTATGTCGGGCAGATACCGGTGGCTACGAGTGCCGGGGGACTCAATCTGCGGTTCGCAAAAGGGGCCAATCCGCCGACGGTCTGCCCGACGTTTAGCTTCGACGGACAGCAGCCAAACCGCGAGAACTTCAACACCTATGCCGGCATCGCCGGTGCGGCCGATATGACGTCGTTCAACGAAACCCGCATCTTCAATCACCAGCAGGGAGGCGGGACTGCCAAGAGCAGTGGCGGCGGAATGCTGGGCATTAACTCCTTCGTCCGATTCCGCGACGTCACCGACGGGATGAGCAACACGATGATGGTCGGCGAGCAGGGGGTCAAACTGATCCGGCTCCCCGTCGCCAATGGCGTGTACTCGTGGATTTTCCCATCGGCCGGCGCTTCCCTGGCCGGTGCGGTCGACAACACCGGCTGGCTGATTGGCTGCCGCATGGATGGCACGCCGCCCAATGTCGATCCGGGCGGCAACGATTCGGAAGGGGGAACCAACCCGTATCGTTTCTTCAACGTGACGACGGTTCGCTACCGCATCCGCCAGGAGCCGTTTGCCGACACGGTCTTCCCCGGCATGTCGAGCAACATGGGAGCCAACAACCCGCTGGGCTCGTTCCACGTCGGGGGCACGCATTGCCTGCTGGGCGATGGAGCCGTCCGGTTCCTGAGCGAAAACATGGACCTGGAGACGCTCAAGAAACTCGCCACTCGCGACGACGGCCAAGTGCTCGGCGACTTCTAAGGCGGCAACGTCTGGCGGCAGATCGACTGCTAGAAGCTGTTTCAACATCCCATGGTCTTTACGCCGAAGGCGTTGTATCTCACAGCCCAGGGTCGCGAGTCTGCGAGCGCACCCTGGGTGGCAATCGATGACGAACACCATACCCTGAAAGGGTTTCATCAAGCTTTGATGCCGCCGATGATGCGACCCTTTCAGGGTCGATGCGCCTCGGACGCCGTTTTCCCAGGGTGCGCTCGCCGACTCGCGACCCTGGGCTGTGCGATCGAACGCCTGCGGCGTACTGGACCACCGATCAAAGGTCCGCCACCAACGGCAATCACCAAGATTGGATTCTGAAACCGCTTCGAATCCTTCGAACTTCTTCAACGGATGATGTGGACTATGACGAGTCGGCATGCAGTGCGTCACCTGGCGGTCGCCGTTCTCAACCTGTGCACGATCGGTTGCGGCGGCGTCGACTACGGCCCCACCGGCAAGATCACCGGGCGGTTGACGATGGACGGCAAGCCGCTCGCGGCCGGAACGGCCGTGTCGTTCATGCAGATGGAGAAGGGCTTCCTCGCCTTCGGCATGACCGACGCCGACGGAAAGTTCGAGGTCGACAGCTTCAACAGCGGGGACATGCCGGCCGGCGTCTACAAGGTAATGATCGCGCCGCCCGCGGCCCCCGCGCCCAAGGACGTGTCGGCCGAAGAGGCGTTCGAGAATCCGGAGCTTCGCGATCCAACCGTCAAGGTCGAGTTCCCCAAGAAATACCGGGACACCAACACCAGCGGCCTGGAATACGAAGTGAAGGCGGGAGCCAACGACTTTCCGATCGATCTGACGGCCAAATAAATCTGCGAATGCGCTCGATCTCCAGCGGTCATGGGTTCGTGACGCATCGATGCCCCCGGTGACAGCGTGGTCGCCAAGGGGGGGTGACAGATCTTCTCAGCCCCGGCAGGGGCGACCCGAATGTAGCCACGGGTGGAGTGATATCCACGGGTTGCGCTTCGCCCGCGGCGGGCTGCGCTTCACCCGTGGCTACAGTCGAATGGCACACGGATAAGAAAAATGCCATAGTTCTCAGGGGGTTT
>JAWXBB010000289.1:0-12805 GCA_034439795.1 Planctomycetaceae bacterium | reverse complement strand
GTCTGTCCGACGGATTGTGGGCGGTTCGCGGCGTCGGTCTTGACTCACGTCCCGCCCACGGTGGAGGTGGTCATTGACGAGATTCCCCGTTACGAGCGGATGGCGCCGGTGTTCAAGCAACTGGCGGACGGGGGCGCATCGATCAATGCCATCGCGGCCAGCTACAAGCTGCAGTGGCATCAGGTGAAGCAGGCCTTGGACTTCGCGGAGACCGGCGAACGGCCGCAACCCAAGTCCCGGAAAACCAAGCAGCCGGGCATTGGCAACAAACCTTGCCAATACAAGGCGGTCGCTCCAGAAGTGGTTCGTCTGCGGGACGAGGAACAGCTGCCGTTCTCGGAGATTGGCCGCCGGCTGCAGATCTCGATTGTCGTGGCCCAACGCGCCTACGACTGGCTTCGCCCGGATGCGGTCCAGGAAGCGATCGTTGCCGGCCGCAGGCCTGAACGTGGCCGGAGCACCCGGCTGCCGCGGTCGACCTTCGAGACCATTGCTCGGCTGGCCGCCGAAGATCGGCCCGCCCACGAGATCGCGAAGATTGCCGGTTGCAGCCGCCAAACGGTCCAGCGCCAGTTGGCCAAGATCAAGGCGGAGTCTGCCTGAGCCATCCCCGGACACCATCGATTCTGCTCAGGATTAACGCGTCATACCCGCAGGGCGCCCCGCAAGGGGCGCCCTGCTTTTTTTGTGCGTACTGGGCGACATCACCCACACTTTGAAGGACCGGTTCTATGAATTCTGACTCGCCCCCTTCCGACTCGAAGCGCGATCCCAAATTGCAGCGCTTCCTGGAATGCCTCGCTCAACTCCTGGCCCGCTGCTGGATTGACCAACAGCAACATCGTGCGTCCCCCACTCATGATCCCCAGAGCGCCAAGCGCCGGCGAGTCTCTGATTGACTCGAATCCCTGCGGCCATGCAGGTGCGATTGCCTCATGCCCGGTCGCGTCAGGGACGGTAGCCGACATCGACGCGGCATCCCCGGCATAGCTTGCCTCTTGAACTTGTGCTCTCGCGCTCGCGGGAGCGGTCCGTCTTCTGAACACGACCGCCCCGCAACGGGGCGGTCTCCTCATGAGGAGTCCTCCATGATGATCCCCGCGGTTTCGTTGTCGTCGGCACGCGCCCCTGCTGATCCCTGTTGCACTGCCGAGCCGACGTGGCAAGACGAGTTTTTGGGAATGCTGGCCCAGATTCGTTGTTATGCCCGCTTTGCCTTCCGCGACCTTCCCGTCGAGGCACGCGACGAAGTCATCCAGGAAGTCGTCTGCAATGCGTGCCAAGCCTTTGCTCGCCTTGCCGAACAGGGGCGCACCGCGGTGGCGGGCCCGCTCACGCTGGCCCGGTATGCCATTCGGCAGTATCGAGCGGGACGCCGGGTTGGTCAGCGGCTCAACATCAAGGACGTCACTTCGCCTTACTGCCAGTGCCGCAAGTCCGTCCAAGTCGAGTCGCTGTGCAGGGAGGACAGTGAGAGGAGCGCCTGGGAGGAGATCCTCGTCGAAGACGCCAGCGTCACTCCGGCCGAGCTCGCGGCCAGCCGCATCGACTATTCGGCCTTTCTCACCACGCTCGATCGCCGCCGCCGGCGAATCGCCGAGATCCTGTCTGCAGGCGAGACCACGCAGCGGGCCGCCAAACGGTTCCGGGTGTGTCCGGCGCGGATCAGTCAATTCCGCAGGGAATTACAGGCGGCTTGGAATCGGTTCGTCGGCGATGCCTGACAGCACAGTCATCGAATTCTCCAGCATGCCTTATCACGAAACCGACGCGACTGCGAAACGCATCGCAGAGTTGAAGAACGGCGATCATCTCCCGTTCTTCAACTCTGCGAGGTCGTCCAATGCTGGAGATCCGTTCTCAACAGGTCCGTGACAATCTCAAACGGCAAATCGCCGTCCTTTCCATGTCGGTGGCAACTCTCGAGGAATCAATCGCCATCCTTGAGTCAGAGCGGGCGATGTGACCGAAGTGATTTCGCAAAGCGGCATTTTTGCGCCGGTGGTCGCGACCGACGCGCGCAAGCGACAAGTGGCACATCGCTCGGTTGACCGTCGAAAACTCAGTGGGATTGTGGTGGCATTTGCTGCGCTGAGACTGTTAGTAAACCTTCCACGGGCAGCCCCGTCGCGGCCGTGACCGCCACGGCGGCTTGAGTCAGTTCGTTGAGCGAATCCAGAACTGCCCGGCGGTGTTGGATAACACTGGTGCGCGCCTGGAAAATCCGTAGCACATCCACTTCTCCTGCCCTGAATTGCTCTTCCAATCGCTGAAGTTCGTGCGGCAGGTCTTGACTGGCGTCGGCTTCCAACTCCGACAAGAGGCCCCGCGCCCGCTGATAGCGCTCGAGGGCGGCTTGCGCTTCCAGTTCGGCACGCGTCTGTAACTGCTGCCAGGCCATCGTTCGCTGGTGAAGTTCCGCTTCACGCTGCCGCAGGAGCGGCCTGCCGTCGTTGATCACGGGGAGATCCATGTGCATTCGGAAGCCCAGAAACGTTGAGCCATCCAGTGTCCGCTGATAATACGGTCCGAGTTGGACGTCGGGAGTCCGGGAAGCATCGGCGAGGCAGACATTGGCGCGCGCCGCGTCAATGTCCGCACGAGCCGCGAGCACGTCCGGACGGCCGGCGGCCAAGGCGGCCATCGAGGTTTCGTCGTGGACAACCGCGAACCCATCATCAATGACGGCCGTCCCCCAGGCGATCAGGTTTGTGGTCAATTCCACGGGCATGCTTCGTGGCAACCCAAGTTGCCGACGCAGATCGAGCAACGCCGTCTGATAGTTGGCTTCGGCGAGGCGCAACTGCTGCTGCGTCGAGCGGGCGTCGAGACGCACCATTGCCACATCGGCCGCGGTCGCCTGCCCGGCGTCGAGTTGCTTTTCGAGGATCGTCAGGAGCTGCTGGTTGTTCGTGGCAGTGGCTTGTGACAGATCGCGCAGGCCCTGCAAATAGAGTGCGGTGAAATACAGGCGCTCGGTTTGTGCCACGGTCAGGAGTTGCGCTTGCAGGATGTTCCAGCGGACGCTGTTGAGCTGCGCGCCGGCCCCTTGTTCGCGGAAATCCTGCTGATGCGCCAGTTGAATCTGCTGCATCAGCAGCACGTAGTGATGGGTGGTGCCGGGACCGCCGCCCGGGAAATCCTGAAAGGGCGTGGCCTGAATCTGCACCGAAGGGTTGAAAGGATAGGTCTGTGCCACACCGAGGGCAGCGGCGCTCACGCCCTCGGCTTGCCGTTGCGTGACGAGGTCCGGATTCTGCACCAGCGCCGTTTCAATGGCCTGAAACACCGTCAGGCGAACCGCGTGGTGCGCCGAAGGTACGGGACTGACAACGGGAGGCAACTGAGGGGAGGATTCCTTGGCCGCAACCTGCTCAATGAGATGGTCAGCCCCGAGTTCGCATTCGTCGTAATTGCCGGGATCAGCCACCACTGACATCTGTGGCTGGTTCGAGCGAGCGGCCATCTTGGGCATGGTTGGCCGAACAGGCTGAGCCGCACGGTGAAGGGTGATGGCTGTCGTCCGACACCCTGCCAGTGGGCACATGGCAACCATCAGCAATGATGTCATCCAGACTCGACGTAACATGGCATCCCTGCCCGGTCCGACCGCGTGTGGTTCCTCTGTGATTTCGACGATTTCCAATCGAAACGATCAACGCCATCGCCGTTCCTGAGATGGAATTAAACGCGGCCGCGGTTACGCCCAGCCATGGGCGGACCTTTGGCATTGTGTTGCGGGGCCGGGCTTGGCGAAGATTGCCATCTGGGTAAACGGTGACGGCAGCAGGAGTCCTACTCGTCCTGCTTGGGGCTCAGACCACCCGAAGCCAGATAGAGCGGCGGAAGGAGGAAGAGATTGAGGATTGTCGAGGTTGTAAGGCCCCCTAGAATTACGATGGCGAGCGGGTATTCGATCTCATGACCCGGCTTGTTGCCCGAGATGGCGAGCGGGACCAATGCCAGCCCCGTGGTCAACGCCGTCATCAGAATGGGCACCAGGCGCTCTTCCGCACCCCGCAGGATGAGGGCGGGTCCGAACGGTTCTCCTTCCACTTCCTGCAAGTGCCGATAGTGGCTGACCAGCATAATCCCATTGCGGGCCGCGATGCCCAGCACGGTGACGAAGCCGACCAGCGATCCCAGCGACAACCGGCCGCCCACCAGCCACGCCGCGACCACGCCGCCGATGAGCGCGAAGGGAATCGTCAAACAGACCAGCAGCGTCAATCGGGCCGACTGAAAGTCGACGTAGAGGATCAAGAGAATCCCGGCGAGTGCAATCGCCCCCAAGGCCAGCAACCGGCGCTCGGATTCCTGACGGGCCGTATACTCGCCAAGGAACTCGGGGTGATACTCCCGATCGAACGGCAGAGCGCTCACCGTGGCTTCGATGTCGCGCGCCACGGAACCGAGATCGCGGCCCCTCGCTTCGCAGGTCACGTCGATGCGCCGCGAGCCCCCTTCACGCTTGACTTCGTTCGCCGCAGGGACAATGGCCAGATCGGCGACGTCGCGCAAGGGCACCTGTCCGCCGGTCGGCGTGTCGATCCGCAGTTCATGAAGCGCGGCGAAATCGGTGCGGGCATTCGCAGCTCCCCACACCACGACATCGAACTTCTTCTGGTCCTCATAGACTTCGCCGACTTTCGTGCCGCGGAGCATCGTGGTCACGGCCCGACGGACCTGCCCAGGCGTCAGGCCGAGCCGCTCCGCCGCGGCCGACCGCAAGCGGACTTCGATCTGCGGCACCAGCACCTGCGGTTCGACTTTGAGGTTGCTGACCCCTTCGATGCCGCTCATCGCTTCGCCGACTTCTTTGGCCTTTTCGCGGAGCTTGGCCAGATCGGGACCATAGATCCGGACGACGATGCTGGAACTCGCGCCCGTGAGCACCTCTTTCACACGCTCGCGCAGGTAGGTCTGCAGGTCGCGATAGAGGCCGGGATAGCCGTCGACGGCGGTCTGAATCTTGTCGACCGTGTCCGCATAGTCCACGTCCTCCTCGATGCTGACCCACAGCTCGGTAAAGTTCGGCCCCACCACTTCGTCGGCCACTTCGGCTCGTCCGATGTGGCTGCCGAAGTTCCGCACGCCGGGAATCGCGCGCAGCTCGCGGCTGGCCAGCACTGTCACGCGGTCCATCGCCTCAATCGACGTCCCCGGCCGCTCGACGAAGTGCATCAGAAAATCGGTCTCCTGAAAGTTCGGCAGGAACTCCTGTCCGAGCCCGCTGAGGAGAACGAAAGTGCCCATAAACGCAGCGGCGAGAAACGCGAGCGCGGATTTCGGACGATGAATCAGCCAGGGCAAGCATCGTCGATACGGCGCCTTCAGCCATCGCGTGAGCGGCGGGTCGTGCGTGACCGCCGTATCGCGGGCCAGAATCAGCAGGGACAATGCGGGTGTGACCACCAGCGCCACGAGCAGCGACGCCACGATTGCCAGCACATACCCGATCGCGAGCGGACGGAAGAACGCCCCCGCGAGTCCTTCCAGGAAGAAAATCGGCAAGAAAACGAGCACCACGATCAGCGTCGCATACACGACCGCGCTGCGGACCTCCAGCGAGGCATCCAGCACCACGCGAAACGCCGATCGCGGCTGCGGCAACAACCGGTTCAGCCGCAATCGGCGGACGATGTTCTCCACGTCGATCACCGCATCGTCGACCACTTCCCCCAGCGAAATCACCAGCCCCGCAATGATCATCGTGTTGATTGTCAGTCCCCAGGCATACAGCACGATCACCGCGGTCATGAGCGACAGTGGAATCGCCGTGAGGCTGATGACGGCCGTCCGCCAGTCGAACAAGAACGCGACCAGCACGATCACAACCAGCCCGCAGCCCATCAGCAGCGCGTGCTGCAAATTCTCAATCGATCGCTCGATGAACGTCGCGGGGCGAAAGATCGTCGGGTCCATCTCGACATCGCGAAGTCCGGGCTTCAGTGTTTCCAGTGCGTCTTCGACTTCGCGCGACACGGACAGCATGTTCGCCGCGGGCTGCTTCTCCACGATCAGCAGCAACCCCGGCACGTCGTTGATGATGGCGTCGCCGATCGCCGGGGGCGAGCCGATCACGACGTCGGCCACATCGCCCAGCCGCAGCGGCGCACCCTCGCGAAACGTCACCACCGCCCGTTTCAGGTCGTCGGCCGTCTCCACCGGGGTCAATTGTCGGACGGCGAGCCGTTGATTGGGCGTATCGACAAACCCGCCGGCATCGAGCACCACGGCGTCGCCGGCTGCACGCAGCACGCTGTCGAGCGTCACTTGATGGGCCTGCAATCGCTCGGGGCTGACGAGCACCTGGAACTGCTTGTCGCGCTGCCCCCAGATGGCAACATTGGCTACGCCCGGAATCGCCATCAGCCGCGGCCGGATCGTCCACACGGCCAGTTCGCTGAGGTCCTGCTGCGACAGCGTCGTCGAGGTGATGCCGATCTTCATCATGCGGCTGAGCGACGACAGCGGCTGCATAATCACCGGTGGACGGGCCACGACGGGGAGCCGCGGCGTCTCGACAGCCATTCGTTCTTGCACCAGTTGGCGCACGCGATACAGGTCCGTTCCCTCCTGCAACAGCATCCGGATCGACGACAGCCCCAGCACCGACTTCGAGCGAATCGTCTGCAACCCTGGCGTGCCAATAAGGGCGTTCTCCAACGGGAACGTCACCAGATTCTCGACTTCTTCGGCCGACAAACCGGGCGCTTCGGTCTGAATCTCGACATACGGCGGCGCGAACTCGGGGAACACGTCCAGCGGCAGATGCGGTAGGAGGCGAATGCCCACAATCAGCAGCAGCACGGCCAACGCGATGACCGCGACTCGTAACCGCAACGCGGTCTCAACCAGCCAAGCCATGCCGCCGTCGTCCTCAAGCGTTCGTCGAACTACTTCGCAAAGCCGAATTCCGTGCCCGCCAATTCGGCCGCGCCGGCTGTCACGACGTCAGTGCCGACGGCGGGACCGCGCTTCAACACGGCGTGGCCGTCCTGAACCCATTCGACTTCGATCCGTCGTCGGACGAACGTCCCGGCTTTCAGTTGCTCGTAGACCCACTGGCCGCCATAGATGTCGTGAATCACGGCCGACCAAGGCAACGTCGTTTGCAACTGGCTGCCTTGGAGTTTCAATTGAGCTGTCAGCCGCTGTCCTGGACGGAAGTTCCCGGCGGCGTTGTCCACTTCAAAATAGAGGTCGACTGCCGCGGCCAATGGGGCCGACGTCGGCGGCAGCTCCATCGGCTGAGCCACGATGGGCGTTTCCTCGGGGCGACCATCCAAGGCGATCAGCAGCGCCGGTTCGGCCGCGGCAATCTCAGCGACCTCGCCCGCATAGACGGCAACTCGCAGCCACAACGTCTCGGTATTCATGATCTCGAAGAGCGGCGCGCCGGCGGCCACGATCTCGCCCGGTCGCACCTGGATCGTCCGCACCTGTCCGTTCAACGGCGCCGCAATCCCCAGGGATTTGACAGTGCCCGTCTCCGGGCTTTCCAGGTCAATGCCGTCCATCAGCTTCTGCCGTTGCGTGGCGGCCTCCAGTGTTTTTTGCGCCAGGCTGAGTTGGGCCTTGGCGTCATCGACGGCCCGCACCGTTCCCGCTTGTTCGCGAAGCAAGCGTTCCGCGCGGGCCAACACAATCTCGGCGGCTTCGACTTGCACGTGCGCCTGCTGGACGTGCCCTGCCGCATCGATCCGGCTTTGCTCAATCGTATTGCGCGCCTCGGCGAAACGGATTCGCTCAGAAGGGGTGAGCACCGCCCGCTCCGGGGATAGCATCGGCAGCAGATCGAACAGCGACTCGCCCACCGTGACCTTCAGGCCGGGTTGGGGAAACTTCTTGCCGTGCGGGATCTGCAACGTCCCCGTCACGGGAGCGGACACAATGACCGCGGCACCGCCGGGCAGCATCAGTTCGGCACCATACGGCCGCACCCGCGACAGCTCGCGTTGCTCCACCACGGCCGTTTCCAGACCCAGTCGTTGGACCGCCTCCGGTAGTAGTTCGACGGTGTTGAGTTGCGACTCGGAAACTGGGTGCGCGACCTTGGCTGGTGAGGCGTGGGCCTTCGCCGGCGCGGAGCTTGTGCGTTGGCAACCGGGAAGCGCCCCGACGATGACCGACATGAGCACGATCGCAGTCCCTGTCCCGGACGTTTGGACCGTCCGAGACACTTTCCAGTGCGACATCCAGCAGCTTGCAATCCCGACAGTCATTGATAAACCGGTCCTAGCATTGTGCAACCGCACAGTTCATCCGCAGCCGCACGCCATCTCCATTCGAGTCGGACGGCAGCATCAACGCCCATGCCGCGGCGGATGTCCCGGCGGCGATCCATCATAGCCTGCTTCGTGGAGTCCGCGACTGGGGACTTGACGCAAAAGGTTCTCGCATTAACCGACGCATTCTCGGTACTGGTCCCAAGTCGTGTTGGTCAAATTGCAGGGCCGCGAATGCCGTTGATGCGCCCCGCCATAACTCGACGCTGGTCGTGTCCGTCGAGTCCACGGGGATGCGGAGAAAATATCCCGATTCGTAGACCTGCCCGTCCCGGAGCGCGTGCCGAATCCCAGACATGGGACCGACTTGTTTCCGCCACTCTCGGTTGCGGTCAAACAGCGTCACCGAGTCGGCGTTGCGGATTTCCTCGTCGGTCGGGTTCGCGCTGCTCATCGGAAGCCCCCTCGGCTGCCATTTACCAAACGAGAACGCCCCGTCAACCGTCGAGGTGCATTCGGTCGATCCGCTGTTGCCACCGGAGAACGTCGTGGCGGTCTGAGGAATCGACGGGGAGTTCCACGGTGGCGGTGCCACGGCATGGAAGGCGGGCGTAGACGAGAAGTCGCCAATCTGGTCGGCACGCATCGACCAGGACGATGCGCTGGGCGGTCATCAGCATTTCGCGAGACGGCAAGTCTTGAAGTAGCATGCGCTCCGAAGTGGGAAAGCGGGCAGAGTCAGATATCCAGCGCGCGGAGCATAGCACGTCCCATCGACCGGAGACGACGAATTTGGCGAAGCGTCGGATATAAACGAGGACGCCCCGGTGGGGCCGGGCGCTTTCGCGGCGTGTTCGGTGACGATAGTCTAACAGCCTGAAGCTATCGCTTGATTGAGGCGGGCCATGCATTTCTTCCATTCGCGATGTCTCCACGGTCACGGCCGAACACGGGTCGCCGAAATCAAAGACATGGCGGACTACCAAGTGAATTGGAATGCCATCGTCCGGCCACTCCGGCGCGGGAAGTTCCACATCGTTGAACCGGAGGCTGTGCTTCATTCCCGTCGTTCGCCGGTATCCGGTTCTCCGGCACTCACTGTGGATGATTGTGCTGCTGAAGCTGATCACTCCGCCACTGATTCCGCTGCCCGTGCTGCCAACAATTGAGGGCCGAACCAACGGAATTGCATCCGAAGACCGGCGCCTGCCAGCCCCGCCGGGTAGCTGCTCCCCAGTGAACGGAGATTGGGGACCGAGCGATCTCAGACCGTCGGAGGCAGGTTCGAAGGCTCAAGGCCTGCTCAGTGGCGTCTCCTGGATTCTGTGGCCGATGATCGTTGGGAGCGGATTGGGCACCTTGGTCTTGCTGGCGGCGATCGAGAGGCAAGTGATGCGACTACGCCCGGCCTTGCGGCATGGTGTTGCCAGCGACGAGCGCCTGCGCCGTTTCGTCGAACACAGTGCGCGGCAGATGGGACTCACGACGACGCCGACGATCTGCGTGGTCAACATGAACATCTCGCCCTTGCTGTGGGTCCGCCGCAGCGGGCCGGTGATCGTCATTCCAAGTTCACTCGTCAAGCAACTGAGCGACGAACACTTGGCGTGCGTGATCGCCCACGAACTGGCGCATTACGTCCGCCGCGACCACTGGACCAACCTGTTGGTGCTGTCCATCGCCGCGATTTTTTGGTGGAACCCGGTGGTCTGGTGGGTTCGCCGGGAATTGCGCGTGGCTCAGGAATTGTGCTGCGACGCCCTCGTGATCGGAGGCAGGCACGCCACGCGCCGCGACTCTGCGGCCGCCTTGTTCCAAGTTCTGGAATTCACGCAAACCGAACGAGCGCTCGCGCCGGCGTTGGCCAGCGCGTTCGGGGGAAAGACTTCCATTCGCAGGAGATTCGAAATGATCGCCGACCGTCTTTTCTAATCTCATAGTGCAAACAACACCGCGCCGGCCGGCGCGACTCCTCATCAGAGTGGTGCTGCGTCACCTGCCACCGATCACACCAACCCCAGCACCTTCTTCATCCGGGCTGTGATGTCGGCCAACTCTTCCTCGCCTCCGCCGCGGACTTCACTCGTCGCCCAGCCGTCGTAGCCGATTTCGCCAAGGGCTTTCAGAACCTCGGGCCAGTCTTCGTCACCCTCGCCGATTTTGCACCAACTGTTCTTGTGGCTGTAGCCCTTGAAGTCGAACTTCACCAGCCGCTTGCCGAGCTTCCGAATCCACTCGGCCGACGACACGCCGTACTTGAGCATGTTGCTGCAATCGAAGTACGCGCCCGCCCACGGGCTTTTCAGATCGTCCACGAACGAGATCAAGTGCTCGGGCGTGGTGATGATCACGGCGCCAACCCTCACCAGTCCAAGCGAGCAAGTGGGTGAAGCCGAACCGGACCGCTTCGCCGGTCGCGTCTGGCAAGCCATGCGGCTCCTCGAAACGGCTCTGAAGCGGCTCGACGCCGAAGGTTGGGAATTGGCCTCTACGTCCTTCTCAGGTCCCCTTGGTTTTTATGGGATAGCCGTTTTGCGCAGGCCTGTCGCTAGAGATTAGTACCACCGGACTGGGCGAGCTCCTACCGTACTGACCCGGACTCGCAGGCGGCTCCTGCACCCGTCAACAACTGAGAATCAGCGGAAATGGTGACAGACGCAATTCCAGAAAGCATCTCGTCCGCTTCACGCACGGGCAGCGGAGCTAAGTCCTGAGTCACGAACCGGCGAGCGATCGACGCACGACCTGATGGAATCGTTCGGAGTCGAAGATGGAACCGTGGATGTGGCCGCAAATGCTGTGGACTGTCGGATTCCTCTGCGTCACCTACCTGCCCTTGCAATGCGTGGCGCTCTGGAAGTGCCGGGGGGTCGCTCGCGTCGCCGCCGCGCTGCCGATTCTGGTGATGATCCCGATGTTGTACGGGGCCGTCCAGCCATTGAATTACGATGACGGCAGCCTGTTCGGGATGTACTTCGTTTGTCCGTACCTGCCCGCCATGATTTATCTGGTGGCTGTCTCGTTGGCCGGACCTCGTCTCCCAAAGGTCTGTCCGCATTGCGGTCACAAGCAACGAGTCAAATCCTTTGAATTGACTCGCTCCACCTCAGGCTGCAAAGCGTGCGGGAAAGATTTGCTGGAGCATGCCGCGACCGGACCGAACTCGGCGCCCGGCGGCAGCCTTTAACAGCGTTTATCTTGCAATGTCTCATCCGCCGTCGTGGTCTGTCGCTCGCGAAGGCACCGGCATTCATGTTCAACGAGGTGGCCCTGGCGGATCGAGTCACCATCGCCGAGGCCTGTTCGCATTTCGCAGGGCCATCGGCCGGTTGACGGCGGTGAGCCAACGGGATTTTAAGCAGTGCTTCAACGTGTTCACACGCGAGGAAAGGGACCAGTTTCACATGCGCCACGCAGAACTGCATCTGAGCTTTATCGTGCCGGCGGAGGAAGTGTGATGACCGAGTACGCGCGGGCCATGATGGTGTACTTTTCCTTGCAATGTGCTTCACTGGCATTCCTGCCTCGCTGGTAAAAGCTGGCAGCCGCTCCAGCCTTGCTGCTGGTGCCAAAGCTCGTTCATGAACGCCTCCATCCAGATTATATGGGTGATGTCTTCGTCGTCATGTTGACGATCTTCGTGTGTGCCTATCTGATGTTCGTGTGGATTGCCTTGGGAATCACAAAGCTCGTCCAGCGCTGCCGTCGGAATCGTGGCCTGTGCCTCCGACCGAAGACCAAGGACGACGACATTTCCGGAATCGTCACCGGGGACTCACCATGCGATCGCTGAAATGTCTGGCCGTGTTGACCGTGATGACGAGCCTCTGGGGATGCTCGACGAATGCGCCTCCGGCCGTGACGAGCGCTCCCGCTGTGCTGAACGTGCCGCCCACGGATTCCTCCAAAAACACGCCTTTCACGGAAGAAGACACACCTGACTTTGATCCGAAGCTGACCCTCGAATGGCCCGGCACTCCGTTTGAGAGTCGGAGGCGCATCAATGCGGGAATGGCCGACGAGACGACGATCTACAGCGCCACATTTTTTCAGACGGAGACGGGGACGCTCACCATTTTCGGCGCGAGCGTCTATCAGCTCACAGAGAAAGACCTGCAAGGTTCCGACCCAAAAGAAATGCTCGCCAGCCACGGCACAAGAAGCGGCGACGAAATCGAACTGACCCGCCAGCAGATCGAGCACGGACCGAAAAGGCTTCTGGGCTTCGACATGACCGCGAAGGAAGACGGTGGCTTTCGCCGGCGCGTGAACATCCTGGCCGGCACGAGGATTTATTCCGTCCATGTCGTCAGCGGCCAAAAAGAGCAATTGGATGCCGAGGATGTCACGAAGTTCTTCGAGTCGTTCGCGATTCAGACTGAATGTAGGCGGTTACAATGAGCGACCAGGATCGCCAACCCTGACGGCCCGGACTGGTGTCACGCAATCTATGGTTGGCAATACTTCGGTGTGTCGTGACGAATGGCACTTAGATTTTGGTAAGGCCTTTGGCCATCTCGCGTTTGACGTCGGCGCGGGGCCGCGTCAGCCAATCGTAGTGATTGGGTCGATGC
>JAWXBB010000288.1:0-11573 GCA_034439795.1 Planctomycetaceae bacterium | reverse complement strand
GGCGGGGCGGTGTCCCACATCAGTTGGATCTCGTCCGGCGTCAACCCGTACGCCGCATTCACCAGGTCGCTCACCTCCCGTTCCAGCCGCAGCGCTTCGGCGGAGAGCGCCCTGGCGGGAACGAGGCTGCGGGCGTCCTCCTCGCGGAGCGCCTTGAGCGCCGTGGGCGTGAGCGCTCCCCGTTAGCCGCGACCCGGAGTCCGCGCAGGGGAGCGCGGGGTGGAGCGCGCATCACGTATGGCGCGCCCCACCCCGCGCTCCCCTCCGTAGAACCTCCGGGTCGCGGCTAACGGGCGCTCAATGTTGCACCTCCCGTTGCAACAGTGCGATCTCGCCCGGCGTCAGCGCGAACAAGCGGTACACCCGGTCGTTAATCTCCGCCTCCGCGTCGGCGAGTTGCCGGGTCAGCGCGTCCACCGCGGCCCGCTTCTCGGCGAGATACGGCTCCCATTCGTCGGCGACGTTCGGGGTCTTGAACGGATTCGCCTTGAGCTTGAAACTCGTCTTCAGCGCGTCGCCGAGTTCGTTTAGCGACAACGTCCACCAGTCCTGCGCCTTGGTGTTGAGCGTGCCAAGCGAGTCGCCTTTCGGACCGTGGCCGAAGGTTTGAACGAGACGCCGTTGGAATTGGGTTTCCAGTTCGTAGCGCTGCTTGCCGGAGGTTGAACAAGCCTTGGCAAGTTTGCGAATCGATTCACGGTCGGCCGTTGCCGCATCAGGAATTGGGACTTGTTCCATGTATTGAGCGATCAGCCGATATTGCCAGCGATCGCCGCGAAGCCTCAAGGGCTGAGCCTTCTTGCTGATGTAGAACCAAATTGCCCACGAGGACAGAACGCCGAGTAGAAAATAATCGCCGCCCGGAATCACGTAACCGGTATTCCCAAGATACCTTTGCTCGTCATCCATGCTGAACCGTGGCAGTTTGCTGATATCAGGCCAGACGATTTTCGGTTCCTCGAATCCTTCCCAATAGTCGACCGAGTCTTGAATTTCATACCAAAGATATGCGCCCGGCTTTCGACCCAGCCACTTTTTGCCAAGAGGCCAATCTGCAGGCTTCGGCTCAAGTTGCTCGCGGAATTGGCCCAGGTATGCAAGAACGGCGGGGTACTTTTCAATTTCGATGCCGCGTCGCGTAAAAATCAGATAATCATTCGATTGTTCCAAATACCAAGGACGCAAATGCGTTCCTTGTACGAACGGCTTAATGATCTGCTCGCTAGCTGGATCAATCCGGACTAAATCATCGCGCTGGGCTCGGCTGATAACAAAGACTTCGTTCAGTCCTGTCTTTACTCCATATAGGATGCGACCTTCGCAATAGGCACTCAGAGTGCGTTTCGCATCCGCCATCTTTCGACGAAGTGCTAACACATCGTCCGGGTCGAGTTCCCACGCTTCCGCGCCAAGATGATCGGCCTTCATCGTCGGTGCCGCGGCAATCACGTCTGACAGATTTTCTGGGGGCGATCCGCTCGTCAACCACTTGAAGAGCCGCAACTTGCCCCCCCCCCGCAGTTTATTTTTGCGAAGCACTGCGATGGTTGGGCGAATCATCTCGGCATCTTCAAAGGGCTGGAATTCGCCGAAGTCAATCATCGAGTCGAGGGCCGCGTTTTCGATGATGTACTTCCGCAGCGGCGCGCCATAATTCCCGCGCACCCAGCTTCCTGACGTGATGAATCCGAGCATCCCGCTGGATCGCAACAGCTTCACACCGACCTCGAAGAAATACGTGAAGATGTCGGCGACACCGTCGAAGCTCTGAAACGTGTCCTTCCAATGGGCTTTGTACGGGGCAAGCCATTCCTGCCGGATATACGGCGGGTTGCCGACGACGACATCGAACCCGCCGTTCGCGAACACTTCGGGGAACGCGGCCTGCCAGTCGAACGCGCGGGGGTGGACCTGGGGGTCGCTGACGACGCTGTTGCCGACGCGGATGGTGTGGTCCAGGCTGGTCAGCACCTTGCCGCGGGCGGCGGTTTTGATCCATAGGCTGAGCCGGCAGATTTCGATGGCTTCCTCGTTGAGATCGACGCCGTACAGGTTGTGCTGGAGAATCTGCCGATCGGGGTCGAACAGCGACCGGGAGCCGCGGAGCTCTTCGAGGCGGTCGTTGGAAATCTGGTAGACGGTGTGCAACTGGTCGAAGGCTTCGATCAGAAACGCGCCGCTGCCGCAGGCGGGGTCGAGAACGCGGACGGTTTTGAGTTCGTCCTGCCAGGCTTCCCAGAAGCGGACGAGCGCGTCGCGCTGCGGTTTCTTGAGGGTGTCGAGTTCGTACACCGCGGGATCGGCGAGCGCCGCGCGGGCCGTTCCTTTCGCCTGGCCCTCGTGTTGCTGCCGCAGTTGCTCGAATCGGTCGCGGAGCACGCTGCCGAGCGCCTGCTCGACGATGTACCGGGTGATGAACGCCGGGGTGTAGAACGCCCCCTCCTTTTTGCGGCGGGTCTTGAGCTTGTCCTTGGGGAGCGGCTCGACGCGGCCTTCCAGCTCGTTCCGCAATCGCTCCAGATCGGTGATCGACTGCTCGAAGATGTGGCCAAGGATGTCCACGTCGATGAACTTCCCGGCGGTGTCGGCGTCGTCCGGGAGCGCGCTCGCGGGCCGGTATTCGTAGCGGCTGAGTTCCTGAAAGTAATGGCAGACGGCGTCGGGGAGCTTCAGGTTGTCGAGTTTCTCATCAAAGGCGAACAGGCCCCCGTTGTACGCCGGAATGTTGAGGCCGGCGTTTCCGGTGTCGATCGCCCGGAACAGGCCGCGGAACGTGTCCCAGATCGGCTTGGGATGGTACGGGTCGCGATGCTCGTAAGCCTCTTTGATCGTATCGGGCGGCAACAGGCCCCGGTCTTCGCAGAACGCACAGAACAGAATCCGGTCGAGCAGCTTTTGCGTGGCGCTCAACAGGTCGTTGCGCGACAACTGCGGATTCTCGGCGCACAGGTGCTCGAAGGCGTTCTGCCGCATCTCGGCATAGCGGACGTAGAACTCGCGCGTGAGTTCCTTGCCGACCTTTTCCGACGCCGAGTGCAGGGCATACAGATGACAGCGGCCGGTCTCAGGCGCGATGCGGTCGGCACCGAGCAGGAACACGAACCGGCGCAGCAGCCCGTCATCAGTGGCGAGCTTTTCGGTGTCGAACCGTTCGTAGGTGTATTGGTCGGCCCCCTTGAAGTACAGCCGGGTCTGCCGCATCGACGTGACGACGATCCAGTCGCAGGGCAGATTGATGGCGTACCGGTAGGCTTGATCGACCGCGGACATCTTCCGCCCGGCGTGGGGCCGGTCGAGCGGATCGAGCGGCCCCTTCCCTTCCAGCGCGACGATGACGTCCTCGTGACCGGGCCGCAGGTTGCCGAGCACGGCGTCGGCGAATTTGCCATCGACCTGGACGTGCTTCTCGCGCGAGATGGTGAACCGTTTGGGGTTGTCCGTCGGCCGGATGTAGCCGAGCAGGCCGCAGAACACGTCGGTCAGGAAATCCGGGAGGAGTTCCTGTTCCTTGAACTTGTCGGCGCTGCCGGTCTGGAACATCTCCGCCCATTTGTCGAGTTTCGCCCGGCCGTCGGCGATGTTCGCGGGCCAGGGGAAATGAACGAGATGCGGCCGGAGGACATCGGGACGGAACAGCGGCTTGGCGTCAACGGGCATGGGACGGGCACTTTGGAAGGAGCGTGTGGCGTCGAGTGTAATGTCCTCGACGAGACCGGGCTACGGACTTCCCGTTAGCCTCGGCCCTGCGCGGACTCCGGGTCGCGGCTAACGTCACGGTATTTCTCCGGCTGGGCGACAACAATGAAATCCGCTACGCTGAACATTAGCAATCCGGCGTTCCTTCCTCCCCGCAGACGACAGTGGTGATCAGCATGCGCGTTCCCTTTCAAGCCGAAGTCATTGATGGCGACATTCTCACCGTCCTGTTGCGCGGCGACCTGGACTCGACGTCGGCGCCCGAGTTCGACCGGATCGTGCAGGAGCATCTCGACAAGGGGCGGACGAAGATCATCGTCGATTGCCGCAACCTGGGGTACATTTCGAGCCTCGGCCTCGGATCGCTCGTGGCGTTGCAGGCCCGGCTGCGGCGGAAGGGGGGCGAGGTGAAGCTGGCGTCCGTCCTGGGGCCGGTGATGGAGGTCATGAAGGCCGTCCGGATGGACAAGATGCTCGAAATCTACGGCGACCTCGAGTTCGCGAGGCAGGCGTTTGCGGAGGACGATCGGGCTGCGGAGACGCCTTAAGTCGACGAGTCACTCCGTGACTCGAAGAATTCCGGTCACGGAGTGCCCGGTCTACAAAAAAATGGGGTGGGAAACGGCCTCCGTTTCCCACCCCATTGGTCGTTTGGAGCGCTCTGTGGATGTTTAGGACGCAGCCTTCAGGCTGATCGGCGGCTGTTCAGCGACGTCGCGGGGGAGGTGCCTCCTCGCGCTCGCGCGGCGTGGCGGCTTCGTCGTGGTGGTCGTCGTGGGCGGGTTTGACGCCGACCTCGAACATCAGGTGATGCAGGACCGCCTCAAACTCTTCCGTTTTCGCGGCCAGGTTCAACTGCCCCACCGGACGGCGGTTGGCGCTGCGCCAGCCTTGAATGTCCCCCTGGACGTGATGGAACAGCTCGTCGATGCTGTTGATGTAGCGCTGGATGGCGGCGTGATCGCCCTGATGCTCCTTGTCGTGAACGTACTTGGCCGCCTGCAGCAGCTTGTACGCCTCGGCGTAGGTCTCATCGAATCCCGGATTCTCCTGGTAGTTGTAATGCAGGTCGAGACAGAATTGGTTGGCGAGCATCTCCAGCCGTTCGGCGAGCTCGGCGTGATGGTTGAAACCGCCGAACTGCAGGGCCACGGGTCGCGGAGCCGGCGCCTGCTCTTGGCCGACGATGCGGGCCACCGGCGGCGTGTAGTAGTGCCCGTCGTCGTAGGAGTAGAACGTGCCGTACCGTCCGCCGGACGGGACGACGTACCGATATTGCTCCCGCTGATCCGTCACCTGGATGCCCAGCGGATTGTAGAGTTGAATTCCAATGCGATACCTCGGAACGCCGCGGTGATGCGGCGGCTGTGCGAACCCGACCTGCGTCTCCGTCGCCATCCAACCGCCGGCGAACGCCAGCACGAGCCCCAGACTCCATCCGCGCATGAATCGACCTTCCTTGAACGTGGTTCCTCTCGGCCGCCCGGACTTCGGGTCGCGAGGAGTGCGGAGCGGGTGCAAACGCCATACCGGGCACTGTGTAACAGTTACAAACGCGGCGCGGCGGGCTTGATCGGTTCGCGCCAGTGCTGGGCGCCCTGCACTTTGAGCCGGCGCTTGTAGACCTTGTCGCCGCAGGTGGCGTAGAGGACGTCGAAGTTCTCGCCGCCGAAGTCGAAGTTCGAGACCTTGCCGTTCGGCGTCGGGATGATGCAGTTCACGCGGCCGGCCTGATCGCAGATCTGGATGCCCAGCCGCGTGGCGACGTACAGCATTCCATTGCGGTCGGTTCGCAGGCCGTCGGCTCCGCTGTCGTCGGCGGTGTCCGGCTCGTGCAGGTGGAAGTATTTCTGCTTGTGCTGGAGCGTGCCGTCGGGCTGCACCTGGTAGCTGTAGACCCAGTGCGAGCGGCTGTCGGCGACGTACAGCAGCGTCTGGTCGGGGGACAGTGTGATGCCGTTCGAGAACTTGAGGCCGGTGTCGACGACTTTCTTCTCATTCGTTGGGCTGATGTACCAGACCTTGCTGGGGGACTTGCCGTCCCAGCCGGGTTCGGTGACGTACACGCCGCCATCGTGCCGGACGACGAGGTCGTTGCCGCGGAAGCCTTCGGCGATCGTTATTGTGCTAACCCACTGAACTTCGATGCGGCTTTGGAAAATCTCCTCGGTTCCACCAGCAACTGTGTACAACCGGCCGTCGGGCCCGAAGCGTTGTCCGTCGCCCTTGTTTATACCACCCGTGAATGCGCGCACTTTGCCGTCGAGCTCCACTTTATATGTTGTGCTCTCCGGCACGTCATTGAAAAAAACCTCGCCTTTCGCATTCGCCGTCGGGCCTTCCGTGAATTTGTAACCTTCTGCGACGAGCTGCCAGTCTTCGCCGGGGATCAAAATGCTCTGCAACTGCGGCGAACCCAAGCCCGCCTTGACCGGCGCAGGCCAGTCCTTCCAGAGCCAGTCGATCGCTTCGGGGAAGATTTCGGTGGCGTGCTTCGCGTTGTGGCCGCCATCGCCCCACGAGTGGTTGACCTCGTAGCCGGCGAAGACGAAGGACCGCTCCATCGCCTGATTCGCGATCCACCAGTCGCCGCCGTAGATGTTGTTGTCGTTGCTGCCGTCTTCGAGAAAGATGCGGATCGGCTTCGACTCGTACTTGCGGATGATCGTCGGATATTCGTTCCCGCCCCGCAGGCCGACGTACGTGCCGATGGCGCTGAACACGCGGCGGAAGGCGTCGGGCCGCTCCCACGCGGCGGTGAAGGCGGCGATGGCGCCGCTGCTGGACCCGGCGATGCAGCGGTCGTTGCCGTCTTTGGAGAGGTTGAGCTTGCGGCCGTCGGCGGTGGACAGGGTCTCCACTTCGGGCAGAATCTCATCGAGGATGAACCGCGCGTAGCTGTCGCCGAGGCCGTCGTATTCGTAGCTGCGGTTGAAGCGGTCGAGGCCCGTGTCGGCCGACGGCGCGGGGACGCGGCCGTGCATCACGAACACGCCGATCATCACCGGAATCTTCTGCTCGTGAATCAGCCGGTCGAAGACTTCCGGGGCCTTGAACTGGATGCCGTCCTGATTGACGTGAACGCAGGCGGGCTTGGCGGGGTCGTACTGCTTGGGGACGTAGACCCAGTAGTCGCGGACGGTGCCGGGGAAGATCTTGCTCTTCGCGAACGAGTGCTTGGTGACGTCCCCCTTGGGGATGTCCTGCGCGGAGCACCACCCGGACAGGACGAACACGGCGACAACGAACCGGACGACATCGCGGCGAATCATGAAGCGCTCCCGGCATGACGATGTGGAGGCGAAGACAGTTCGTAACGGCATCACAGCCCGGAGCGCCAGCGACGGCGTGCCTTGAGGATTTGACTCCGTCGCTGGCGCTCCGGGCTGTGATTGGTGGTTCTCATCTCCCCGAAAATCACACCACTTTCGGCGGAATGCGCATGGCGTAGAACGAGCGCCACACGAAGATCAGTGCGATGACGAACATCACCACGCCGACCGGGGCCGTGTAGTCGAAGGTGCCGTCCCTGTGGGCCGCTTCCTTGACTTCCACGGCGATTTCGACGGCGAGCAGGCCGAACAGCGTCGAGAACTTGATGATGGGATTGAGCGCCACCGAGGTGGTGTCCTTGAACGGATCGCCGACGGTGTCGCCGACGACGCTCGCCTCGTGCAACGGCGTCCCCTTCTCCTTGAGGTCGACTTCGACGTACTTCTTGGCGTTGTCCCACGCGCCGCCGGTGTTGGCCATCGAAATCGCCTGGAACAGGCCGAACACGGCGATCGAAATCAGGTACGCCACGAAGAAGTTCGGGTCGAAGAACGCGAACGCCAGCGTGATGGTCATCAGGGCGATGAAGATGTTCCACATGCCGCGCTGGGCGTACTCGGTGCAGATGCGGACGACGGTTTTGGAGTCCTCGATGTCGGCCTCCTTCTTTGTCAGGTCCATGTTCTGCTTGATGTACTCGACGGCCCGGTACGCGCCGGTGGTGACGGCCTGCATCGACGCGCCAGAGAACCAGAAGATCACCGCGCCGCCGCAGATGAAGCCCAGCAGCACGGGGGCGTCGGTGAGGCTGATGTGCAGCAGGCCCGCTTTGCCGAGCAGCAGGATGATCGAGAAGATCATCGTCGTCGCGCCGACGACGGCGGTGCCGATCAACACCGGTTTGGCGGTCGCCTTGAACGTGTTGCCGGCGGCGTCGTTGGCCTCCAGGTAATGCTTGCCGCGCTCGAAATCGGGCGTGAAGCCGAAGTCGCGTTCGATCTCGGCCTTGATGTTGGGAATGTGCTCGGTCTGCGAGAGCTCGAAGATCGACTGGGCGTTGTCGGTCACCGGGCCGTAGCTGTCGACGGCGATGGTCACCGGACCCATGCACAAGAACCCGAACGCGACCAGGCCGAACGCGAAGATCGACCCCACGCCCACCGGCGGCTGGCCCTGCACGAGTTGGACGACCATCAAGCCGTCCAGGCCGATCATGCTGACGGCGTACGCGATGCCCATCAGCCCGGCGATCAAGAGGCCCATCCAGAACGCGCTGAAGTAACCGGCGACGAGGCCGGACAGAATCGTCAGCGACGCCCCGCCTTCGCGCGACGCGGTCACAATCTCATGCACGTGCTTGGAGTGCGAGCTGGTGAAGACCTTGGTGAACTCGGGAATCAGCACTGCGGCGAGCGTGCCGCAACTGATGATCGAGGCCAGTTGCCACCAAAGCTCGCGGGTCTGTTCGACCAGGATGCCGGGAATCTCCAGATCGCGGAGCAGCAGCCAGCTCATGCCGAACGAGGTCACGATGCACAGGATCGACGCGATCCAGATCAGCCGGGTGAGCGGTTCCTCGAAATCGAACTCCTTCAGTCCCCGATACTTCTTGACGGAAATCGCCTGATTGATGAAGTACGACGCCCCGGACATGAAATCCATCAGGAACCGCATCGCGAAGATCCAGACGATGAGCTTCGCCTGCAGGTCGGACTGCGATTGCGGGATGGCCAGCGTGATGAACGAGATGAGCGCGACGCCGGTCACGCCGTAGGTCTCGAAGCCGTCCGCCGTGGGGCCGACGGAGTCGCCGGCGTTGTCCCCCGTGCAGTCGGCGATCACGCCGGGGTTGCGGGGGTCGTCTTCCTTGACGTTGAACACGATCTTCATCAGGTCCGACCCGATGTCGGCGATCTTGGTGAAGATGCCGCCGGCGATCCGCAGAGCCGAGGCGCCGAGCGACTCGCCGATGGCGAAGCCGAGAAAGCAGTAACCGACGACCTCGCGCGGCATGATCGTCCCGCCCGCGAGCAGGATGAAGACCATCATGATCAGCTCGAGCGAGATCAGGAACAAGCCGACCGACATCCCGGCCCTAAGCGGAATGTTCACCACGTCCCACGGATCGCCGCGGAGAGACGCGAACGCCGTGCGGCTGTTGGCGTAGGTGTTGATGCGGATTCCGTACCACGCCACCGCGTAGGATCCCCCCATGCCCACGATGGAGAAGAGCAACACCAGCAACAGGGTGTTGAGCGATTCTTTCTGCAGCACCAGGAAGTAGTACGCCATCAAGCTGGCAATGATGGCGAACAGCATCAGCAGGAACTTGCCCTGCTGAATAAGATACGTTTTGCAGGTCTGGAAGATGATCTCGGAGATTTTCAGCATCGAGTCATGCGCGGGCATTTTGTAGATTTCGCTGCGCAGATACAGGCTGATGCCCAGCGTGCCGGCGATCACGAATGAGCCATAGAACAGCAGGTTCCACGCGCTGATGCCGCCCAGGCTGGCGAACTTGCCCGCGTGCAGATCGGGGATGGCGAGGTCGGCTTCACCGGCGTACGCGGCGGAGTCGGCGAACCAGCCGACCGCCAGGCAGACCAGGAGCAGGCGGACCATCGACGGGACGAGCAATCGCAGACGAGTCACAGCGAACCTCCGTGAATTGTGAATCCTGAGGTGACCGAGAAGTTGAAAGTCTAACGAAATCGTTACGGAGAACAACCGTGCGGCCCTGCCAGAAGATGGGAGAACCGCGAAGACGCGAAGGGCGCGAAGAAAGGCAACGGCTGTCAGGCTTCAGGCATCAGCAAGAATGTTGCTTGGTCCCCGAGAGTCTGCCGTTCACCTGACTCCTGACTCCTGATGCTTGCCTTCCCCTTCGCGCCCTTCGCGTCTTTGCGGTTCTCTGATCTCTTCCAGACCGTGGATATCACTCTCGCCAGAGCTGCCTTGGACGGCGGAGTCGGGTCGCGTTACGCTGCTTCCGTCACAGGTCTGCCGCAGAGGTCTCTGTCGCGCCGCGCGCGTTCTGAATGCAACCGGAGTTGCTTCGATGGCAGTCGTTCCAATTTCGTGCAATCATTGCCGGAACATCGCAACTTTTTTTACGCCGAAGGCGTTCGATCACACAGCTCAGGGTCGCGAGTCTTCGAGCGCACCCTGGGTTGGCGTCGTTGAGCGGCCGGTACCCCGCAGGGGTTCCATCATCGACTGCCGTCGATGTAACCCCTGCGGGGTAAAGAGCCACAATTGTGTCCGCAACCCCAGGGTGCGCTCGAAGACTCGCGACCCTGGGCTGTGATGTGCAACCCCTTCGGGGTAAGCCGTCGAGCCGCCACTAAGATTCGGTACAAACTGGGAACCGCTGAATGACCACTCGTCGCCAGTTCCTGACCACCTCCACCTCCACAGCCGCAGCGCTGCTGGGAATCGCCACCCGACCCGCTGCTGCGAAGGAACCGCGTCCCACGCGCGGCCACCCCATCGGCGTCTCCACGTACTCGTTCTGGCAGTTCCGCCGCGACGAGCGGCGCGACATCGAAACGTGCATCACCGTCGCCGCCGAGATGGGGTTCGACGGCGTCGAGATCCTGCATCGACAGATGCCCGACACCTCCAACGCCGTGCTGCAGAAGATCAAGCGGCGGGCGCTGATCGAAGGGATCGCGTTATACGGCTTCTCCACGCATCAGGGGTTTCTGTCGCCGAAGAAGGAGACGCGGCAGCAGAACGTCGAACTCACCATCGCCCAGATCGAGTTGGCGTACGCGATGGGCATCCCGACGATGCGCGTCAACACCGGCACGTGGGGCACCCGTAAAGACTTCGACGACCTGATGAAGCACCGCGGTGCCGAGGAACCGGCCGCGGGGTTCACCAACGACGACGGTTTCCAGTGGGTCATCGACGCCTACGCGGAGATCGTCCAGACCGCCGAGAAGCGCGGCGTGGTGTTGGGCCTCGAAAACCACTGGGGCCTGGGCCGGACGCCGGAGGGGGTCAAGCGCGTCGTGGACGCCATCCAGTCGCCGTGGCTGCAGGTCACGCTCGACACCGGCAACTTTCTGGAAGACCCGTACGACAAGCTGGCCCAACTCGCGCCGCAGACGGTCCTGTTGCAGACGAAAACCTACTTCGGCGGCGGCCTGTGGTACACGCTCGATCTCGACTACCTCCGCATTGCCCAATTGATGCACGCCGCGAACTACCGCGGCTGGGTCTCGCTGGAGTTCGAAGGACAGGAAGACCCCCAGACGGCGGTGCCGAAGAGCCTGGCGATGTTGCGGCAGGCATTCGTCCGCCACTAGCCCGATGCGTCGGCGAGGACGAGCGCTGCGATGAGTGCCCGAACGCTCCAAGCGTCCGGGTCACTCGCATTGCCGTGGGACATGCGGCCGGGGCCACGGCATGTTAACCTGCTGACGTTGACGATCCTGGCGAGGCCCTTCACGGAGCAGCTTCCATGCGCAACTCACATTCTCTCTCGCGGCGTCAGTTTCTCGGACAGGCGTCGCTGGCGGCGGCCTCCACGTTCGCTGCCCCGGTGATCCTGCGGGCGCGGGCGCTTAACGAGCGGTTGAACCTGGGGTTCATCGGCG
>JAWXBB010000287.1:0-6337 GCA_034439795.1 Planctomycetaceae bacterium | reverse complement strand
GGGTGGGCAACTGCTCCTGGCGGCTGGCCGCCGGTGTCTGTGGGCGGCCGCGGAAGTGGGGGGCGTGGCCCTGCTGATCGATGCCAAAAGCCCGCGAGCGGCGGAGTGGTATGCCTCCTATGGGGCCGTTCCCTTGCACGACGCCCCGTTGACGCTCATCCTGCCCCTGGCAACGGTCCGAACAGCCCTCGTTGCGGCCGGAAAACTGTGACAACGCGTCGGGGCGGGAGAAATCGCAAGTGATGCCGCACATCTCAGTGTTCGACACCCACACCGGCGGTGAACCCACGCGCGTCGCCTATCGCGGCGGCCCCGATCTCGGCACGGGTTCATTGGCCGAACGCCGCGAACGATTCCGCACGGAGTTCGACCACTATCGGTCGGCCATCGTCAACGAACCGCGCGGCTCGGACGTGATGGTGGGAGCGCTGCTGGTGCCACCCACCGATCCCTCGTGCCGCGCGGGTGTGATCTTCTTCAACAACGTCGGCTATCTCGGCATGTGCGGCCACGGCACGATCGGTGTTGCAGCAGTTCTACATCACGTGGAATGGAGCGAACGGCACGCTCGCGGCGAGGAGGCCGAAGACTCGATCAGCCCCCCTGGCGAGTTTCGACTGGAAACTCCGGTGGGAATCATCGATGTCAGTTTCGATGGTGAAAACCGCGTGACATTAGACAACGTCCCCTCCTGGCGTGAACGCGGTGGAGTTACAGTGAACGTCCCCGGCCACGGTCCGGTGACCGGCGACGTGGCGTATGGCGGCAACTGGTTCTTTCTCGTGTCCGATCACGGCCAGATTCTGGATGTGAAGCGGACTGAAGAATTGACGGCGTTCGCGACGCGCATCCGCGAGGCCCTGGTCAGGAACGGCGTCACCGGACGCGACGGGGCGGAAATCGATCACGTCGAGCTGTTCGGTCCGCCCGCCGATCCGCGGAATCACAGCCGCAATTTCGTGCTTTGTCCGGGTCTGGCGTATGATCGCTCGCCATGCGGGACCGGAACGAGCGCAAAGATCGCGTGTCTCGCCGCCGACGGCAAACTGGCTCCCGGCGAAATCTGGCGGCAGGAGAGCATCGTGGGCAGCGTCTTTGAGGCGAGCTATCGTCGCGATTGCGACGCCATCATCCCCAGCATCACCGGAACGGCGTATATGAACGCCGCGGCGACGCTCATCCTCGAAGACAACGACCCGTTCCAGTGGGGCATCCGTCGATGAGCGAGCGTCGCGTGGTGGTGGTCGGCGGCGGTGTGATCGGCGTGGCCTGTGCGCATTATCTGCAAAGGCACGGCTGGGCGGTGACCGTCATCGACAAGGGCACGATCGGCGGGGCTTGCTCGCACGGCAATTGCGGTCTCGTCTGCCCGAGTCACGTGTTGCCGCTCGCCGAGCCGGGGGCGATTTCGCAGGCCATCCGGTCGCTGCTCAACCCCGATGCGCCGTTCCGCGTGAAGCCCCGCCTGAACCTCGGCCTGTGGCTGTGGATGTGGCACTTCGCCCGGCGGTGCAATCGCCGCGACATGGTGACCGCCGGGCACAGCATTCAACCGATCCTCGAATCGTCGCTCGCCGAGTACCGCGACCTGGTCGAACGGGAACGGATCGACTGCGAATGGCAGAAACGCGGCCTGCTGTTCGCGTACCGGACGAAAGCCCCGTTCGAGGCGTACGCGGCGACGAACCGGTTGCTCGCCGAGACGTTTCATGCCCCCGCTCAGCGGCTCGATGGCGACGCGGTCTGCGAACTGGAACCGGCCCTCAAGCCGGGCCTCGCCGGCGGTTGGTACTACGATCACGACGCTCACCTGCGACCCGACAAACTGATGTCGTCGTGGCGGACGCTGCTCGAATCGCGGGGGGCGACGTTCCGCGAGCAGTGCGAGTTCCGCGGCTTCGACCGCATGGACGGACAGGTGTCGAACGTGCTGACGAGCCAGGGACCGATCGCCGCGGACGCCGTCGTCGTTGCGACCGGGGCGCTGACGCCCTTGCTGTCAGAGCATCTGGGTTGCCGCATCCCCATCCAGCCCGGCAAAGGGTATTCGATCACGATGGCCCGGCCGCTGCGGTGTCCGGCGATCCCGCTGATCTTCCCCGAGCATCGCGTGGCGGTGACGCCGATGCAGTCCGGCTATCGACTCGGCTCGATCATGGAGTTCGCCGGGTACGACGACACCATCTCGCCGCAGCGGCTGGAGCTGCTGACCCGCGGCGCGACGCCGTATCTGCACGAGCCGACCGCGGAGCCGGTCGTCGAGCGCTGGACCGGCTGGCGGCCGATGACGTGGGACAGCCTGCCGATCATCGACCGGGCCCCCGTCGCCGAGAACGTGTGGCTCGCCGCCGGACACAACATGGTGGGCATCAGCATGGCGCCCGGCACGGGCCGGCTGATTGGCGAACTGGTCTCCGGCCGTCCGCCGCACATCAATCCGGGGCCGTATTCGCTGAAGCGGTTTCAGTAGACCGAGTGTGCGTCTCGATTCTGGATTGTCTTCGGTTCGGTCCCCTCTCCCCCGTCTTCGGGGGAGAGGGATAGGGTGAGGGGGCCGAGTGCTCCAGACGACCCCCGATGACAAACTCCGTGAACCGACGCGCTGAGAAGCGATCGCCCCCTCACCCGGCCCCCTCTCCCCCGAAGACGGGGGCGAGGGGGCCGGAGTTGACCGGGGCTTCGCCGAAGCGGCTCCATCCCCGGCCACCCGACGCCATTCGGACTACTCGAAGTACTCGTCGTGGATGAACCCGATGACGGTACCGATGAACCGCTGAATGCCCAGACCGGCCTTCATGTCCCCTTTGACGCCGTCCTCTTCGCGGCGGAGCGTGGCCTGGAGCACGTCGTCGGCCGGCTCGAAGGCCTGCTTCGTCGCCTTGCGGAGCTTGGTCCGCTGGCGTTGGTCCTCGGCGGCGGTCTTGTCGCCGGCGGCCGGCTTGGGTTCCTTGCTGCGGATGACGTCGAGCAGCTCGATCCACGGTGCGATCCGCATCTCGAGGCTGGCGAACACCGGGTCGGCCTTCTCCGGCAGCGGCGCGGCGGCCTGGTCGATGGCCGTCTTGAGCTTCATCATCGCGTCTGTCCCCGCCGCGCCCCAGACGATGTCCTTCGAGACGCCGATCAGCACGGTCGGGTCGTCGCCGCAGATCGCGCGGAATTCCTCCATGCGGTGCGGAGCGACGACGAGGGCGTGAATGGTGACGCCGCCGTGTTCGGCAACGTCCTTCTGGAACTTCCAGCCGTCTTCGCGGATGCCGGGGAACTGCTCGAACGCGGCGGTGGCCTTGGTGCCGTCGGCGGTGCGGATGCCGCAGATCAAGCCGTGCTTGCCGTCCGCGGTAGCATGGAAATCGACGATGGTGTCGAGGAGTTTGAGGGACAGCGAATCGGTGAGCATCTCGAACAGGACCGTCATGGCCGTCTTGCCGGCGGCCTTGCCGGCGTCGTTGAGCGCCGGGCGGGCGTCGATGTCGGCGAGCACCACGGGCAGCAGCTTCGGATACAGTTCCTTCGCATGACCGCCGCGGAGGTCGTCGATCGGAAAGTTGACGCGAACCTGCAGCGCGGGCTTGGGATGGAACTGCACGTTGGCGAACGCGCTGGGCTTCTCGCAGAGGAGTTGGATGCTCTCGTGCAGAGACGTGCCGGGGAGCGCGCTGAGCGCCAAGTCGCCGTGGGCGGCTTTGTTTGCGGGATCGGTGACCCACGTCACGGAGAGGTTCTCGGATTCGACGAGGAACCGCTCGGCTTCATTGAGGTTCTGCTTGAGCGCCAGCTTCCGCAGCTCGACGTTCGCCTCGGGCTCGGTCCGGTTGAACTCAATCGCGGCTTCGAGCTCCTTCCGCATCTGGGAGAAGCTGGCCTGTCGCCCCTTGAGTCCGGCCGCGTCGTTCTTCAGTTGGGCGGCGATGTCGACCGGCGCAACCAGCCAGTCCTTGAGCGCAATGGACGGGTCCGGCAGGTTCGCGGGAATGTTGGCCGCGTCAGAACTCAAGACGCCATATTTGGGGCCGGTCAGATGCCGCAAGAAGAACGGCTTCGCCGGCGGTGCGGCTGCGGCTCCCTTTTTACCGCGAAGGGCTTGTTGTTTGACCTCAATGAGACCCGCGGCATTCGGTTTGCCGACGTTGAAGCCGAAAGCCGCAACGTTGTCGAGGAAACTGTCTCGGCCCTCCCACTTTTTAATGGGGATCGCCGCGTTGAACTTGAGACCTTGTCCGGCGAAGATGAGATCGACCCGCAGCGGCGCGTCCAGATTCACCCCCTGCTCGAAAGCCTCGAGGGTCGCTTCCAGCCCCTTCCACTTGTTGAGCGGAGCCGGGGCCATATCGACCAGGTATTTGAGGTCGTCGCGCAGCCGTTGAGCGCTGGCCACGCCGATCGAAATCCGCGGCTCCTCCGCCTCAGCCCCGGTCGTCAATAACATCCCGACCATGGCGGCCGCGGCGAACATCCTGCATGCAGGCACTTCCGACTCCTTTTTGATTCAGACCGATCGTCGGCCCCAGCGGACTGGGAAGCCGGCAAGCTCCTGCGATTTTATATCGGCCCCGCCAACAGGGGAAGCCTGGGTTTGTCGGGTGGTCTGTCCGGGACGACCGCTGGACGGAATTATTTCGAGGCAGCCACGTCGGCCAGGCCAGCCACCAGCCCCCGGTTCATGGCCACGATCTCCGTCGCCTGACTCACGTTCGGAATGTGTTTGGCGACTTCGCCTCCACGGCCGTTGCGGGCAGCGATGAGGGCGATGCCCTCCAAGGCCGGTTCCCGCAACACGTTCGGCACCGGCGCGAGCATCGACCACGCCCCGGACAAAGGCTCTTTTGCGGCCAGTGTGACGGCGGCCTCCAGGACCAAAGCCTCCTGCATGTCGGCTCGGACTCCCTGCTGCGCGAGCGCTCCCCACGCCTTATCGAACTGACCGGCAGCGATCAGTTCGCGATACACGGCCGGAACCGGCCGCGCCGGCGTTTTGCCGCCGATCGCCGCGAGGACCGCCTTCTGCAGATCGGGTTGCTTGGATTCGCGGAAGGCTTCCATCAGCCAGCCGGCGAATTCCGTGCCCAGGTAGCCCTCTTGCAGATTCACGTCGGCATCAATGGCCCGGGAACTCGCGACCAGCCACGTCTGCTCGCCGAGTTCCAGCCGGGCCGCGCGGGTCATGATGGTGGACTGCACCGCAAACCGCTGCTTGGCGGCCTCATCCAGATCGGCGAGGTGCCGACGATACACCCCGACCGCCTGCCGGGCAAAATCGTCGTTCTTCAGTTTGAGTTCCTGCTTGATGGTGTTGCGCAACTCCGTCGGGCCCATCTGATCGGCCGCGGCGACGAGGCTGCCGATCGCCGGCGACGATGGACCCAGCCCGCGGGCGTATTGCAGCGCGGCGTCGAGGGCCGCTTGCCGATCGTGCCCCAGCGACGCGGGGGCCACCGCGATTTCCGCCGCCGCGCTGGCGGCTCGGCGGAGGGTGTCGTCGAACTGCGGCCGAGTCTTAATGAGGGCACCACGGGCCGGAATGAGATAGTTCTCCGGCAGTTTGACCTCTTCCAACGTGGACTGCGCCCGAGTCAGCAACTGCTTGGCGACGGCGTCATCCCCAACAGCGGCGGCGGCCCGCGCGGAGCGCGCCAGCACCAGCGCAACCACAGCCGGCGGTAGGTCGGTCAGGCCGGAGGAAATCGCGCTCGCGGCCTGCGCCGGGGGCTGGCTCCACATCAAGGCTTCGGCCCACGCGGAAACCGCCTCAGCTTTCGCGTCGAGATCGGACCAGCCGAGCGCGAACTTGCGGGCCAGATCCGGCTCGCCGCGCAACGTCACCACCGCCGAGGTCGCCGCCGCCTGGGGGAATTGCCGCGGCACAACCGGCTGGGTCGCAATCAGTGCTTCGGGGTTTTTGAGATCGCGGTCGGCGGCGATCCACATCAGCCAGAACGAGACTGCGCCGTCGAGGTCGTTCGCCTGATGGGCTTCGATCAGCGTTCGCGCTTCGGCATCGCGGCCGGCAACCACCAACGCGGCGGCCAGCCGAGTCGCCACGTCCATCTGGTCGCGGCCCCGCTTCGGCAGCTTCGCCGTGTCCGCGAGGGCGTTGTCGAGCGCCGTCGCCGACCGCGCCACATCCCCGGCGGCATGAGCTTGCCAGAAGACTTCCACCCACGGACCCACGCGGTAGAACGGCAACTCGGCTCCGACTTTGGTGAGCTGGTCGATTTCGCCGAGGGCCTTGTCGAGTTGACCGGCGATGGCGTGCGCTTCCGCCGACATTCGACGACAAAAAGGTTTGCTGCGGTTGCGACTGGTGCTGAGCGAGATTTCATTGAGCTGCTTGAGC
>JAWXBB010000286.1:0-7397 GCA_034439795.1 Planctomycetaceae bacterium | reverse complement strand
TTGGCGCGCGAGCGGCGCGGGCTTCTTCGGGGGGATGACAATGTTCACGGGCGGGAAGGTGTCCAACGGATCGGTTGGAAATTCGCGAGCGTTGCTCGATGCCGTTTTCGTCTCAGGAAACTCTAGAATCACCGGTGGCTGGTTCACAACGGGTCGAGCGACCGGAGCGGCAGCTTTGGATGTTGTGGAAGGGGCGGCGAACGGATCATCGAACGGCTCCGCGACCGGTTTGGACAACGTCGGCAACGGTTTCGCGACCGGGATCGGCTCCGGCTCAAACGTGCGTGCGTCGGTCACCGGCTCCGCAACAACAGCGGCAGAGCGCGAGGACACCGTCACTGGCTCAACCGCAGGCGGATCTTGGGCGAATGGATCGGCCTCCACCGCTTGCGGCTTTGCGACGGGAATCTCGACGGCCTTCGCGGGCGTTTCCACTTTCGTCACCGGCTCGGCCGCAAACGGATCGAACGGCGTCTCCGACGCGGCGGTCTCAGCGGGGGCGAATGTTTTCACGGGGACGGCGCGCACCGGCTCCGCACGCACGGCTTCAGCGGCGAACGGGTCCGGCTCATTTTGATCGGGCAGCGCGGCGGTCGTCGGCGCGGACGACGTCGTCTGTGGCAACGGTTTCGCGGTTGCCGGGACGCTGAGGAAGTCGTCTTGATCGAGGTCGACCGACAACCTGCTCGCCGCTTGCGGCTTAGCCGCCGGGATGACCTTCGCGATGACCAGTTCCTTCGCAAACGGATCGGGGTCTTGCGTCGGCTTCTTAACTGGTTGCGGCTTCACGAGTGCCGTCGGCATCGCCAGCAGATCGAGTGCCTGCGCCGGCGGCTGCGGCTTCTCCTCCGGCTTGCCGGTCGGATACTCGTCGGACATCGCGACCTCGGCGGGATCGTTGTCCGTGCCGGCGACCAGGTCGGCCGGCTTGTGCAGCCGTTTGTAGACGAACACGCCGAACACGCCGGTCAGCACACACACCAGCAGCAGTCCGAATTTCGTTTCACGGGCCATGAGTTTCATCCTTGAAACTGTCGCGTTGCGGATGGGCGAAGAGTCAGCGGAGGCTTAACCACGAAACACACGAAAGGACGCGAAAAGGATGGGCTCTAATCCATTCCTGGCAAATCTCTGTCAGAGATGGCTCTGATACTCCGCATGTCGCTCATGAAGATGAGCACTGCATCATTGTCATCTTTACTTTCGTGACTCTTCGTGTGTTTCGTGGTTAAAAACTGCCTTTCCGAATCAGGGCTGTCGCCGGGCGATCCGCAATTTCGCCGACCGGCTGCGAGGGTTGACGCGGACTTCGGTGGGGGACGGCTCGATCGGCTTCGGCGTCCGGTTTTCCCAGACGTCGCTGCGACGGAAGGCGTCCTTCACCAGCCGGTCTTCCAGCGAATGGAACGTGATGACCGCCAGCAGGCCCCCCGGCACGAGGCACCGGGGAAACGTCACATCCAACGCCTTCGTGAGTTGTTCGAGTTCCCGATTGACCGCGATCCGCAGCGCCTGGAACACGCGCGTCGCGGGATGCCGGTCGCGTTGGGGCGACTTGACGACCTGTTCGATCAGCTTCGCCAACTCGGTCGCCGTGCGGATCGGCTGCGTGGCCCGTTGCCGGACGATGGCCGCGGCGATCGTTTTCGCATGCGGCTCTTCGCCGTAGTCGATGAACAGCGCGGCGAGTTCCGTTTCCGACATCCGCTGCAACCATTGCCACGCGGGTTCACCCTGCTGGGTGTCGAACCGCAGATCGAGCATCCCCTGGGCATGAAAGCTGAACCCGCGATGATCGGCCGCCAACTGATCCGACGACAGCCCGAGATCGACCAGGATGCGATCCACCGGCGGCCACGCGATGTCAGCAAGCACGGCGTCGAGGTCGGCATAGCTGCCGTGTACGAGCCGGACGTTGTCGAAGGTGAGTGATCCCCGCGCGCGATCGAGCATTTCCGGATCGCGATCCAATCCGAGCAACCGCCCGGACGGTCCGAGGGCCTCCAAGATCTTGCGGCTATGCCCGCCGCCGCCGACGGTGCCATCGACGACCGTCAGCCCCGCAGCGAGTTCCAACTCGCGCAGCACCTCGCGCACCATGACCGGCACATGAACGGACAGCGGTGCTGGGGATGCCGAGACCATGGGAAACAACCAACCACAGGCCGCGCGAGCGCCGGTGACAGGGACGTGCTGAAGGATCGGGATGGGAATCGGGAGAAGTGACCGACCGGCATCTCCCGCCGCATCAGCCCAGCGGACTTGTAATTTCCACCGGCAATTCTGGGAAGACCAGATCGAGGGTCAAGCCGGGCCGCATCGTCGACAGCAGAGCAGAGAAGAAAAGAGAAGAGGGCCTCACGCAAAGGCGCAAAGCCCGCAAAGGAAAAGCCTGTGTGATTCAGCCTCGGCACCCACTGCTGGTCACAGATTTGATAGCAGGCCAAAGGCGTCTATCCGCAGATTTCACAGATTCCGCAGATTGAAGTCCTACGGAGGGCAACAGGAAACTTTCTAAGGCAAATGTTCCTGTCTTGAATCTGCGGAATCTGTGAAATCTGTGGATGAAATCTTAGCCAGCCAATCAAATTCGTGAACTGCGTTGCGTGGCGCTCTTACCCATGTTTGCAGTGCCAGACCAGCACCCTCCGCACTGCTCTTCCTTCGCGACCTTTGCGTCTTCGCGGTGTTCTGACCTCTTGGTCTGTCCATAAACGACCCGACCCGCCGGAACTTGCGTTCCGGCGGGTCGGGTCTCTGAACCGAGAGTCATTCGTCTCGAACGGCTTCCGTTCCGTTCAGCATCAAGGCCCGAAGGAGCGAATCACCCAGAACCGTCCCACTGCCGTGGTGGGTTCCTCGCCGGTGGCGTCATTGCCGACCGGCCCGTCCGCGTAGCCCGGTAAGCCAGCGGATTTCCTCAACCCCCGATCATCGGCTGCCGCCGCGACCGGAGCCAGCGTGTTTCCCCTGCAAGTCTCTAGGGAATCTGAAAGGCGTCGTGCGCGAGTTGATCGAATTCCGAATTCAGCTTCGTCGAAAACTCTTCCCAGCTTCTCTTGTCCCACAGCTCGGCATGATCCTGGACCCCCAACAGATAGGCGTCGTGTCCCAGATGAGCGTGTTCGGCGAGCCGATCGGGAATCCGGATGCGGCCCTGACTGTCCAAATCGACCCGTTCCGCCGACGAGTAAAACATCCGCAAGTAGTTCTGATGACTGGCTTTATCGCCCAACTTCTGAGCCAGCGATTCGAACGCCCCCGGCGAGTACAGCACCAGTGACCGGTCGGTCCCCGGCGCGACAAACAGATGCCGCAATTCCGCCTCGCCGAAGTCGTCGCGGAGCCGTTTGGGAACAGCGAGCCGCCGCTTGTCGTCGAGAGTTCGCAGGTATGTCCCCGTCAGCGGCATGGCCCACCACTTTCCCCCACGTGTCCCCACTGCGGCCCAAATGTACCAACGTCAAACCCCGATTCAAGCAACTTGATCCGCGTACCAGTCGGGAACGGGGTCGACACCGCACCCTAGCTGCTTGTGCCGCATCGGATTGGAGAATTTTCCAAATTTTTGGAATCGACCGATCACGACGCTTCGGCGGGCGATGCGGACAAGAGTTCGCGATACAAAGCGACGTATTTCGCCGTCATCGCGTCGGTCGTAAAGGATTCTGAGACAATCTGTTGCGCTCGTCGTCCCAGGGACGCCGCGAGGTCTGGTGCGCTACTGAGATGCTCCAATGCGGCTCCCAATGCGACCGGATTGGACACCGGAACTCGCAGCCCGGTTTCACCTTCCGCGATCAACTCGGCGATCCCTTCGACCTCGGTGGCGATCACCGGTTTGCCCGCGGCCATCGCTTCCAGCACGACGTTGGGCATCCCCTCCCACCGGGAAGACAGCACCAGCCCGGTCGCCCCCTGCAGCAACTGCGGCACATCGTCGCGACGGCCGAGGAAGCGAATCCGCTCGCCGCCCGGTTGCGTCCTCGTCCGCTCTTCCAGGGCGACGCGATCCGGGCCGTCGCCGACGATCACAAACCATGTTTCGGGGTGACTGCGATGGACGAGTGCCGCCGCGTCCAACAGGTCTGTCAGCCCCTTCTGCGGCTCCAGGCGGGCGATCGTCAGCCAGACCGCGGCGTCGTCCGGCAGGCCGATGTCGCTCCACCGGACCGGCGTCGCGTGGGCGAACGTGGACAGTTCGACACCGTTCGGAATCACAACCGTCTTCTGCGGCGGCAGTCCGACCACCTGCTCACAAAAATCGGCGACCCCGCGGCTGACGCAGACGTTTTCTCGACGAGAAAGTTGGTGCAGAAGTCCACCACTCCGTACACCGCACTGCGGCGTTCGGCGACCCGGATGCCCGATAGCCGATGCGGCACCCCGGCCCATGCGCCGGCAAGCCGGCCCAGAATGTTGGCGTGGAACAGGAACGACTGCAGAATCGCCGGCTGAAACTCGGCGAGTGCCCCCCGCAACTGCCACAGCACGCGGGGGGTGTCCCACAGATGGATGGCGTCGAAGCACTGCACCAGTACGCCGTCGTCCTGCAGGACGGCCACCTGCGGCGCCCACGGGCCGAGGCAATAGACCCGCGGCTCCCACTCGGCCCGGTCCAGATGCCGGACCAGATGCACCAGCGTCTTTTCCGCCCCGCCGACGTCTAACTCGGTGATGCAGAAGGCGATGCGGGTCGGAGGCACGCGAATACCGCTGTCAGAGTTTGTAGGGTGTAGTCGAGTCTTCGAGGCTCACCCTCTTCGTTGGAGTCCAGCCTTTAGGCTGCTCTTTGTCTTTCTGAGCGAAGAGAAAGGCACAGCCTAAAGGCTGGACTCCTACGGGGCGAGCCTCGCAGAGCCTCGACTACACCCTACGAAGAACTGAACGCCGATCGGGGAATATCGGCCGTCCCTTCCTCCGATCCCCCGTCCCGTCTACGATTCCGGGCGGTTTTTCGCCGAGGAAATCTTGTTGCCCGCTTTGGACCGCCTGTCGGCTTACGATTACGAGCTGCCCCCGGAACTGATTGCCCAGGAACCGCTCGCCGACCGGTCGGCGGCCCGGTTGCTGGTGCTCGATCGCCGGTCGGGTGCGCTGCGGCATCAGCAGGTTCGCGATCTGCCGGAGCTGCTGCAACCCGGCGATTGCCTGGTCCTCAACGACAGCCGCGTCGTCCCCGCCCGGTTGCAGGGATTTCGGACGCAGACCGGCGGTCGCTGGGAGGGTTTGTTCCTCGGCGTGACGGCGGACGGCCGTTGGCGCGTCATCGGTCAGACGCGCGGACATCTGCGCGCCGGCGAGTCCGTCACGATTCCGGCACCGCACGATCCCGCCATCACGCTCGTCCTGCAACTCACCGGTCGCGACGACGGCGGTGTCTGGTTGATGCAGCCCGATGACGCTGGCGGCCCGTTCGCGCTGCTCGACCGGTTCGGGACCGTGCCGTTGCCGCCGTATATCCGTCATGGCCAGGAGGCGGCCGGCGATCGCGAGCGCTATCAGACCGTGTACGCCGCGACGCCCGGCTCGGTCGCGGCCCCCACCGCCGGGTTGCACTTCACGCCCGAACTGCTGGCGGAGTGCGCGGCCCGCGGCATTCACACGGCCCGCGTCACGCTGCACGTCGGCCTGGGGACGTTCCGCCCGGTGAACGTCGAGAACCTGCGCGAACACGCGATGCACGCCGAAGCGTGCGCAGTCCCAGGCGAGACGATGGCGACGCTGCAACAAACCCGCGCGCACGGCGGTCGAATCGTCTCGGTCGGCACGACGAGTCTGCGGACGTTGGAAACCGCGGTCGGTTCCGTCGGTTGGACCGGATGGCAGGGCGAATCGCGCCTGTTCGTCTATCCGCCGTACGAATTTCAGGCGGTGGACGTGCTGCTGACAAACTTCCACCTGCCGAAGTCCACGCTGCTGATGCTCGTCAGCGCGTTCGCGGGGTATGAATTGACGAGGACCGCATATCAGGCGGCGATTGCGGAACGGTATCGGTTTTTCAGCTATGGGGACGCGATGCTGGTGATGTAGCCGCTTGGTCCCCTCTCCCGGCGCTTCGCTGGGAGAGGGTTAGGGTGAGGGTGCTTCGGCTTTTCTCTTCAATTCGCGGCGAAGCGGAAGACAGAAGACAAAGGCACCCTCACCCCCGACCCCTCTCCCGGCGAAGCGCCGGGCGAGGGGGGAAAGAGCGTCACGGCCCCACTTCAATCGGCACGCTGCCGTCGAGGTAGCGCCAGTTCTTGAGGAACGAAATCAGGTCGGCCATTTGTTCGACGGTGATGTTCTTCTCGAAGCCGACGGGCATCAGCGACAGGCCCGTGGAGCGCAGCTCTTCGATTTCGGAGCGCAGGATGGTCTGGTCCTTCCCTTCCGCTTGCCGCAGCGTAATGGACGCCGAGGTTTCCGCGGTGATGATGCCGGTGAAGGCTTTGCCGTCCTGCGTGATGACGGCGTAGCCGAAGGAGTTGTTGTCGACGGCCCGGTTGGGATCGAGGATCGCCGTCAGCAGCGCGTCGGGGGTTTTCGTGCGGGTGTCGGCGATGTCGGGGCCGATGTTTACGCCGCGGTCGCCGACGCGGTGACAGGTCACGCACTGCTTCTCGAAGAGTGCGCGGCCGCGGTGCGGATCGGCCTTGACGGTCAACGCCCGCTGGTAATCCTTCAGCACGGCGGACCGTTCGGCGGTCGCCGCGGCGAGCAGTTTCTGAGCGCGGGCCTTGATGTCGGCGTTGCGATGTGCGACGAGCCGTTGCGTGCGGGCCGGGTCGATCTCCGCCGGCTTGAGGTCGCCCCGTTCGACGGCGTCCAACAACGCTTTGGTGCGGCCTTCGTTGGACAACAGAACATCGAGCGCCCCCCGTCGCCACGCCGGCGGCGCGGCGGGAAATCGCGTCAGCAGCGGCGCGGCGAACTCCGGCTGCGGCGACGTGGCGAGCATCTCCAGCGCCAGCGATTGCAGGGCGGTGTCGGGATCTTTCAGGGCGATGTCCACCAGCGGTCCGGTCGAGACTTGGGGATCGACATACCGGCAGATCTGCAATGCAGCGACGCGGTCCGCCGGCGGGGCTTTCGGATCGCCCGCGATGCTGACGGCTTCGGCCAGCCATTGCGTGACGAGCGACCCGTTCGTTGCATCGTTCTTGAACGCCGTCCGCAACGGCAGCACGCGGCGGTTTAATCCCTGACCGAGTCCGCGCAACACCGCCCAGCGGATTTTTCGATCGCCGGTTTGCGCCTGGAGCGCGGTCAACACGGCGGGGAGACCGACGCCGTCGGGCCGGGCCGCGGCGACATCGGCGAGGGCTTCCAGCAACGCGGTCTGGCGGGACAGCGCTGACGACGGGCCGCCCAGCAACTGAGCGAGCAGCGGCGCGGTCTGTTCGCGGGCCGCAATC
>JAWXBB010000285.1:0-2770 GCA_034439795.1 Planctomycetaceae bacterium | reverse complement strand
GAGATCGCCTCCTCGCCGTCGAGGAACTCGTGCTTGCCGCCCGGCAACGTCCCCGGCTTGTTGCTGATGACCTCCAGAAAGTACGGCAGGTTGTCGTCCTTCGCCGGGGCCGGTTTCCCCGCGGCGACGGCCCAGACGTGTTGATCGCGGTTCGCCGTCAGCGTGTCGAGCACTTCCAGCTCGCGCTGCCCGACGGAGTAATTCGACAGCCCGTCGCCGTAGCCGCCGGTCCCTTCGGCGAACTTCAGAAACGCGCGTTCGCCGTAGGTCGAGTAGCCGTCGGTCACGCGGTAGCGGTTGTACCAGTAGAAGTTTTTGTCGTTGACGGCTTTGCGAAGCTGTGTCGACCGTTGCTCAAGGTTGGGAATCTTCTGATTGGGGAACAGACTCGCGTCGATGATCTCTCCCACGATCCAGTCGCCGCTGGCGTTGAGGTGAATCCCGTTGATCGTGGCGGGAGCGCCCCGTTCAATTGTGACTCCGCGAGCGCCGGGCATGATCACTTTCCCGGTGCGAAACAGCTCGTCGGTGGTTCCGAAGAGGTCCACAAAGTCGACGCTGGTGGCTTTCGCGACCTCGCGCAGCGCCTCGGCATACAGCTTGATCCGCGCATTGGCCGCCGCGACGGACTCTTTGCCCGGCAGGTTGGGGTCATCGAGGAGTTCCTGCGCGATGGGCGAGAACAGCACCAGCCGCGGGGCCGACTTGCCGTTGTACTTCTGGCTGCGGACGTGCTCGATGAACTTCGCGACGTTCTCCTTGAATTTCGGCAGCCCCGGTTCCCCGGCGAACGACTCGTTGTAGCCGTAGAACGCGAAGATCACGTCGGCCCTGGTGTTCGTCAGCTCGAAGCGGTTTGCGCGGACCTTGCCGTCGTCGCGCGGCGACAACTTCTTCTCCTGCGGGACCGGGGCCGAACCGGCGAGCCATTGATCGAACGATCCGAAGTCCATCGACCGCAGCCGGTGGTTGAAGTTCTCCCAGCCGTCGATTTCATCGGCGCTGTAACCGAGGTTGCGGAACGTCAGGTCGTGTTCGGGGAAGCGGGCGACGAGCAGCGTCTCCAGCCAGCCGAAGTGCTGCATCCGCTCGGCGAGCGTGTTGCCGACGAGGCAGATGTGGTCCCCCTTCTGAAGCTCCAGCTTGTCGGCCGCGGCGACGAACGACGGCACGATGAGGCACAGACCGACCAGCAGGCAGCGCGACATGAAACAACTTCCTGGTGCGGATTCCACGGGATGAATGCGGTGTGAACACGGCCGGAGACCGTCCCCGCGATTGTATCCCACGATGCGGGGAGGCGACACCGTCGCCCCACACCCGTTAGCCGCGACCCGAAGTCCGCGGAGGGGAGCGCGTGGTGGAGCGCACAACTCGTGAGGGGCGCTCCACCACGCGCTCCCCTGCGCAAAGCCTCCGGGTCGCGGCTAACGGTTGCCAATCCGATCATTCGCCGCGCGACACCGTCACCTTCGCTTCACCGCGGTTGTCGGCGAGTTCGCTCCACGAGTCGTTCAGCCGCAGGTACAGCGTTCCCGTGACCGGCGCGACGAAGGTGCGTTCCTTACCGATCGGAAGCACGCGGAGCATCGTTTCGCCGACGGTTGCGTCCTCTGCGCGGAGGCAGCCGAGCAATAGCCCCAACGGATGGCCGTCGGCATACCGGATCGAAATCCCCTGCGGCTCGCTGATCCACGGCTTCGGTTGGTCGGCGAGCGTGAACCGGCCCGTCGCCGACACCGTGTATTCACGTCCCTTCTCCAGTTGCACGCCCGACGATTGCCAGCCGCGGTCGGCGGCGATGGATGCGGTCCGCTGCAGTTCGTCCGCCGTCAAGGGTTGTCCGTCTTGGAAGTCAATCGCGGCCCGTGCGACGTCGTAACCGTATTGCAGATTGATGACGAACAGCGTCCATTCCGTAGCGAGGTCGCGGCCGTCGTCGGCGTACAACTCGGTCAGTCGCCGCACAAACTGCGGCCCGCGGGCTTCGCGGCCCAACTGCTGGAACCGCTCCCGATACCGCGGATGCGTCGCCAGGAAGTGCGACAACGCCCACGACCACGCATACGGCTCGGGGTCTTTGTATTCGAGTGGATGGAGCGCGAACACATCGACGACGTTCTTCGCGCGGCCGTCGGCGAACGCCTGCCGGATCAGCGTGATCCGGCCCCAACCGGCGACCTCGTCGGGCGACGCAGGCATGATGCCGAAGATCAGTTGGCCCTCGGCATCAGTCCGGTGCGTGGCGAAGTATTCGGCCATCCCCTCCATGTACCAGACCGGGGTCTGCGAGTCCGGCAGGTACGTCATCGCGCAGTGCGTCACTTCGTGCAGCAGTAGATGCCGGCGGTAATAGTCGTACTGTTGATCGCGCAGCCAGAACTCGTTCGCGCGATGCCGGCCGTGATCGAACGGCGGCAGGTCCAGTGGAATCAACCCCGCCTCGCGGAACACCCGCTCGTCCTTGAGGAGATAGCCCGTCATCTGAAAGTCGGACCCATCGCGAGCCGGCGGCAACGGGCCGAAGTACGCAGCGAGCGCGTCGAACAACGGATCGACCGACGCCGGCAACGGCCGGGCCAGATCGGGTTCGAGATCGGTATAGAGTTTCAGCCGCTTGGACTCGAACGCGCGAATGCCGAGTTCCGCGAGCTTCGCATCATCGTGCGGCTGCCGCGGATCGTCGGGGCGAAACACCGGTTGCGGCGCGGCAGGTTCGGCCGCCGGCGGGTCATTCGCGGGGGGGGCGATCATCTCCGGCGGGGCGATG
>JAWXBB010000284.1:0-25159 GCA_034439795.1 Planctomycetaceae bacterium | reverse complement strand
TCCTTCGCCCCCAGAATCACCACCGTCCGCGGCTGCTCGGAGAACAGCACGGTGAGCTGCACCATCCCCACCCCCAGGGCCGGATACAGCAACAGCGGCAACACGGCGATCATGAACAGCGTCCGCCGATCGCGGAGCTGATCGATGACCTCGCGGCGAAAGATCAAGCCGACGTTGCGCCAGTTCATGAGTAGGGGTCAGGTCTCAGGTGTCAGGCATCAGGTCAGAAGTCATTCATCATCCCGCGCGATGTCCGGCGGCTTTGTCCCCTCTCCCGCCGCTTCGGTGGGAGAGGGTTTGGGTGAGGGTGCCTTTGGCCTTTTGCTCTTTCTTGCCGGGAAACCAAAGACAGAAGCACCCTCACCCCGGCCCTCTCCCAGCGAAGCGCCGGGAGAGGGAGTCAAGCGAAAACGGAAAAGCACCATCATCACACGCGATCTCCGGCAACGCTTGCGGTTTCGCGATCTTCCAACTCTTCATGTCGATCGATCAACTCAAAGAACAGCGCTTCCATGTCCGGCTGTCCGTACTGCTCTTCCAACTCCTTGCGCGAGCCGATGGCGAGAATCCGGCCTTTATAGATGATCGCGATCCGGTGGCACAGCTTCTCGACCTCGCGCATGATGTGCGTCGAGTAGATGATGCACTTCCCCTGATCTCGCAGCTTGCGAATCTCGTCCACGACTTTGCGGGCCACCAGCACGTCCAGGCCGGACGTCGGCTCGTCGAAGATCAGCACCGGCGGATCGTGGACGACGGTCCGCGCGATCGATACTTTCTGCTTCATGCCGGTCGACATCTTCGACCCCAGGATGTCGCGGATGTCCCGCATCTCCAGTCGCTCGAAGAGGTGTTCGATGCGGTCCTTCAACTGAGCTTCGGGGATGCCGTACAGCCGGCCGAAATGCTCGACCATTTCGTAGGCGGTCATCCGGTCGTAGATGCCGGTGTTGTTCGACATGAACCCGATGCGGGCCCGGACTTCCGCCGGCTGCGTGGCGACGTCGTATCCGGCGATCAGCGCCGTCCCCGACGTCGGCCGCAGGACCGTGCTCAGAATCCGCAGGCAGGTCGTCTTGCCGGCCCCGTTCGGACCGAGCAATCCGAAAATCTCCCCCGGCTGCACGGAAAAACTCACGCGATCGAGCGCGGTGAAGCCGTGCTCCAGCCGCAGATCGGAAAACCGCTTCGTCAGCCGCTCGCAATGAATCATGGAGGTCCGTAAGTGTGCAGGGGGCACCGGGGTGTCATCGGCGGGCGGCGCGCCGCGGCTCGCATCGACCCGGCGGTCTTCGCACGACCGGCAACGCCCCACGACAGTTCCCAGACAGCAATAACGATTGTAGGGTCTTTTTCGGAAGAAGGGAGTCTGGTAACTTGAGGGTGGGCCCGCCATCGACGTGCAGTCGAGCGAATCGTCTGGAAACAGTCGGAGTCGTCTCTTACAGGAGAGGCATCGTGGGTCTCGACAATTCTGCAGCCATGTTCCTGAGCGCGGCAAAATCGCTCGGCGTCGATTTCGCGAGAACGGCCATGATCGGCCGGCAATCGTTCTGGCCCGATGCCGACGTATTGCGGAGCGTCTTCGCCGCACAGGGCATCACACTCGACGCCGACGCCTTCTTGCGCGAGGATCAGTACAGCGAGCGATTTCTGGAACTGCTCGGCGCCCGGGAGATTGTTTCGGTCGATTACTCGCCGTACGAGCACGCCACGCGACTGCACGACATGAACCAGCCGATTCCCGCGGACTGGCGCGAACGCCATTCGGTCGTCTACGACGGCGGGACCATCGAACACGTCTTCAACATTCCGCAGGCCTTCAAGAACTGCATGGAAATGGTGGAGGTGGGCGGGCACTTCCTGCAGGTCAACATTGCCAACAACTTCGTGGGACATGGGTTCTGGCAATTCAGTCCCGAACTGATCTTTCGCATGTTCTCGGCAGCGAATGGATTTCAGATTGTCGGCGTGCTGATGACCGAAGTCGTGCCTCACGGACGCTGGTATCGAGTCGCCGACCCCCAGGCCATGGGGGCCCGCGTCGAACTGTGCAACCGCCGCCCGACCTACATTCTGACCATCGCCCGGCGCACCGACCGGAAGGAAATCTTTGCGACGCCGCCGCTGCAGAGTGACTACCGCCCGATGTGGACCGGCAACAGCGGTGATGTCTCCCAACCGCGGCCGAGAGCCTGGAAGGATCTGGTGCCCAACTCGTTCAAGCGGCCGCTGAAGCCGGTCTTCAATCGCCTCTCCTGGTTTGGCCAGGGGTGGAGCCGCTCCTGCTATCGACGTCTCGATGAGCAGGCGGTGCTCAGCGGCCGGCTGTAGGACCACGTCCATCTTTGCGGAATACTAACCCGAAGCGTTAGCGAGGACATGGAGCCATCCACTTGCAACTGCCGTCTCTAACGCCCCGGCTTCCGCGAGAGGGAGTTTGATCATCTCACGAGCGCTCGTCCTCGCTGACGCTTCGGGTTAGTATCAATCAAACTGACCCCCTACCGAAGACACAGCCCGAAGGCTGGATTCCAACGTGACGATCCTCGCCGATTCGGCTGGCGCCCGACAAATCGCCCGGAAATCCCGTCGCGCGGCCTCCTTGTGCTAAGATACCCGCGGCTGGATCGTCTCGCGGCCGGCCATTGCTGGATTGGCATTCGTCGGGTCCGATCTTCTATCATCTCGCACGGGGTCGTTTTCACGCACAAGGGCCGATCATGATCTGCATCTCCGTCACGCCGGAATCGCGGCAACTGGCCAAGGTCGATCTGTTCAATGCCGCCGGGCAATGCGATCTCATCGAACTCTGTCTCGACCGGTTGCTCAAAGAGCCGGACGTGAAGGATCTCATCGAAGGGGCCAAGAAGCCGATCCTCGTCTCGTGCCGCAGGCACGCCGACGGCGGCGCCTTCAAAGGAACCGAAGACGAACGGCTGATGCTGTTGCGGCAGGCGATTCTCGCCAATCCGGCCTACGTCGAATTGGACCTGGAGACCGCCCACAAGATTCCCCGCTTCGGCAAAGTTCAGCGCGTCATCAGCCACACCAGCCTCGACCGTCCGCTGGGGTCGAACATCGAAGCCATCTTCGACGAGGCGGTCGCGGCCAAGGCCGACATCATCAAGTTCACCTGGCCCACGCAGACGCTGGAGGCCGCGTGGCCGCTGCTCGCCGCCGTCAGTCAGAAGCGGGCGTTGCCCGTAGTTGGGCTGGGTCTCGGCCGCTGCGGGCTGACGTTCTCGCTGCTCGGCCGCAAATACGGTTCGCCGTGGATTTACGCCGCGCTCGAAAAGGGGATGGAAGCCTTCCCCGGACAGCCATCGGTGGGGGATCTCGACAACCTGTATCGCTGGCGGCAGGTCGGACCGAAGACGCGGTTCATCGGCGTCGTCGGGTTCAACGAAACGGAGCTGGCCACCGTCAAGGTGCTCAACGCGGCGTTCGATCACCTCGACATGAACACCCGCTGTCTGCCGTTCGACGTCAAATCGACCGACCAGTTGGGGAAGATGCTGGACATCCTCAAGGTGCCCGCCGTGATCGCGACGCCGGCTTACGGCCGCAAACTGCTGAGCCTCGTGCAAACGATGGACGACGTCACGAAGCAGGCTCAATATGCTGATCTGTTGCTGAAGCAACCGGACGGCTGGCAGGGGTACAATCTCATCGGCCGCGTGGCGCTCAAGGTGCTGGAGGCGAAGCTCGCCAAGGATTCGACAGACTCTCACCCGCTCGACCGCCGCAACGCGATGATCCTCGGCTCGGGCGGATTGGCGCAAGCGCTGGCGGTCGGCATCCACAAGCGCAAGGGGCTGGTCAGCGTCTGTGCGGGGGACGACGCCGAAGCGCAGCAACTCGCCGCCGCCACGCAATCGCGGTACGTGCCCATCGGCAAACTGTACGACACGCTGGTCGATCTCGTGATCGTGACGGTCACAAACCTCGATCACGGGACCAAGAAGACGCCGATCAATCCGTCGCTGCTCAAGCCCGGCCAGGCGTTCGTCGATCTGACCGATCCGCCGGGCGAATCGAAGCTGTGCCAGGAGGCCCGCGAACGAAGCTGCAAGGTTGTCGAGCCGGCCGATGTCTTCACCGAGTACGTCAGCCAGATCTTCAAGTCGCTGACGGGCCAGAACCTCCCCGCGGAGGCGTTCGCGACGGGGTTGGAGGGGTGATGTCATTCGTTAGCCGCGACCCGGAGGCTCTGCGCAGGGGAGCGCTGGGCGGAGCGCGCATGACGTGTCGCGCGCTTCACACCGCGCTCCCCTGCGCAGAGCCTCCGGGTCGCGGCTAACTGTGCGATCTGCGGATCGCAGTGGCTGTATCGCCTCGTCGCGAAATCTCGACGGATTCTTTGACCTCCACCCGATCCGAGCTAAAGTTCCAGAGGTTCGTGGCGAGGGGGGCCGACCGGGAACCGGATTTCAGGCGGGCAGAGGGCCGCCGGCCGGGGTGCCGCGCCCGTTTCCGACGGGCCGGGAGCCGCCGCCATGTCGCGGATTGGTGCCGTCGGCCTGCTCACGGCCGGCCATTTGCAGGTGCTGCGCGGCCTGAACGCCGCGACCGACGCCGTCGCCGCGACATCGCAGCGGCTGGCGACGCTCAAGCAGATCAACAGCGCTGCCGACAACCCGTCGGGCCTGGTGTTCGCCGGCCGGTTGCAGTTGCAGCTCGATGCGATGTCGGCCGCGTCCAACAACGTCACCCGCGCCCAATCGCTGATGGCCACCGCCGATGCCGCAGCCGGCGACATCGTCTCCCAGTTGACGGACGCCCGCGTGCTCGCCCTGGAAGTCGCCGGCGGCGGACTGAGCGCCCAGGACGTCGCCGACAAGCAGGCCGAGCTCGATGCGATCCTGACGTCGATCGACCGCACGGCCCGGACCGACTTCAACGGCACCCGGCTGCTCGACGGCACATCGGGCTACCGGCTGTCCGGCGTCGACACCAGCGACCTCCGCGACGTCGACGTCCACAGCAAGACCACCACCGACGACGTGACGGTCAGCGTCAACGTCACCACCACCGCCCTCCAGGGAGCCCGCAGTTTCGTCGGCGTGATCCTGGCCGATACCACGTTGGAATTGGACGGCCCCGATGGGATGGCCACCATCGAGCTGTCGAGCGGTGCGACGACTTACGACATTGAAGACGCCTTCAATGCGGTCTCGTATCTCACCGGTGTGACGGCGACCCGCGTCAATGCCACGACAGTCACTTTTGCGACCGTCGAATATGGCTCGGACGCGGAATTCACGATCACGCCCACCGCCGGGACGTTCACGACGACCGGAACCGGCACGGGCCGCGACGCCGTCGCCACGATTAACGGCACGAGCGTGACCGCCGACGGGACCGTGTTCTCGGTCGCCTCCGGGCAGGTGTCGCTCACCTTGGAGATCGACCCCGCGGCGAGCGGCGCGATCGCCGACTTCACGGTCAAAGGCTCCGGCTTGCAGTTCCAACTGAGCGCGAATGCGAGCGACGTCTCGCGGTTCGGGCTGGCCAATCTGACCACATCCGCACTGGGCGGATCGACGGGCCGGCTGTCCTCGCTGGCGAGCGGTCAGGACAACGCGCTCACCGAAGGGGACGCGCTGACCGCGATCGAAATCATCGACGAGGCGTTCGCGGAGACGACGTCGGCCCAGGTGCGGATCGGCGCGTATGAAGCCTACACGCTCGACTCCGCCGCGGCGATCCTCGACAGCCAGTCGGAGAACACCACCGCCGCGCTGGACGACCTGATGACCGTCAACGTGGCCGTGGAAACGGCCCGGCTGGTCCAGCAGGAGTTGTGGCAGCAGGCGGCGCTGGAGGCGCTGAAAGTGATCAATCTGCAATCGGCGACCGTGCTCGGCGTGTTGCAGGCGTCCGTCGCGCGGATGTGATTCTTGACCTCGAAGAGGTCGCAGAACGTAGCCGGGGGTCGGAGCGTTTCGCGCAGACCCCCGGAAAGCGTCCTCCGCGCATCGAGCATCCCGTCAGGGATGCCAGATTCATCGGCTCTGGCATCCCTGACGGGATGCAGTTCCTCGACAACCTTTTCCGGGGGTCTCCGCTGCGCTGCGACCCCCGGCTACGTTCTGTGAACCCTTCGGGTTCGAAGGGGAGCGACCAACCTCAATCAACAACTGCACCAAACGCGGAATCCCGCCCGATCACATGCTGGAAATCGGTTCCGCGGCATGGCAGAATCGGTGCGTTCACCCCGTGCGATTCCGTACCGCCGCCCACTTGAACGTCCCTTTCGAGGAGAACCGTCGTGTCGATTCTGCGAGCCTGTCTGCTCTGCGCCATGGCCGCTGCGGCCTGCGCCGTTGATGTCGCACGCGCCATGGACGGGCAGCCCACGCAACAGATCGTGCATGTCGAAGTCAACGGCACGCTGACGTTGACCGCCCAAATCTCCAAACCGGTTTATGAGACGATCCAGCGCGCCTACACCGTCATGGTGCCCTACCAGGAGACACGGCTCGTCGAAGAGAACGGCGTCCAGAAAGAGGTTACCGTGACCGTGCAGAAACCCGAAACGAAAACGGCCACGGTGACCGTCTGCAAGCACGTGTGCGTCATGATGTGCAGCCCGCTCGATCACAAAACCGCGAAGGGCTTCGAGGTCGATGGCCGCCGCATCCCCGCCGCCGAACTGGCAAGGCGGTTGACCGACCAGTCGCTGGTGGTGGTTTCCGCCATGGACGGGATGATTCCCGACTATTACGCCTCGATCTACAAACCGGGAACGGTGATTCTCGCGTTGCCAGCGCCGTCGAGCTTGCCCCTGCAAATGCCGACTCCCGGGCCAACCAGGCCGCAGTTCGTCCCCCCGCCCCCCGGCCCATTGAGCGATGCTCCCGTCCCCGGATTGATCGTCCAACCGGTCGCATTTCAAGCACCAGCACAGATTGCTGCCCCCGCCGGATCAGTTCCGGCAGCGCCGATAGACTCGGCGTTCCCGAACACCCCGGCACCGTTGATCGTGTTCGCGACGCGCAGCGGTGCGGACGATCTCAAGATCCGGCAACTCGTCGAGACACCGTCCGAAGGGGAACTGACCGTTCGCGCGAACGACTCGGCCGTCGCACCGGAAGTGGTGATGAAAGTCCAGCGTCTCACGCGGCACAGCGAGACCACCGTCGTGCCATTGAAGGCGTTGCGGTTCTCCAGCAGCGAAGCCCGCGACATCGCCACCGACCGGATTAAAGAGCGGTTTGGAGCGGGTGAGACGACGGTGCTGATCTCGGCCGACGGGCAGCCGGTGGACGACTTCTGGCTGCAGAACATTCAATCGAAGGTTCCCGTGTTGCGCGGCGTGAAATTGCCGCCGGTGTCGACGAACGGCGGGGCCATGCCGCCGATGGCCTATCCCCCGATGCCGGCTCCGGTCCCAGCCGCGCCCCTGCCGCCGCCGACGGCTCCGTAGTCCGCGATGTGAATCGGCGTTTCGTCCTCGTCGAATGCGAGGCTTCAACATGCGGCGCACAGCGCTGGTCATCGTCGTGTTGCTGGTCGTACCGGTGTGGGGAGCCGAGCCGGTCCCGTCCGGCGGTTCGCTCTCCCTGCAAGGCGGGGCGAAGATCGGCGCAGCGCTCAACGAGACCGGCGTGCCCGTTGAACCATCGCGGCGAGGCTTTCAGTTCAGTCTGTCGTTTCAGTGGTCGTTGCAGGCGACTTGGGGACCGACGCCTTCCGTCACTTCACCCTCACCACCACCTGCGGGATTGTCCGCCGACGAAGCCAAGCTCATCGAATTGACGAACGCGGAACGGAAGAAGATCTCCACGCCGGCGGTGCGATTCGATCCGGTGCTGATGCAGGTCGCCCGCGGTCAGTCGGAGCACATGGCCCGGCTGAAACAGATTTCGCACGAATTGGAAGGCCGGACGTTTACGCTGCGGATGAAGGAGGCGAAGTACCGGGCGCTCGCCGCCGGGGAGATTTGCGCGGAAGGGGCTCGCGATCCGCAAGAGGCCGTCGCCGACTGGCTGGAATCGCCGGGGCACAAAGAGACGATGCTCGATGCGAAGTACACGGCGGTCGGCGTGGGCATCGCGGCCGACGCCGACGGCCGGTGGTATTACACGCAGGTCTTCGCCCAGCCCGCGACAGAAGGTCGGCCAGCGCCGCCCGGTCCCTGAGTGCGCGGCCTCGTTCAGCAGTGATCGCACCGAGTGACCCGGACGCTCAAAGCGTCCGGGTCACTGGTTACCAGACCTCTTCCCACTGCTGGGTATTCGCGTGCGCCAACCGGCCGACGGGGAACGGCTTCGGCGCGGTCGCGGGGATCCGCAACCAGACCGGTTCGCCCTGCACGCGGCCCTCGATGGCGATGTGCGGGCCCAGGTCGTCCCCTTGGCCGAGCCGGTGAGTCTGCCACGACACCCCGTCCACTTCTTCGAACAACTGGCAGACGCCCAGCACATCGACGTGGAAGCGGGAGGCCCGCGATTCCCCGTCGCGGCTGCCGCCGATCACTTCCGTCGCTGACGCAAAGACGGTCACTTCCCACGCCTCGACACTGCGGTGGAGGTGGCAACCGAGCGGAGACAATACCTCGACGGCGTGAAGGTGCGAGGCGACTGCATCCGCAAAGTCCGTCATCCAATCCGGGGGGTTGCTCATCAGGGTGGGTATCCGGCTAGGCCGTCGTCGGCGATCGGCAGGCCATGGCCCGCGTTCATGGCGAACCGTCCCGTCAGTCCGGGCCTGTTGGTGCGTGGGTCTCAAGATTTGCGGCCGGTATCTCGCTCGCGAGACGCGGTCCGGGACACCGCTTCCGCAATTGCGATGCCAGATTGCCACACGTCGCTATCACCCGCATTTCTCAACGCAGATTTACCAAACGACCTGTGATTCGGAGACCGTGAGGCACGGGAGATGATCGCTCGCACTGCGCGATGATCGCACAAACAGCGATGTGCGGAGTCCGGATGGTGGGGATGTCAGTCCCCGATGGCGTCCCCGGGTGACGGCAGAACCAGAGCAACCGCATTGGTTGACGTGATCGCGTCAATCGCTGTGAACACCTGACCGCACGACCGGCCATGCCGGTCCGATGAGATCGCCCGTTCGCCGCCGCCAGCGTTTCGGATTCTTAACGCCGCTGCCTGTCGGACGGACAGTGTGTTCAAAGCGAGTGACATTCCCGCCGCGCGCAGGCCCAGGGCAGATCGCCACTACTTCTCGGTGAGCAGTTGGTCGATCATGCGGATGGCGGCCGGACCCACCAGCACCACGAAGATGCCGGGGAAGATGAACAGCACCAGCGGGAACAGCATCTGGACCGCGGTCTTTTGGGCCTTTTCCTCGGCGATCTGGCGGCGTTTGACCCGCATCGCGTCGGACTGCACCCGCAAGGCCTGGGCGATCGACGAGCCGAACTTGTCGGCCTGGATCAGAATCGCGACCAGCGATTTCACGTCGTCCACGCCGGTGCGCACGCCGAGGTCGTGCAGCACCTCGCGGCGCTGGCGACCCATCTGCAACTGCATCAGGCACAGATTGAACTCGCCCGTCAGCGCGGCCGTGGCGTCCCCCATCTCCTCGGTCACGCGGCGGAGTGCGGCGTCGAGGCCGAGGCCGGCTTCCACGCAGACCACCAGCAGGTCGAGCGCGTCGGGCAGCGCCAGGAAGATCTTCTGCTTGCGCGACGACACGACGAACTTCAGGACCAATTCGGGCAGATAGAACCCCGCCCCGGCGGCGAGGGCGATGGCGGTGAATCCGTTCTGCGTCGGCCCGTACATCAGCAAACCGAAGCCGCCGCCGGCGAGCGCCCCGAGAATCAACATGGAGAACTTGATCGCCAGGTACAGTTGCGGGGCTTCGGGGTTGTTGAAGCCGGCGGTCGCCATCCGGATCCGCAATTCGTTCTGTTCGAGTTCGGTCTTGGGCTGCAGCGCCTTGGACAGCGCCGGGGCGGCCGACTCGATCATGGCCGCGACGCCCTGCTTCTTGCTGCGCTGCTTGTCGCGCAGCGTGGGATTGCGGATTTCGTCGAGCCGTTCGGTGACCCGCGACTCCTTCGCGCCGAACATCGTCATCAGCGCCCACACGCCGAACGTGATGCCGCCAAACATGGCCCAGGGGAGAAGCGTGGTGAGGTCCATGGGAAATCCGAAAGGCAGGGATTAGGGAATAGCGAACAGCGAGTAGCAAGAGAGAAGCGGTCAAGGTGGCGAGTGACTCAAGACTGTCAGGCTACTCGCTATTCCCTATTCGCTGCTCCCTCTCTTCTCACACTTTGATGTCGATAATCTTCTTGATGCAGATCGCGCCGAAGATCTGCAGGACGATGCCGCCGGCGATCATCTTCTTGCCGAGCGGAGTTGTGAACAGCAGCATCACGTAGTCGGGATTGAGGTAATACACGGCGAAGAAGATCGCGATGGGCATCGCCATCAGCACGGTGCCGCTCAGCCGGCCTTCGCCGGTCAGCGCCTGGATCATGCCGAGAATCTTGAACCGTTCGCGAATGACGTAGCCGATCTTGTCGAGGATTTCCGCGAGATCGCCGCCCGCCTGCCGCTGGATGGCGACCGCGGTCACGAAGAACTTGAGGTCCAGGTTGGGCATCCGCTTGAGCATGTTTTTGAGCGACTGCTCGATGGGAATGCCCAGGTTCTGCTGCTCGAACGCCAGATTGAACTCGTGCGACACCGGGTCGGGCATTTCCTCGACCACGACGTGCAGCCCCGAGTTCAGGCTGTGGCCGGACCTGAGCGCGCGGGCGATCAGCTCCAGCGCGTCGGGCATCTGCTTGGCAAATGACTTGAACCGCGATTTGCGGCGCATCGACAGCCACATCAGCGGAAACGAGGCCGTAATCAACCCGCACACCGGATACAGCGGAATCGGCGCATGACCGATCACCGCCGCGCCGACGCCGAGGAACGACATCCCCGCGGTCATCAGCAGGAACGTCTCGAACGACACGGGGGAATCGGCCTGCTCGAAGAACAGGTTCCATTTGCCGAACCGCGAGGACAAGTGCCCAAAGAGGCCCTTCATCACCCCCTTGCCGAGGTTGACCATGTCCTCCTTCATGAGGCTCCGGGAATCCGATTCGGCCGCTTTCAGGCCGGCCAGCACGTCGAGCCGGTCTTCGGCGCGCGTGGCGTTGAAACTCTTCGTGAGGCTGAACGCCGCCGCTCCGAGAGCGCCCGCGCCCAGGAACGCCGCAATCGACACCATCCAGACCAGATCCATGATTCACGTCCTGTCGTCTCACTGGTTACACAGGCGCCGTCTGTTCGTTACCGTCCCAATGTTCGCGCGCCGAACAGGTTGCCGGGGAGCTTCACGCCGGCCGATTCCAGCCGCGACATGAAACTGGGCCGGACGCCCATCGCCTCGAAATGCCCCAGGGCTTTGCCGGTCTCGTCGACGCCGTCCTGGATGAACCGGAAGATGTCCTGCATCACCACGGTTTCCTGCTCCATGCCCACCACTTCGGTGACGTACGTCATCTTGCGCGGCCCGCCCTGCAACCGCTGCACCTGAACGATCAGGTCGACGGCCGCCGCGAACTGCGTTCGCAGGGCCTTCATCGGAATGTCGAAGCCGCCCATCGAGATCATGGTTTCGAGCCGCGACACGGCGTCGCGCGGGGTGTTGGCGTGAATCGTGGTCATCGACCCTTCGTGGCCGGTGTTCATCGCCTGCAGCATGTCGAGCGCCTCGGCGCCGCGGCATTCGCCGATGATCACGCGGTCGGGCCGCATCCGCAGGGCGTTCTTCACCAGGTCTGTCGCCGACACCCGGCCCTTGCCTTCGATGTTCGCCGGCCGGGTTTCCAGCCGCAGGACGTGTTCCTGCTGGAGCTGCAATTCGGCGGCGTCTTCGATGGTGATCACGCGCTGATCGGACTGAATGAAGCTCGACAGCGTGTTCAGCAGCGTCGTTTTTCCGGAGCCGGTGCCCCCCGAGATGACAATGTTCAACCGGGCCTTGATCGCCCCTTCCAGCAGCAGCGCCATCTCGGGCGTGAACGCGCCGAATTTCAGGAGGTCTTCGAGACCCAACGGTTTCGAGCCGAACCGGCGAATCGTGAGCGAGGGCCCATCGAGCGCCAACGGCGGAATGATGGCATTCAGACGCGAGCCGTCCGGCAGGCGGGCGTCGACCATCGGCGTGGTTTCATCGACCCGGCGGCCGACGCGCGAGACGATCCGGTCGAGAATCTGCAAGAGGTGCTGATTGTCGCGGAACGTGACCTCGTGCTTGTAGATCCGGCCCCCCTTTTCGACGAACACGTTCTTGGGGCCGTTGATCATGATGTCCGCGATGCCCGGCTCTTTGAGCAGGATTTCGAGCGGACCGAAGCCGAACGTCTCGTCCAGCACTTCTTCAATCAGCCGCTCGCGCTCCGAGCGGTTGAGCAGCGGGTTTTCGGTGTCGCACAGGTGCTCGACGACCAGCCGGATCTCGCGGCGGAGCGTATCCCCTTCGAGATCCCCCAGCCGGGACAGGTCGAGCTTCTCGACGAGTTTGCCGTGAATGAGCCGCTTCAGCGACTCGAAGTCCATCTCGGAGGCGACTCCACGTCCGGAGCGCATGGAGGGCATATTCGGTGCAGCCATCTTGTTCAACCACTCCCTGGAACACAGTTGGAACGGGGGAGACATTCTCAAGGCATCGCCGGTCTCCAAGGACACGGCAACACTTATTGGGAACCTAGCTCACAAATTGGCCCCGTGGCGGAAAAGCGACCCGGCGGTGACCGCGGCACAGCCGGCGCAATCCGCACGATGGGAATGTCACCCCCATCACAGCCCGGAGCGCCAGCGACGGAGTCCACTATTGATCGAGAAGGAAAGCCGCCGTCGCTGGCGCTCCGGGCTGTGATGGCTCATCGAATCGCGGCATTTCGCTGCGTTGCCGAGCGAACTTGAGGAAAAATCGGCCGGGGCGGCCATTTTCCGCCGAATTCCTCTTCTCAGACTTCGGCAGGATTCGCTATATGACCGCCGCACCAGCGCGGACCAGTTCGCGAATCGGCCGGTTTGTCTCCCATTCCGGTCGTGGGCCCGTCGGCTGCTCCCATCGACAGCGTTCCACTCGGACACAATTCGACTCAAAGGGTAAGATCATGGCGAAGCGTTGTGCATTCATCCTGGCGGGCCTGATGGTGGCCACGTCCGCGATCGGCTGCTGCTGCGGCATGGGCGGCTATCGCGGCGGTGGCGGCGCCTGCTCTCCGTGCGGCCAGGGCGGCCCGGCGTACTATCCGCCCGGCGGCGGCGCCTACAACCAGGGCTACGGCTCCACCGCCTTCGTGGGCGATGGCTCGATGATGGCCGCCGCCCCGGGCATGCCCGGCACCACCTACACCACCACGGCCCTCGCGCCGATCAACTCGCTGCCGACGTACTGATCCGTCACGCAGCCCCCTGAGACCGACGGCCCACACCACAGCCGCGGGCGGCAGCGCGCGGAGATCGCCCGGACCAGCGAACTCCGTCAGCTCCCGACCACGGCTGTGCGTGCGCGCCGATGCGGTTTGCACAGAACGACCGCGCCCCGGTAGAGTGTCTCCACGTTCGCACCCGTCGTGGAGACACATCATGCGCTGGTTCGTCGCCGTCTTGGCCGCCCTCTCGATTCTTCGCCCCGTACTCGCCGCCGAACAGCCCAATGTGCTGTTCATCGCCGTGGACGACCTGCGGCCCGAATTGGCCTGTTACGGCGCGAAGCATATTCAGAGTCCGAACATCGACGCCCTCGCGGCCCGCGGGACGCTGATCCAGCGGGCCTACTGCCAGCAGGCGGTCTGTTCGCCGTCGCGCACCAGCCTGCTGACCGGACTGCGGCCCGATTCGACGAAGGTCTACGACCTCGTCACGCACTTCCGGTCCCACGTGCCCGACGTCGTGACGTTGCCGCAGCAGTTCAAGCAGCACGGGTATACGACCGCCGCCTTCGGCAAGCTCTATCATGGCGGTTATGACGACGAGCCGTCCTGGAGCGAACCGACCGTGTTCCCCAAGCGGCCCGGCTGGCTGGAACCGGAGAACGTCGCGATCATTCAGCAGCGTCAAGCGGCCGCCAAAGCCAAAACGGGCAAGAAGAAGGTCGATCAGAAAGCGGCCCGCGGCCCGGCGTACGAGGGGGCCGACGTGGCCGACAACGCCTATGGCGACGGGCATCTGGCCGAACTGGCGATCGACCGCATGCGCACGCTGGCGGCTGACGAGAAGCCGTTCTTCCTCGCCGTCGGGTTTCTGAAGCCGCATCTGCCGTTCATCGCGCCGAAGAAATACTGGAATCTGTACGACCCGCAGACGATCAAGCTCGCGGCCAATCCGTTCCATCCACACGGCTCGCCGCCGTTCGCGCTCGCCAGTTCCGGTGAGATTCGCGCGTATCACGGCATCCCGCAAGCGGGGTCGATCAACGACGAACAGGCCCGCATCTTGAAGCACGCCTACTACGCCTGCGTGAGTTACACCGACACGAACATCGGCAAGCTGCTCGCCGAACTGGACCGACTCAAGCTGCGCGAAAAAACCATCATCGTGCTGTGGGGCGATCACGGCTGGAAACTCGGCGAACACGGCGAATGGTGCAAGCACAGCACGGTCGAGAACGACACGAACGTCGTGCTGATCGTCAGCGCACCCGGTCAGAAAGCCGCCGGGAAAACGACCGCGGCGCTGGTGGAGTTCGTCGACATCTATCCGTCGCTGTGCGATCTCGCCGGTTTGCCGAAGCCGGGTCATCTCGAAGGGACGAGCTTCGCCCCGCTGCTCGATGAACCGACCAAACCGTGGAAGACGGCCGCGTTCAGCCAGTACCCGCGAAGTCACGACGGACAGCAATTGATGGGCTATTCCCTGCGGAACGAGCGCTACCGCTACACGCGCTGGGTGGACCGCAAGGACTCGACAAACATCGTCGCCGAGGAGTTGTACGAGCATCAGACCGACCCCGCGGAAAACGAGAACCGCGCCGGCGACGCGGCCCATGCGGCGGCCCTCGCCACGTGCCGCAAACTGGCCGACGGCGGTTGGAAGCCGGTGCAACTGAAGCCGCGATGAACTTTGACCGGACCGCGCGGCGATGAAACTGATTGACTGCAACCGAGTCCTTACGCCGAAGGCGTTGCATCCCACAGCCCAGGGTCGCGAGTCTGCGAGCGCACCCTGGGAACCGATCGGCAATGAACCACCTACCCTGAAAGGGTTTAATCAACGTCTGACACCACCCGTGATGCGACCCCTTCAGGGTCGAATGACCGCGGTCGCCATGTTCCCAGGGTGCGCTCGCCGACTCGCGACCCTGGGCTGTGTGATCGAACGCCTTCGGCGTACTCGAATTCCGATCAATGGTCTGCCACCAACAGCAACAACCAGGATTGGTTTTGTAATCACTTCCAAACGCTCTCAATGAGGCCACCACCATGAACCGACTGATTGCGATCATCGCGCTGCTGACGTGGTGCGCCATCGGTGCGAACTCGCTCGATGCCGCCCAACCGGCCAAGCGGCCGAACATTTTGTTCGCGTTCGCCGACGACTGGGGCCGCTTTGCGAGCATCTACGCTCAGGCGAACGGTCCCGGCACGGCGAACGACGTCATCCAGACGCCGAACATCGACCGCGTGGCCCGCGAAGGGGTGCTGTTCCGCAACGCGCACGTCACCGCGCCGTCGTGTACCCCGTGCCGCAGTTCGTTGCTGTCGGGGCAATACTTCTGGCGCACCGGCCGGGCCGCCGTGCTGCAAGGGGCCGTGTGGGACGCAAAGATTCCCGCGTTTCCGCTGCTGCTCAAGGACGGAGGCTACCACATCGGCAAAATGTACAAGGTGTGGAGTCCCGGCACACCGGCCGACGCGCCGTACGGCCAGCAGGAGCATGCCTATCAAAAGGCCGGAAACCGCATCAACAACTTCTCCGAAGAAGTCACCAAGGCCGTCGCCAGCGGACAAGCGGTGGACGCGGCCAAGAGCGAACTGCTGACCGAGATGGGCCGCAACTTCACCGACTTCCTCGCCGCACGGCCGGACGGGCAACCGTTCTGCTTTTGGTACGGTCCGACGAACGTGCATCGGAAATGGATCAAAGGCTCCGGCAAAGCCCTGTGGGACATCGAACCGGATTCGCTCAAGGGGAAGCTGCCGCCGTCGTTCCCCGATGTCCCCGAAATCCGCGAGGACTTCGCCGACTACCTCGGAGAAATCCAGGCGTTCGACGCAGCCGTCGGCGTGCTGCTCAAGCAACTCGAGGAGAAGGGCGAACTCGACAACACCGTCGTCGTCATCAGCGGCGATCACGGCGCACCCGGCTTTCCGCACGGGAAATGCAATCTCTACACATCCGGCACCGGTGTGACGCTCGCAGTCCGCGGTCCCGGCATCCCCGGCGGTCGCGTGGTCGATGACTTCGTCAACCTGATGGATCTCGCCCCGACGTTTCTCGACATCGGCCGCGTCGCCGTCCCCGACGTGATGACCGGCCGCAGCCTGTGGCCGGTGCTGACATCCAAAGCGCAGGGGCAGGTGGACCCGCAACGGACGTGGGTCGTCTCCGGCCGCGAACGCCACGTCGCCGCCGCACGGGACGACTACCGTCCCTATCCGCAACGGGCGATCAAGACGAAGGATTACCTCTACATCCTCAACTTCGAGCCGGACCGTTGGCCGCTCGGCAATCCGTACAACCTGACGGAAACCGATTCGCCGACCGCGGAGGAACTGACCGAGGACACCTACGCGACGCATCTCGACACCGACGCCGGCCCTGCGAAAGCGTGGCTCGTGCTCGCCCGCAACAATCCGCAGTGGAAGCCGTACTACGACCGCGAATTCGGAAAGCGGCCGCGCGAAGAATTGTACGTCCTCGCCGACGATCCGGGCGAGATCCGGAACGTCGCCGGCGACACCCGCTATGCCGCTGTGCAGCGGGATCTGAATCAGCGCTTGATGAACGAACTCACGCGGACCGCCGACCCGCGCGTGACCGGCGACCGCCAGTTCTTCGAGACCCCGCCCCTCGCCGGCCCGGTGCCCGACGCCGGCGCGAACAAGAAGCCGCGCCAACCCAAGGGGGCGAAGAATGCGCGGTAATCAAGCCGACCGCGAACCCAACGTCATCGCTTCCTTTCCGGCCCCCTCGCCCCCGTCTTCGGGGGAGAGGGTCGGGGTGAGGGGGCGAGCGCTCTTGCGAATCACCGACCTCAATGCAGCCAGCGTAGAAAACGGTAGGAAGCGTTCCGCCCCCTCACCCTCTCCCCCGCAGACGGGGGAGAGGGGACCGAATAGGAGCAACATCAGCCGTTCTTGGTTGATGATCGCAATCCTCTTGATCGCAAAACCATTGACCGCTGCCGAACCGCCCCGCCCCAACATCGTCCTCGCGATGGCGGACGACCAGGGCTGGGGCGACATGGCGTACAACGGGCATCCGCGGCTCAAGACGCCCGTGTTCGACGAGCTGGCCCGCACCGGCTTGCGGCTCGATCACTTCTACGCCGCGGCTCCGGTCTGTTCGCCGACGCGGTGCAGCGTGATGACCGGCCGGACGCCGAACCGCAGCGGCGTCTTCAGTTGGGGGCACGTGATTCGCCCCGAGGAAGTCACCATCGCCGAAGCCGTCAAGACTGCCGGATACGCGACCGGGCACTTCGGCAAGTGGCATCTCGGATCGGTGCTGAAGAATCAACTCACCTCACCGGGCGGCAGCGGCTTTGACCGCTGGCTCTCCGCGCCGAACTTCTTCGAGGTCAACCCGTGGCTGTCGGACGAAGGAACCGCCAAGAAATACGAGGGTGAAGGCTCGACAATCATTGTCGAGGCCGCACTCAATTTCATGCGCGAACAGACGCAGCGAAAGCAGCCGTTTCTGACGGTCATCTGGTTCGGTTCGCCGCACGCGCCGCATATCGGGACGGACGCCGATCTCGCGCTCTATCCCGATGTGCCCCCGAAGCAGCGTGCCTTTCTCGCCGAGATCACCGCGATGGACCGCGCGCTGGGGCAGCTCCGCGACGGCCTGAAATCGCTCGGCGTCGCCGACAACACGCTACTGTGGTACTGCAGCGACAATGGTGCGATCCCCGAAGGCTCCACCGGCGGACTCCGCGGCAAGAAGGGACAAATCTACGACGGCGGACTCCGCGTCCCGGCGCTCATCGAATGGCCCGCCCGCATTCGATCGCCGCGGCACAGCGACCTTCCCTGCGGCACGGTCGACATCTATCCGACGGTTCTCGAACTCACCGGCGCGAAGGTCGCCCATCAACCGCCGCTGGACGGCATCAGCCTCGTCGGCCTCATCGAAGGCACGATGACCGCACGCACGAAGCCACTCGGTTTCTGGGAGGCGGGCATCGCCGGCATCGCGTCCCCCAGCGATAAGATTCTGGCCGCCGTCGCCGAGAAACAGCGTGCGAACGAAAGCCTTGCCGGCGACGTCGCCGAAGGGCCTGCTCCCAGGGAACTCGCCTGGACCAACGGCCCCGAACGGTTCGCCGGGCATGCGGCGTGGATCGACGGCGACTGGAAGCTGCACCGTATTCAGCCGAAGAACAAGACCGAGTCGCACTGGGAGCTTTACAACCTGCGCGACGACGCGACGGAAAGCCGGAACGTCATCCGTTGGCAAGCCGAACGCGCAATTGAGATGCAGGCGGCGCTCGACGCCTGGCTGCAATCGGTCACGGACAGCCTGCGCGGCCGGGACTATGAAGCGAAGTGACCCGGACGCTTGAAGCGTCCGGGTCACTGGTTGAAAGAGCGGGTGAAGGGAATCGAACCCTCGCCTAAAGCTTGGGAAGCTTTCATTCTACCATTGAACTACACCCGCGGAACGGCCCGGCGCTCCGAACCACCTACCCTTGACTGTAGCGAACTCCGTGAAGATTTCAAGCGGAGATTCCAGGCCGATTCCATTCGGAATGGGTGACCATCAACCGGTGGCCTACGACCGCACGCTGGCCGCCAGGAGTCGCTCCAGCGCGAAAAAGAAGCGGTCCAGTTCGAACGGCTGGTCATCCAGCGCAATCCGCAGCGAATGGAAGCCGTTCGGCCGTGATCGCCCCCGTCGAAAGCGACTCGGCGACGGGTTGTTATAGGACTTGCGGCGTTGGAACACTCGTGGGCGGGTGACGACTCGCGCGTGCTGGGAAGCGCCCGAAGACACGGCCGACACGGCCGTGGCACACAAGCGCGCGCGACCGCCCCCCGTCTTCGCGTGCCACGGCTGTGTCAGCCGTGCGGATGCTTCGCAGAACGGCGATTCACCGACCGGGGCACCCGGCAAACCGGCGGCGATCCGCAGTTGCGTCCAGGTCCCCCAGAACCTGGCGACGGTGCCGGGGGCGACGCCGATCTCGCGGCAAAACCGGTCCAGCGTGATATTGGGGCCGATCCGACCGGCGAGGAGACGCAATTCGGTCCGCAAATCGTGAGCGGTGGCGTTCATGGGAATCCCAGTCGAGTGGTCCACGACCCGAAGCCGCGGGGTCGCATCCCCCGCGGAGATCTTCGAGCCTCTCACCCTATGGGCCAATGTTGCGCGGATTTTTTGGGAACCCAGGCGAGCGGCGCGGCGTCAGCCGACGCAACTCCTGGGAAGCGCCCGAAGACACGGCCGACACGGCCGTGGCACACGAGCACACGCGACTGCCCCTGTCTTCGTGTGCCACGGCTGTGTCAGCCGTGCGGATGCTTCGCAGAGCGTCAATCGCTCGTCCGGGAGATTCCAGCAGAAAATCGGATAAGTTTCCTGTTTTTCGCGCGCACTTCATCGACGCGCGTGACACTACCTTGTGTTGCCAGTTAGACAGCATCGCCGGATCAACGGGGCCGCTGAAGTTTTGGAACAAACCGATGCACGACTGATCGGCGCGGCCCGTAACGGCGATGTTGCGGCGTTTCGGGTGCTGTATGAGCGTCACTGGCGGATGGCGGTCGGGATCGCCTTCAGCTCGGTTCGGGACCGCCATCTCGCGGAGGACGCCGCGCAAGAAGCCTTTGCAATTGCCTGCCGCAAACTCGCCAGTTTGCGTGATGGAGATCGGTTTGCCCAATGGCTCGGCGCCATCTGTCGGAGAACGGCAAAGCGGCTGCGACGCCGGCAACGTAGTCACGAGCCGATGGATGCGAACCAACCCGCGGTTGAGAACGAAGGATCAGCACTTTCCCAGGCGGCTGTCACGGAGGCCATTGATCGACTTGCCTCCTCTGCCCGCGAGGTGGTCCTTCTGCATTACTTCAGCAACTTGTCCTACGAAGAGATCGCACAGGCGCTGGGAATCTCCACGCCATCCGTCCACGGGCTGCTGCAGCGCGCCCGGCGGAAGCTCGCGGAGCTGCTTCGATCAGAAAGATCATAAGGAATCGACGATGAGCGCCGTCCCCCCTAATCCCGAATGGGAACAGCCGCTGAAAGCGGCGCTCGGCCAGCCCTCTGCGCCGGACTTCGAGGCCTGGCGCGAACGGCATCCCGGGGCTGTGGCGTATCTGAACCCCGTGGTCACGCGAATCCAGCAGCAGAGGAGAACCTGGCTCATGCGAACACTGAACCTGACGGCCTCGAGTCTGTGTCTGGCGACGTTGGTGTGGTTCTTCGGTTTTCGTGGCGGACCGGACCAGTCGGCCTATGCGGAGACCGTGAAGGGAATCGAAGAGGCTCAAACGATCACCTGGACGACGACGTTCTACAATCGCGTTACCAGTGCGGATGGGAAGCGGACGTGGCTCAAAACGGAGCGGCGGCTTCACGCGTACCGGCATCCGGGACTGTATCGAGAGACGGGATTGAAGGAGGATGGTTCTGTCAGTTGGGTCGAGATCAACGATGCGAATTTGGGTCAGCAACTGTCACTCAGCGTCCGCGACAAGAAGGCGATCTTGAAGATGGCGACTGGAGGGAATCGCGATCTGAAGGGACCATTTGCCTGGGTCATCGATGGGCTGAGAATGAGGCCAGAGAGCCGCATTACGGCCGTTGAGCTTGTCGAGCAAAAGTCCGCTGCGAACGGCAAGATCAATGTATTTCGCATCCTGATCAAATCATCGGAGAGGGGTGGCGGCGTTGGCAGCTACGACGTGTGGATCGACGCACAGTCCAAGCAGTTGGTTGAAGTGCGCGTTCCGGGTGCAGAGGAATTCGATCCGGCAACCGCGCCCGATCGGAACAATCCGCCCGAAGAGAAATGGTCGACAAAGACAGGTGCGGGCTACAAGAATCACGAGATTGTACTGAATGCACAACTGGACCCCGAGTTGTTCAGCCTCAAGCCCCCGGAGGAATACCAACTCGAAACAAAGGAGCGACCCACCGTCACGGAAGCGGAGATGATTGAATACCTGGGTGCCGCCGCGCGCTTCAATGACGGCGTCTTTCCAGACTCGCCGTTCGGACTCGCCGTGGATAACAAGGAATTCAACGCGATATGGTCAAGAGACAAGAAAGACTGGACTGACGCTGAGAAAAAGATAGTCGACTTGCACCGCAAGTACGTCAATGCCGATCTCAACAAGCTGCCGGTGCGCCACTTCGAGGATGACCACACGGTATCCGGCAGCTTCCGCTACATTGGAGCCAGGGCGAAGCTCGGCACCGCAGACCGGATCATCTGCTGGTACCGGCTGAAAGAGTCAGGCAAGCTCCGAGCCGTCTACGCCGACCTTGAGGTGAAGGATGTCGCGCCCGAGGATCTGCCGCTGGATGTGAAATGACGGTTTCGAGCGGCGTAGGGCGAGTTCGTTAGGGTCGGTCCCAACCTCTTCGAGTCGTGCCAGCGGGTTGGGAATCACTCGGAACATGCGGCCGGTGGGACCGGCTCTGCGCCGCTGATGTTGAGTGCCGAATCGCGGCCACCGTTCATTTCTCAGAACGTGGAGGTTTCCGTTTCTTTTCCTGCTTGGGTTCCTGCTTCTCGGGCAGTGCTGTTCGCCCCTTCGCCAGTTTCCGAAGGTTTTCCACTGCCTTGTCGAAATCGCTCGTCGGCTGAGTGGCTTCCAGCTTGCGGCGCTCCGCATCGAATTTCGCGAACTCGGCGTGGGCATGATCCTCCGCGGCCTTGTGGCTGATCTTGCCGGCGTGTTCGAGAATCTGCCGTTCGGACAGCTTCAGAAAGTCGTCCAGCTTCCCGATCCAATCCGCCATGTGCATTGGCCGGCGACTCTTCGCCTGCAACTCGCCGAAGTCCAGATAAGCCGAGACGATCAAGTTCAACGTCTTGATTTCCTCTTCTTGCAGGTAGTTCTTGGCGATGGAGACGTCGGACTTGCGCACGGGACCAGCGGGTGCGTTCTTCCAACTGGTCAGTCCCATGCTGGGTTGCTCGGCATTGGCCCGCAGCCGGACCACTTCGGCGGCGGTGTGTCCGTGGGCCGCCCAGTGCATCTTGTTCTGCACGGTCTGGAAGAACGTCTTCGTCAGTTCGGCATCGGCGTCGTAGTCGACGCTGGTGGCGTAAATGTCCGTGATCTTTTGATAGAACATCCGCTCGCTGGACCGGATGTCCCGGATGCGGGCGAGCAGCTCGTCAAAAAAGTCGTCGCCCAGCGTGCGACCGGCCTTGATCCGCTCATCGTCGAGCGTGAAACCCTTGACGAGCAATTCGCCGAGCCGGGCCGTGGCCCACTGGCGGAACTGCGTCCCGCGCGGCGAACGGACGCGGTAGCCGACGGAAAGAACGGCGTCGAGGTTGTAATGGTCGACGAGCCGGCGAACCTGTCGGGCGCCCTCGGATTGAACTATTCGGAATTTCCGAATAGTTGCCCCAGGGTCGAGTTCCCCCTCGTCGTAAATGTTCGTCAGGTGCTCGTTGACGGTGGGGACTGAGACTTGGAACAGCTCGGCGATGAGCCGTTGCGGAAGCCACACCGTGTTGCCGTCCAGACGAACGTGCAACTGCGTCGCGCCATGGCGGTAGATCAGGATTTGCCCTTCGGGGGGCTGGTCGGCCGGTGTGGCGAGTAGGTTGGTCATGGTCGAGAGTGCGTCACGAGTCGCCAGATTCCAAGTCGGTGCCGATTGTCCATGACCAAGTCGCGGTCGATGCCCCATTCCAAGAGCGGACCGGTCACCGCACCGCAAATTCCCGCGGCTTCCCCTCCGGGCCGATTTGCACGGTGTAGCGGTTGCCGTCCGGGGCGACGGACGCCTTCACCCAGACGCCGGTGCATTGGGCGGTTTCGACGGGGTTGGCGATGAACTCTGCCGGGGCCTGCTGGTCCGCCGTCAGCTTGATGTTGCGGTGCAACTGATACCACGCCGCGAGGCCCTTCACCTCTTTCAGCGTGGCGATGGTTTGCGCATCGGCTCCCTTGGTCGGGCCGTTGCAGATGACGGCCACTTTCGGGTCGAGGGCCAGCACCATCGCCGGGTTGTTGCTCACCGGCAGGCCGTGGTGCGTGACCATGAACAGGTCGACCTGGCCGACGGGGTTATTCGGCGTCATCAACTTGGCTTCAGTGTTCCACGTCAGATCGCCGCAGCCGAGGAAGCGGAACTTGCCGAACGAGAGGAGCGTGCTGATGCTTTTGGCGTTATCGGTGGGATCGTCGTCCTGCGGCTTGTGCCGGTCGGCGAACGGATTCGCCGGGCCGACGTTGGGGATCACGTCGCCGCTCGCCGTCACGATCTTGGCGGACAACGGCGTTGTGCCGGACTTCAGCGGCAATGTGTCGCCGGCTTTGAGAGTCTTCGATTTGTTCTGCGACGCCGCCCGGTAGAGCGCGGCCCGGTCGACGAATTTGGCGTCTTCCTGCAGCGTATCGGGGATGCCGCGGTCCCAGAACGTGCCGATCTTGATCTGGTCGGCGAGCGCGGCGTGGTTGCCGTAGTGGTCCAGATGCCAGTGCGTGACGAGGGCATGATCGAGATGATCGAGCTTGGCGACGTCGCGGATGACCTTCAGGATGCGGTCCCGGTCGCGGCCGCCGTTGTCGGGATAGCCGGAGTCGATGAGCAGCGATTCGCCGGCCGGGGTGACGATGAGCGTCGCGGCTCCCCCTTCGACGTCGACGAAGTACAGATCCAGCCGGCGATCCTGCTCGCCCGCCGTCGCAGCAGCGGTCCAGAGGAGCAGACAGGCGGCCCGAATTCCCCAGGCGGTCAGCGACATCGCAGTGTCTCCCGGTGTGCGTCGTGATGAGATTGGCCGAACGGCGGTGATGCGACGACAGCGTAACGAATTCGTGGGCGTTGCGGCAAGGAACGCGAATGTAGTCCCTCTCGCAGCGGGTGGGCGTCTCAATTCTGGGTGGCTTTCCCCTCCGGCCCCCTCGCCCGCGTCTTCGGGGGAGAGGGTCGGGGTGAGGGGGCGAGCGCTCCCTTCCGGGTCCAACGCTCGCCCTCGCTCACGCTTCGGGTTGGTGTTTCTGGCGATCATCCCCCTGCGAAGCATTCGGCCTCCCCGGCTCGACAGCTCCACGACCAGCCTCCGCGCTCCGTAACGCCGCCGATGACGCCAGAACACCTCGCGAATCACCGGCGCCAACTCCTGATCCCTCTGCTCCCTCAAAGACTCTTCTCCGGACCGCCAGGCGTAGAACCCCGAACGACTCACTTCGAGCAGATCGCACACCGCCACGCCGCGAACTCTTCCGTGATGACCAGTTGATCGATCCCCGCGTACACGTCCCTCACCCGTCGCGGCCGAAAATGGCGAGCGATTTTCTTAGGATGTCCCGCTCGACTCGCCGCAGCTCGGCTTCCAGCTCGCGCACCCGTGCCTCGAGACCCACCGCCGTGCGGCCGCCCCGTTCGATGAGCCGACGCTTCCAGGCGTACAACAGGTTCGGCGCCGACAGCCCCAGCCGCGCACACACCGAGGCGGCGCTGTGGCCATCCAAGAGCATCTGCACCGCCTCCGCCTTGAACTTCTCCGTCAACCGCCGACGCTTCCCTGGCTCCCCTGCGACCGACTTCTCCAGCCCGCGCTCTCGACATCGGATGGCTCCTCAAGAGCCGTCCAGAATCAAGAGTTCAACTGTCCGAAAAACCTGAAGCAGGTCACCAGGCCAAGCCCAGGTAACACAGTCCGATGGTCGCATAGCAGCCCGTTGAAGTATTCCACAGGGCGGCTGGGGTTGGCAGTCGAGCGGGCTTGACTCGTCGGCTATGATCGGTCGGTGTTCGGGAGCGTGTCGGTCAGGGAGGGTCGGCGATGGCGATGGGGCGACGCAAAGCGGAAC
>JAWXBB010000283.1:0-13561 GCA_034439795.1 Planctomycetaceae bacterium | reverse complement strand
TGTCAACTTTCGTGAGCTGTCGTCGCGGAGGACGCTGAGCCCCGTCAGCACATCTCCCGATGGAGCGACTGCGCGCGGGCTGCGCGGGCCGGCGGTGACGGCGCTGGCGGCGATCGTTGCCAGCTTGCCGGCGAGCGGGTTCACCAGCCCCTTGCCGTTCGGATGCACGCGGTTGCTGAGGAAGATGAAGAACAGGTCGAGTTCGGGGTCGATCCACAACACGGTCCCCGTGAAGCCGCCGTGACCGAACGCGGACTCGGTGAGCAGATCCCCCTTGTTGATCGAGTAACCGGTCTTCTTGTCCCAGCCGAGGCCGCGCACGCCGGACGAGACTTTGTTGCCGCGGGTCATCAGCGACACCGTCTGCGGCGTGAGGATGCGTGTGTCGCCGAACTTCCCGCCGTTGAGCATCATCGCGGCATAAATGGCGAGGTCGTCCGCGGTCGAGAACAACCCGGCGTGACCGGCGACGCCGTCCAGTTTGTACGCCCGCGGATCGTGGACCTCGCCCTGCATCCAATGACCGTCGCGCTGTTCCGTCGGCGCGGTTCGGGCTTTGAGTTCATCGCGCGGCAGATAACCGGTGTCCTTCATGCCGAGCGGCCCGAGATATTCCTTTTGCGAGAATTCGTGGACGGTCAGCCCGCTGACCCGCTTGACGATGTCCCCCAACAGGATGAAGTTCACGTCCGAGTAGACGAACTTCGTGCCGACGGGGTTGAGCAGTTTGAGAGCGTAGATCTTCTGCATCGCCTCGGCCGGGCCGTTCTGATAATCGGCGAGGGCATTGTCCGCGAGCAGTCCGCTTTGATGGATCAGCAGATCGCGGACGGTGATGTCCTGCTTGTCGTTCACCGCAAATTCGGGGATGAGCGTCGACACCTTGTCCGACAGGCTGAGCTTGCCGCGTTCAATGAGCAGCAGGATGCTCGTCGCCGTCGCGACCGGCTTCGTGATCGACGCCATGTCGAACACGGTGTCGGTGGTCATCGGCACGGTCGCCGGCTCGACCTGCTTGTTGCCGTAGGCTTTGAGGTACGCGATCTGCCCGTGTCGTCCGATGCAGACCACGCATCCGGGCATCTTCTTCTCCGCGAGGCCGTCGGCGATGACGGCGTCCATCGCGGCGAGCTTCTGGGGATCGAGCCCGACGGTTTGCGGCTCCACGCGGGGGAGTGCGGCTTGAGCATCAGCGCTGGTGAGCAGCAGGGCGCAACAGACGAGGCTAAGTAGCAGTCGGGTTTGATCCCGAAGGGATCGCAGAGCGTAGCCGGTGGTCGCAGCGCAGCGCAGACCACCGGTATGCCGTTGACCAATCCGCTCGACCCCGGAGGGGTCGCAGAGAACGGGATGCGATTCTCGCGATTCTGGCACCCCTCCGGGGTGCGTTGGCGCGCGGGGGGCCGTTTCCGGGGGTCTTCGCAAAGCCTCCGACCCCCGGCTACTGTCTGCGATCCCTTCGGGATCAGAAGCCATCGTCCAGCCGATGACGGACGCCATCACATCTCGCAACCGCCAACCGTTCGTCAGATTCATGTCGTCAACTCCCGCCTCGGAAAGATCAGGGCCGCGAGCGAGCCGGCCACGAATGTCGTCGTCGCGCCGATCGGCGCCAACCACGGAAATGCGATCGGCTTCCAGACCTCGGGCGGCGTCATCGCCGCGCCCCACATCGGAACGCCGTACTGCACGATCAACAATGCCGTCAATCCGACGGCCGCCCCACACAACGCCGCCGTTGAGCCGACCGACCGCGTCAACACACCCAGACTATACACCCCCAGCATCAACCCTGCCGAGAAGCTGGCGATCATCAAAGCGTTGTCCACGACGGCGTTCGTGAACTGGATCGCCCAGAATCCGATGCCGATCTGCACGAACCCAAAGAACAGCACCATCCGCCGCGTCAGCACCAGCGCGCGATCCGGCGAGACCGGTTCCCGCCGCAGCGGCAAATAAAAATCGTGGACCAGCGACGACGCCGTCGAATTCAGCGACGTCGACATCGCCGCGGCGAGGATGGCGGCCAGCATCAACCCGACGAGTCCCGTGTTCTTCGGGAAATAATGCACGATGAAGTGCGAGAACACTTTGTCGGTCTTCTCGAACGTCAGCTCGGGATGATGCGAGTAATAGCACGCCAGTTCGATGCCGATGAACAGGAACAGCGCGAACTGCAGAAACACGACGAGGCTGCTGAGGAACACCGCCCGGCCGGCGTCGCGCTCGCTGCGGGCCGAAAGATAGCGCTGCACCATCATGTGATCGGTGCCGTGCGACCCCAGCGTCAGCATCGCCCCGCCGATCACGCCGGCCCAGATGTTGTAGGGATTATCCCACGTCAATCGCCAGTCGATGACGCGGAACTTGTCGTGGACCCGCGCGTACTCCCACAATTCACTCCAGCCGCCGGGGATGTTCGCAGCGATCACGAACACCGCCGCGATGCCGCCGATCAGGTAGATCACGAACTGCAGGCAATCGTTCCAGACCACCGACCGCATGCCGCCGACGTAGGTGTAGACCATCGTCACCAGCCCGACGGTCAGGATGCTCCCCGCGAACGGCCAGCCGGCCAGTTCCTGCAACACCATCGCCACCAGAAACAGCCGCAGCCCGTCGCCGAGGTTCCGCGTCACCAGAAACAGCAGCGACGCGGCCTGCTTCATCCGCAGTCCGAACCGCTGGTCGAGCACTTCGTACGCCGTGATCAGCGAGCGCCGGAAATACAGCGGCAACAGCATCCTTACCACGATCGCCCGGCCGATGATGTAGCCGATCGCCAGTTGCAGGAACGTCATGCCCGGCGGCCCGTAACCGCGTCCCGGCACACTGAGCACGGTCGCCGTGCTGGTTTCGGTGGAGACGATGGACCCCAGAATGGCCCACCACGGCAGATTGCGGTCGCCCAACAGGTACGCTTCGAGCGTCGTCGATTTGCCCCCGCCGCGCAGCCCGATGACAATCACGGCCACGAGCGACACGGCGAGCACCAGGATGTCGATCGCGCCGAGCGAATTGGGCATCTGCGGTTGGTTCTCTTCAGGCGGTCGAGCTGATTGGGAAAATGACAACTGGACGAGCGAGCGGTACGATCACTGGACTATGGTTTAAAAGAAAGAGATGCCTCACGCAAAGGCGCAAAGCTCGCAAAGAAAAACCTTGATGCGATTGATTACGTGCCTGCGGGGGCCATCACTCATTGGCTTTGCACCGCTTGCTGGCATTCCTTTGCGAGCTTTGCGCCTTTGCGTGAGGATGCCTTTGGATTTCCATCCAGAGGACTTGGGCCTCAAAATATGGTCATTCGCATGGAGCGAGAGTCGGCGATTATAATCACCGACTGTCACTTCCCGACAGCGTCGCAGGAATCGTGCATGACCGTGTCCACCACCGAGGCCAGAAACCCCGCGTCCGAGCGGATCGACACGTTGTCGGCGCTCGAAATCGTCCGGCTGATGAACGCCGAGGACGCGAAAGTCCCTGAAGCGGTCGGCCGCGTCGCCGGTGAGATCGCGAAAGCCGTCGAGATCATCGCCGATCGGTTACGCCGCGGCGGCCGGCTGATTTACTTCGGCGCGGGAACCTCCGGCCGGTTGGGCGTGCTCGACGCGACCGAATGCCCGCCGACGTTCAGCACGCCGCCGGAACAGGTCGTCGGCCTGATTGCCGGCGGCTACACGGCCCTGACCCGCGCGGTCGAGGGGGCGGAAGACCATCCGGAGTTCGCCGTCGAGGATCTGAAACAGATTCAACTCAGCGCGGCGGACGTCGTCGTCGGCATCGCCACCAGCGGCCGCACGCCATACGTCATCGGCGGTCTCGAATACGCCCGACAACTGGGTGCCTACGCCATCGGCCTCGCGTGCAACGACGGCTCCGCATTGGCTGCTGCGGCCGACCTGATGCTCACGCCGGTGGTCGGACCGGAAGTCGTCAGCGGTTCGACGCGGCTCAAAGCCGGCACCGCCACCAAGCTGGTGCTCAACATGCTGACCACCGGTGCAATGGTGCGGCTCGGCAAGACGTACGGCAACCTGATGGTCGACCTGCGGGCCACGAACGTGAAGCTCGTCGCCCGCAGTCGGCGGATCGTCGCGATGCTCACCGGCCTGAGCGAAGCCGACGCGGAAGTGCAGTTGGCGAACTGCCAGGGGGAACTCAAGACGGCGATCGTCGCGGCGCGGCGCGGCGTCAGCCCGGAGGTCGCGCGCCAGTTGTTACGGGACGCGAACGGACAACTGAGAGGGGCGCTGGACGAATGATTTGCTCCCCTCGCCCGGCGCTTCGCCGGGAGAGGGGTTGGGGGTGAGGGTGCCTTTGGTCTTCGGCCTTCGACTTGTTCCGCAAAAGATAAACAGCCCTAATGCACCCTCACCCTAACCCTCTCCCACCGAAGCGGCGGGCGAGGGGACAAAGCTAGAGTCGCCTCGACTGTTCTTTAAGGACCGTGCATGACATCGCAACGCTCTCCCAACGACGATCTCGTCATCGGCGTCGACGGCGGCGGCACCAAGACCGTCGCCTGGGTCGCGCCGCTGGATGACCCGACAAATACCATCGTGCTGGGCCGCGGCGAGGGCGGACCGGGGAATCCGCGGGCCGTCAGCTACGAGTTCGCCCAGATGACGATCGGCTTTGCGGTCGCCCAGGCGCTGGCCGACGCCGGCCGGCCACGCGAACCGGTCGCCGCGGCCCATCTCGGGCTGGCGGGTGCGGGCCGCGAAATTGAACAGACGCGGATGGAGGACTGGGCCTGCGGCAGCGGGGCCGTGGCGCGCCGCGTCCGCGTGACGGGGGATGCGGAACCGGTCCTGGCCGCGGGGTCGCCGGACCATTGGGGCATCGCGCTCATTGGCGGAACGGGGTCGCTCGCGTGGGGCCGCAACCAAAAGGGAGATGTCGCGCGCACCGGCGGCTGGGGGTATCTGATCGGCGATGAGGGGAGCGCGCATTCCATCGTCACCGCCGGGTTGCGAGCGGCGATGCAGTCCTACGACGGACGCGGCCCCGCCACCGCGTTGCTGCCGGCACTGCAGCAGCGGCTCGGTGCGGCTGAGCCGTCCGATCTCATCGACATCCTCTACGGTCCGGACATGACACGGGACCGCATCGCCGCCTGTGCGGAGGTCGTGTTCGAGGCCAGCGACGACCCCGTGGCCGCGCAGATCATCGCCCAAGCGGCGGACGACCTCGCGGCGATGGTCGCCACATTGGCGGAACGGCTCGATTTGTCGCCGGGTGGTTACCCGCTGGCGATTGCAGGCAGCCTGCTGCTGAATCAGGAGTCGCTGCGCCGAGCCGTGTTGGAGCGGTTGACGACGCAACATGCCAATCCCGCAGAGGTCACGTTGGTCACCGAGCCCGTCCGCGGCGCGGTGGCGCTCGCGCGGCGGTTGGTTAGTGTCCCGGACGCTTGAAGCGTCCGGGACACTTCGCGGCTCCGACAGCACTCGTGCGGATTTCAACGCGGCGTGCTAGATTGACGACGCTTGACGGCGCTGGTCCGCAGGGCCTGTGGCATTCTCGTTGGAGTCGATCCCGTGAAATCCCTTCTCGTCTCGCTAACGCTTGCCCTGGGAGCATCGGTCCTTTGCGGTTGCGGCGGACAGGCTGCCAACGCGTTGCCGGCGCCGACGCCCCCCGAAGTCATCGTCAGCCGGCCGACGACGCAGACGGTGACCGATTACGTCGAGTATACCGGCCGGACGGCGGCGGTCGAGAACGTCGAATTACGGGCGCAGGTTTCGGGCTATCTGCGGTTGATCAACTTTGAGGCCGGGGCCGACGTCGAGAAGGGTGACTTGCTGTTCCAGATCGACGAGCGTCCGTATCAGGCTTCGCTGGACGCCGCCAATGCCGAGGTCTCACGGTGGGACGCCGTCATCAAGAAGAACGAATCTGAGCTGGTCCGCCGTCAGGAACTGCGGAAGAACAACATTATTCCGCAGGAGGATCTGGAACAGGCGATCGCCGAAGTGGCGGTGTCGAAGGCGGAACGCGCCAAGGTCGCGGCCAGCGTCGAAAAGGCCACGCTCGATCTGGAGTACACGCAGATCACGGCCCCGGTGACGGGCCGCGTGGGCCGGCCGCTGCTGACCGTCGGCAATCTCGTGGTGACCGGCAACAGTCCGCAGGCATTGTTGACGACGCTGGTCAGCCTGGACCCGATCTACGTCTACTTCGACATCGACGAGCGGACGCTGCTCGATTACAAGCAGCGCGTCCGTGAGAAGGGGCTGCCCGACGACCAGGGCAAGGTCAAGGCGCTCAACGTCCCCGTGGAAATCGGGCTGGCGAACGAGACCGGTTTTCCGCACCACGGCGTGCTGGAGTACGTCGACAACCAGGTCAGCACCACGACCGGCACGCTGCAGGCAAGGGCCCTGCTCGACAACCCCGACCGCTCGCTGGTCGTCGGGTTGTTCACCCGGGTGCGCGTCCCCGTCGGCGACGCTTATCAGGCGGTCCTCGTCCCCGAAACCGCCATCGGCACCGACCAGGGCCGCAAGTACGTCCTCGTCGTCGGCGAGCAGAACAAGGTCGAATCGCGGACGGTCGCGCTCGGCCGCCGGCAACTGGACGGCACGCGGGTCGTGAAGTCCGGGCTGAAAGGGGACGAGTCGATTGTCGTCGAGGGATTGCTCCGGGCGCGCCCGATGCGGCCGGTGACGCCGAAGGAACTGCCGGTCAGTTCGTCGACGAAGCCTGCCGAACCGGCCGCGCCCGATGATTCGAGCAAAACCGAATGATGAATCTGCTTGGATGCCATGCAACGGCCGTTCACGAATCTGCTTAAATGCCAAAGGCGTTGATCCGCAGATTTCACCGATTGCGCAGATTGAAGTCAGACAGAAGACAGCGCTCAAGAAATCAAGCCACTGCAGTTTCCCATGCCTTGAATCTGCGTAATCGGTGAAATCTGTGGATGAAATCTTGGCCTGACGGTCGGATTCGTGGACGGTGTTGCATGGCACCACGATTGATGACGCCTGGAATCGTTTTCTCATCGGCCAACTCTTCACTGGATAGCGCATGTTCGCCCGGTTTTTCATTGAGCGGCCGGTGTTTGCCACGGTGCTGTCACTGGCCGTGCTGCTGATCGGCGGCGTCGCGGCGATGCAGTTGCCCATCGCGCAGTACCCCGACGTCACGCCGCCGACGGTGTCGGTCTCCACGGTCTATCCCGGTGCGAATGCCAAGGTGGTCGCCGAGACCGTCGCGACCCCCATCGAGCAGGAGGTCAACAGCGTCGAGCGGATGTTGTACATGTCGTCGAAATGCACCAACGACGGCCAGATGACGCTCGACGTCACGTTCGAGTTGGGCACGAATCTCGACATGGCCCAGGTGCTGGTCCAGAACCGCGTGGCCATCGCGCTGTCCAAGCTGCCGGAGGAAGTGACGCGGCAGGGCGTGACGGTCAAAAAGCGGTCGCCCAACATGCTGCTGGCCGTGAACCTGACTTCGCCCGACGGCAGCCGCGATGCCCTGTACCTCAGCAATTTTGCCACCATTTACGTGAAGGATGCACTGGCCCGCGTGAAGGGAGTGGGCGATGTCGTCGTCTTCGGCGCCCGCGACTACAGCATGCGGATCTGGCTCGATCCCGAAAAACTGGCCAGCCGCGATTTGACCGCCGGCGACGTGTTGCGGGCCCTCCGCGAGCAGAATGTGCAGGTTGCCGCCGGTCGATTGGGACAGCCCCCCACGCGGGGCCGCGTCGATTTCCAGCTGGCCATCAACACCCTGGGCCGATTGCTGGAGCCGGAACAATTCGCCGACATCATCATCAAAACGGGTGACGGCGGGCAGATGGTCCGGGTCCGCGACATCGGCCGCGTGGAGCTCGGCGCGAAGAACTACGACGTCGGCAGCTATCTCGATGGCGAGCCCTGCGTCACACTCGGGGTCTTCCAGATGCCCGGCACGAACGCGCTCAGCACGGCCCAGAACGTCCGAAATGTGATGGACCAGTTCCAGCGGGAGAATTCGGAGTTTCAGGCCGGCGTGAATTACGAGATCGTCTACGACACCACGGTGTTCATCGACGAATCGGTGCATGAAGTCTACAAGACCCTGATCGAAGCGTTCGTGCTGGTATTCATCGTGGTGCTGGTGTTTCTGCAGGACTGGCGGGCCACGCTGCTGCCGATGATCGACGTGCCGGTGTCGCTGGTCGGCACGTTCGCGGTGATGGCGCTCCTGGGCTTTTCGATCAACAACCTCACGCTGTTCGGGATGGTGCTGGCGATCGGCATCGTGGTGGACGACGCCATTGTCGTCATCGAAAACATCGAACGCTGGCTCGCCCAGGGTTTGCCGGCGAAAGAGGCGACCGCGAAGGCGATGGACGAAATCACGCCGGCGGTGATTTCGATTACGCTGGTGTTGTGCTCGGTGTTCCTGCCGGCCGCCTTGATGGCGGGCATCTCCGGGCAGTTCTACAAGCAGTTCGCGTTGACGATCGCCGCCTCAATGGTGATCTCGGCGATGAACGCGATGACGATGACGCCCTCGCGGGCCGTGCAGATCTTCGGACGGGCCGATCGCGCACACGTCGCCGGCAGCAGCCACCAGCACCAGAAAGAGGGCCTGCCGAACTGGGGGATTGCGATCATCTTTGGACTGTTGTGCGTGTGGCTGTTCGGGGACCGGATTCCGGCAGCCGTTGGTGGTCCCAAGGATCTGCCCGCCGACGAACAGCGTCTCCGCGTCTGGGGACTGACATTGATGGTCTTCGTTGTCGCCGCGGGACTCGGCTGGCTGCTGCGCAAGCCCGTGCAACGAGCGCTGGCAGTCTTCTTCACCGCGTTCAACAAGACATTCGACGTGCTGTCGAACGTCTACGCGGCGATGGTCGGCTGGTGCGTGCGGTTGACGCCCGTGATGCTCGTGGTCTATGTGGGACTGCTGGGCCTGACGGTCCTCGCCTTCCAGCAGGTGCCGACGGGCTTCATTCCGGAGCAGGACAAGGGCTACCTGTTCGTGAATGCCCAGTTGCCCGACGGGGCCAGCCTCGACCGCACCGAGGCGGTCATGCGGGAGATGCTCGTCATCCTGAAGGAAACCGACGGCGTCGCCCACAGCATCGCCATTCCGGGGTATTCGCTGCTGACCGGCGTCAACATTCCCAGCATGGCGGGCATGTTCGTGATCCTCGAACCCTTCGAGCACCGCAAGGGACATTCGGAGTTGTCGGCCCGCGCGGTGACGGCCGACTTGCAGCGGCAGTTTCAGTCAATCCATCGGGCGCAGATTTCCGTGTTCGGCGCACCGGCGGTCGACGGACTCGGCAGCACCGGCGGTGCGAAAGTCCAGGTCGAAGACCGCAGCGCCGCCGGCCCCGCGCTGCTGGAAGAGGCCGTCACCAGTCTCGCGGAGGCGATTCAGTCGCAGCCCGGAGTCGCGGTGGCGTTCTCGACGTACCGGGCCAATCAGCCGCAGTTGTTTGTGGAGATCGACCGCGAAAAGGTCAAAGCCCAGAAGATCGCACTCAGTGACGTGTTCGACACTTTGCAGATTTTCCTCGGTTCGGGTTACGCCAATGACTTCACCTTCTACGGCCGCAACTGGCAGGTCAACCTGCAGGCCGATGCCCCCTATCGCACCCAGATGGACGACATCGGCAAACTGAAGGTCCGCTCGCAGGCTGGGGAAATGGTTCCGCTGGCGACTCTGCTCGCCGTCGCGGAAGTCAGCGGACCCGCGGTCGTCAATCATTTCAACATGTACCCCTCGGCCGAGATCACGATGGCGCCGCTGCCGGGCACGTCATCGGGGCAGATCATCCAGGCGACCGAACGGTTGGCGGAGTCCGAAATCCCCTCCTTCAGCTACGAATGGACCGAACTGACGCTGCAACAACTGATCGGCGAGCGCGACCTGCTGACCAAGCTGGTGTTTCCGCTCGGAGTGATTTTCGTGTTCCTGGTGCTGGCGGCGAAGTACGAAAGCTGGTCGCTGCCGACGTCGATTCTGCTGATTGTGCCGCTGTGTCTGCTGGCGGCGATGGCCGCCGTGTGGGTCTTGGGAATGGACAACAACATCTTCACGCAGATCGGCCTGCTGGTGCTCGTCGGGCTGGCCGCCAAGAATGCGATTCTGATTGTCGAGTTTGCGAAGCAAATGGAAGGACAGGGCAAACCGCGGTTCGAGGCCATCGTCGAGGCCTCCCGGCTGCGGTTGCGACCGATTCTGATGACGTCGTTCGCGTTCGCGCTGGGCGTGTTGCCGCTCGTGCGGGCGATCGGCGCGGGAGCCGAAATGCGCGTGGCGCTCGGCGTCGCCGTCTTCTGGGGCATGCTGGGCGTGACGGCGTTCGGCCTGTTCTTCACGCCGGTGTTCTACGTCACCATCATGTGGCTGAGCGACCGCGGCAAAGCCAAGGCGTAATGCCTTGTTGGAGTCCAGCCTTTAGGCTGTGTCTTCGTTCCGAAAGACAAAGACACAGCCTAAAGGCTGGACTCCAACGGGGCAGACGCCGTTTCAACTGCGATCGACGACGACGACGGACGAGTCGTCGTGCCGGCCGGCGCCGTTGGTGATGGCTTGCGTCTCGTCGAACAGCGCTTGCAGCGTGTCCAGCGCGGATTCCTGCCGCGTCTTGGCGAGCGTGCGGATCATGCCCTCGGTGCCGAACTCCTTGTGGCGGCCGTCGACGTCGCCGAAGGCTTCCGGCAGGCCGTCGGTGAAGATCAGCAGCCGGCCGTCCTCGGGCACCTTCGTGGTGTGCGATTCGTATTCCGCGTCGCTGTACAGGCCGAGCGGCAGGCCGCCCGCTTCGAACGGGCCGAGCGGCGTGACTTCGCCCGTCGTCCGCCGGCAGAGGAGCGGAATCGGATGCCCGGCGGAGGTCCACGTGAATTCGTGCCGGTCGGAATGCAGCACGCCGTACAGCACGGTGATGAACCCGCCCCCGGACTGGATGAAGCTCTGCTCGCACAGCCGGTTGTTGACCGCGGCGACGAACGTGGCGACGTCGTCGTAGCTCTGGCTGCGGATCATGGTGATCAGCGTGTGCATGGTCATAATCGACATGCAGGCCTTCATGCCGTGGCCCGAGGCGTCCCCCACCAGCACGACGGTGCGGTCTTTGTCGAGCCGGAAGACCTCGTAATAATCGCCCCCCGCCATGACCACCGGCTGGCCGCCGAGCACCTGGATTTGGGACGGCTCGTACCGCGCGGCGATGGAATAGCCATCGGGACTGCTGAAGTCCGACGGAATGATCGATTCCTGCAGCTTGCGGACCGAGCTGATTTCCTCGCGGAGCTTGCCGGCCAGCTCCTTTTCGCGCTCGGCGCGGACAGCCTCGACGGCGATGAACAGCATCGCGTGCAGCATGAAGATGAAGTCGCCCCCCTCGTCGCGGAGCACGTAGTTCTTCATCCCCTGCTTGAGAAACCGCGGCAGCCGGTACAGCTCGCCCACCGCGCTCGCACCGACGACCGGGATGTTCGGCTGGAGGGACCGGACGGCGTTGAACACCTCGAAGCTGGTGTCCATGTCGGGATCGCCGAGGGCCATCAGAATGACGTCCCAGCGGTCGTCGTGCCTGAGCCGGTTCAACAGCTCGTTCGCCCCGTTCGTCATGACGGCTTCGTCGTTGTCGACGTTCAGAATGAGCGACAACGTCTCCGCCTGCAGCGGATCGTCCCAACCGACCAAAATGCGCATGGCCTGCGGCCTCTCATCGGATGTGTCCGCCGCCGAATCACGGTCGGCGGCGGACTCTTGGTAGTGAATTCGTGGGAATGATGCAATGCGAGCGCTCTGCCCAGGCGACAAAGCCTGCGACGAACGACGCTATGCGGCTTTCTTGGCTTTCTTTTTCTTCGTCGGCGGTGGCGACGACCGGTCCTCGTTCGCCGTCGGCAGCGGGGCTTGGACGGTCGTCCGCCACGTTTTCAACTGACGATGCAGTTCGTTCCGTTTCTCTGGCATCTGCGCGGCGAGGTTGGTCGCCTCGCCGATGTCTTCCTTCAGATTATAGAGTTCCAGCCGGCCGTCTTCGAAGAACTCGAGCAGCTTCCAGTCTCCCGCGCGGATCGACCCGACGGGCGTCGTCCGCCAGTCCCCTTCGCCGGCTCCGAGGTAGCCGGGGAAATGCCAGAACAGCGGATTCCGGGACGATATCGTCCGACCGGAGTTTTTTAGCAGCGAGACATAGCTCGTGCCATCGAGAACGTGGTTTTTGGGAGGCGACGCCCCCGACAACTCCAGCAGCGTGGGATACAAATCGACGCTGTTGATCGGCTCCGCGCACGTCGTTCCGGCGGCGATGGTGTTCGTCCAGCGGAAGATGTACGGGACGCGGACCCCTCCCTCGTACAGCATCCCCTTGCCCCCGCGGAGCGGAGCGTTGTCCGTGATGTCGCTAGCCTTGTTGATGCCGGCCCGCTCGTACCCGCCGACGCCGCCGTTGTCGCTGGTGAAGACCACCAGCGTGTTCTCGGACAGCTTCAGATCGGCGAGCGTGTCGAGAATCCGGCCGACGCTGTCGTCGACGCTGGCGATCATCCCCGCATACACCGGGCTGTCGTGCCCGCCGACCGCGGCCTTCGGCTGGAAATGGGCGATCTTGTCCGGCTTGGCCTGATGCGGCGAATGCACGCCGAAGTGATGCAGGCACAGCAGGAACGGCCCGGATTTGTTCCGGCGGATGAAGTCCACGGCCTTGTCGGTCAGGAAATCGGCAAGGTACGTCCCCTCGGGATACTCGGTCTTCGGCAGCGTTCCGAAATCGAAGTGCTGCCCCATCGAGACGATGGATTCGTCGAAGCCGCGGGTCAAAGGATGATATTCGTCCGTCTGTCCCAGATGCCATTTCCCGAAGTGCGCGGTGTGATAGCCGGCGGACTTCAGCGTCTGGGCCAACGTCACCTTGTCCTGCGGGAGTTGCTGGACGTTGTCGACCGGGCGAAGCGGTCGCGATTGCCAGTTGAACCGGTCGATCCCGCCGACGGTGTAGATGCCGGTCCGCGGGCCATACTGCCCGGACATCAATGCCGCCCGCGTGGGCTGGCAATTCGGTCCGCAGGTGTAGCCGTCGGTGAACCGCATCCCCTCGCGGGCCAGCCGGTCGATGTGCGGCGTCTCGTAGTACCCGCTGCCATAACAGGCCAGGTCGGTGTACCCCAGGTCATCCGCGAGGATGAAAACCACGTTTGGCGGGCTGGCCGACTCCGCGGTGTTCGCCCCAGGCCCCGCCAACCACAAGGCGGCCGCTGCAGCGATCGCGCGGAACAACAGGCCGGAACGCATGAGATCCAGATCCTCGGAAGGCACGACGTGAAAACGCGAACGTCGGCCGGGCGACGCCGAAGCGGTGTTCGCGGAGAATTCGCATTGTCGGATGCCTCCCCGCCGCGGTCAATCGTCCGGTGATGATTCCGCGAGGGAGAGACGGAGTGTGTGCGTCTCAATTCTGGATTGACCCCTCCGGTCCCCTCGCCCCCGTCTTCGGGGGAGAGGGTTAGCAGCCCGTTGATGTAGTCCGATTCTTCGCGTCAGCTCGCGAGCGCCAGCTGCGGGAGGGCGGCCGAGGCCCGGAGGGACC
>JAWXBB010000282.1:0-6909 GCA_034439795.1 Planctomycetaceae bacterium | reverse complement strand
CGGCTGGCCCGCTTGGCTCCCGCCGCCAAACATTCCCGCGCCTCCTCCGCCAAATCCCCCTCCGCCCAACGCGCCGCCGAAACCGCTCATGCCGCCGAAATGTGCCGCTGGCCCTTGGCCAGTGCTTTGTCCTGTTCGCCGGCGCGATTGCACCACGAACTAGTCCTCCGCCGGCAACAAGTTCTGGCCATAGACCCGCGGCGACACCGGCAGCGACGTATCGACCGGCACCTGCGGGCGAGCGGTGTAGAGCGGCGAGTACAGATCCATCTCGAACGACACCGGCCGCCCGCCGAGCAGCGTCAGCTCCACGTTCGTCCAATCGTTCGCGGTCTGGTTCTCGACAATGGCCCACCCCTGCAGGAATGGCTTCTCAATGTCGTCGAGCACCAGCCGATAGCTCGTCTTCCAGACCGGGGCCGCCTGCACGTAACCGAACCGCACGCGGCGGCGGCCGTCCCCCTGGAAATCGAGCCGCACCGTTTTCTGGTCCCGTTGCCGGGATTGCGACAGCAGCGTCAGGGCGGTCTCGAAGTCGCGGTTGATCTCGTCGTCGAGGAACCGCGTGAGCTCGATCTCTTCGATGCGAATCGCCCGCAGCCCGGAGTCGGTGCGAAGCGTGACCACATCGACGTCCACCGCCTCCAGCCGCTCGGTGACGACGCGGCGGCGTTCGACGCCGACAATCGTCCCCTTCAACACCTTCGCCTCTGTGCCGGGCGACTTTGCAAGCTGGAATTCCGCCGGATGGCCGCGGAGTTGATGCAGCATCTGGGCGACGGTGGGATTGGCCGACAGGTCGAGCGTCAGATGCCGTAGCGCGTCAGTCACCGGTTGCGGGGAACGATACTGAATGGCGGTGACTTTGCCGCCGTCGAGATCCTGCACAACGAGGCTTTTGAGCAGATCGTTGATCCCCTCCGCGGCGACGGGGAGTTCGATCTGCCGGCGGCCTTCGACGTCCCCCGCATGCTCGAAGAACGCCAGCCCCGCGTTGACGAGCACCACGCGCTTCAGCGGCAGCGTCGCCGGCTCGTCGGCGCGAACCGAAGAGGTCAGCAACACGATCGTCACGATGACACGAACAGCAACGGACGACATCGCGGACTCCAATACGAACCAAGGGTGGCGGGGCCTAAGTCTTCGTGGCCCCGGCTTTCGCATGGCTCACGGGGCCACGCCGAAGCGGCTTAGGCCCCGCCACCCGATTGTGACGCACGAGATCGGAAACAGTTCGACAAATCGAGACGGCAATTGCGAGGGGGATCGGACCGGCGGATAATGACCGGTGCCCCTTCAGCCTATCGCGGAGCCCCCACCGATGACCAGAGGCGCATGGCTCCGTCTGACGATACTGGCGCTGGGGGCCGGATGGTGCGCGCCCGCGGGCGCGCAATTCGGCGGCCTGACATCGCCGCCGCCGGCGCGCAGCCTGCCGGTCTCATTGCGGCTCGATGAAGGCTCGGAACGCATCGAGCAGGTCTTGGCGACGCGCGACAGTTGGGACTTGGGCGAGCAGACGATCGCCGACATCGCCGCTTACGTCCGCAAGCGGTTCCAGATCCCGGTCCACGTCGATGAGTCGGCGTTGCAGGACGAGGGGGTCGATCCAGCGACGCCCATCGACTGGGTCGGCGGCGTGACCAAACTGGACACGCTGCTGCGTCTGGGGCTGGAATCAGCGGGACTCGACCTGCATGCGCAAGACGGCGTGCTGGTCATCACCACCGCGACGAAGTGCGAAGAACTGTTGCTCAACCGCATTTATCCGGTCCGCGACCTGGTGGGACCGATCGCCGACCCCAGCCTCGATTACTACGGTTTGATCAACGTGGTTCAGCAGGCCACGTCCGGGATGTGGGAAGACATCGACGGCGTCGGCGGCACGATCACCCCCGTGCATGGAGCGCGGTCGCTGGTGATCCGGCAGTCGTACGGCGTCCATCGCGAGATCGAACGGCTGTTTCTGGCCCTGCGTCAGGCCCGCGGAATGCAACAACTTCCGGGCCTCGAAGTCGATCCGCTCGATCTCACGTCTAGGCCGCTGGAACCGCCGGTGCCCGCCTTCGAGACGGCCGTCGTGCAGCCGCAGTTGACGGCTCGCATCGCACCCACCCGCCAGCGGCACACCGACTGGCGCCAGCCGCGCGTCGATCGGGGTCGGTGAGCGATTCATCGTACGATATGATGCGTTCCGGTATTCTCTTGTAATATCCCGGACCGCCCTCATGCCCGACGCCGCCCGCGACGCGTTCCTCCTCCGCGCGTCCAGTCCCAAGGAACAGCACGCGTATCGCCGCGGGCCGCGGATTACCGCGGTGGAGACGCTGATTCCGCACGACGTGATGGCGGGGCTGGTGCTCGTGCGGCTGCACACCGATGCGGGGACGGTGGGCGGGCGGCCGGTGATCGGGCATGGGGAGTCGTATTACCTGCCGCATGCGGTGGCGGCGGTGCTGCACGACTGGATGGCGCGGCGGCTGCTGGGGGCCGATGCGCTCGCCATCGAAAGTCATTGGCGGTTTCTGTACGAGCGGTGCGCGTCGTTCGGCGGCATGGGGGCCGAGTTGCGGGCGCTGTCGGCGGTGGATCTCGCACTGTGGGACATCGCCGGGCAACTCTACGAGCAACCGGTGTGGCGACTGCTGGGCGGGCCGGTGCGCGACCGCGTGCCGGTCTACAACAGTTGCGGCGGGCCGTCGTATGGACGGCGTCCGAAAGACGCCCCCGATGCGCAGGGCTGGCCGGGTCACGGCGACCTCGGCCAGCCGGGTCCGCTGGAGGACAACTGGCGGAGCGTCCACGAGCCGGCCGAACTCGCCGCCGAGTTGCAGTCCGAAGGCTACACGGCGATGAAGGTCTGGACGCTGGACCGCGTCTATCAGCAATCGGGCGGGCACTACATTCCCCACGGCGATTTGCAGCACGCGCTGGAGCCTTTGTTCGAGATCCGTCGCCGCGTCGGTCAGGGGATGGAATTGATGCTCGACGGTCACGGCTTCTTCTCGCTGCCGGCGGCGACGCGGATTTGCGAGGCGCTGCGCGACGTGCAGCCGTTGTGGGTCGAGGACATCCTGCGGCCGGATTGTCTGGAGTCGCTTGCCGAGTTGCGGCACCGCGGCGGCGTGCCGCTGGCGGTCAGCGAGATGCTGGTGACGCGCGAGGCCTACCGCCGGGCGCTGAATCTCCGCGCGGCGGACTACATCATGGCCGATCCGACGTGGGTGGGGGGCATCAGCGAGACGCGGCGGATCGCGGAGCTGGCGCAGATCGACAACGTCCCCACGCTGATGCACGACTGCACCGGGCCGCTGACGCTGTTCGCCGGGCTGCACGTCGCAGCGGCGGTGCCGAACGTAATGTGGCAGGAAACCGTCCGGGCGCATATTCGCACGCTGTATCCGCTGCTGATTGAGACCAACGTGACGATCAGCCACGGGCACGCGGAGTTGCCCGAGGGGCCAGGGCTGGGGACGCGGCTGCTGCCGGAGCTGTTCGACGCAGGTCATCCGGGGTATCGGGTGACGCGGTTGTGAAGCGCGAAACCGCATGCGTGGCGACGTGCATCGTTCGAGGTGGCTACGACGCTTGCGGTTTCGCGCTTCCCTTACGGCGCGACTTGCCGATCCTGCTTGCGCGCCGCGAGCGGGTGGCTGGACAGCGGGCGGTGATCGTCCAGACCCTGGATGACCACCGAACGGCCGGACTGCGTCTGTTCGGCCTGGAACTGCGCGAGCTTCTCCATCACCGTATGGTCGACGAGCCTGGCGCCCGACAGATCCACGATCAATTTGCGGCTGACGTCGGCGTTCATCAACTGCGACCGCAGCGAGAGCCAGTTCGAGAAGACCGCGGGGCTCATGACGCGGACGACCGTGACTTCCGGATCGCCGTCGTCCACTTCGATGTCGGCTTTCATCATCGACCAGGGCCGGACGCCGTGGAAGAAATGCAGCACAATCTTCAGGGCCACGCCGATCGCCACGCCCTGCAGGAGGTCCGTGGCGAGCACGCCGACGATCGTGGCGACAAAGACCAGCAGTTGCCCCGTGCCGATCTTGTACATCTGCGCGAAGGCCCGCGGATGCGCGAGCCGGCTGCCGGTGTAGACCAGCATGGCGGACAGGGCGGCCAATGGAATGCGGTGGATCAGCCAGGGCAGGAATGCCACGAACAGCAGCAGACACAGGCCGTGAAACAGGTTCGCCCACCGGGATTGAGCGCCGTTGTCGATGTTGGCCCGGCTGCGAACGATCTCGGAGATCATCGGCAGGCCGCCCATGCCGGCGACCAGCGCATTGCCCAGACCGGCGGCCAGCAGGTCGCGATTGGGGTCGTGCCTGCGCTGTTGAGGATCGATCCGGTCGACAGCCTTGGCGCTGAGGACGGATTCGAGCGTGCCGATCAGCGCGAACATCACGATCCATTGCATCCCGGTCGGCGTGGTGACGCCGCTGAAGTCGGGATACATGATCGCCGACCTGATATTGCCGGGGACCGCCACGAGGAATCTGTCGCTGACGCTGTAGTCGTGACCCTGGAACGTGTAGGTGTGGGCGCGATCGAGATTGAAGTACATTCCCAGGACGACGCCCAGCGTCGCCACGACGATTTGCGGCGGAATCTTCCGGATCACGCCCCGCGTGATGACCGGCCAGGCGAACATCAAAACGAGGCCCAGCCCGCCGATCAGCGCAATTTCCGGGTTGGCATGCACGATCGAATGCGGGATTTCGGCAATGACGGGCAGCACCTCTTTGGCTTCGGGCGTGACTCCCAGCATCTTGTGGAATTCCTTCCCCATGATGATGATGCCGATCGCCGCCAGCATCCCGTTCACCGCCGCCGTCGGAAAGATTTCGGCGAACACGCCGGTGCGGAGCAGTGCGAACACGATTTGGAGGACCCCGGCGATCACGCCGACGCCCAGCGTCAACTGCTGCGCACGGAGTTGCGCCTCCGGGCTGGCGTCCTTCCCGCCGCCGAAGGCCACCACGCAGCCGAGGACGATCACGATCATGCCCGCCGCCGGGCCTTTGATCGTCAGTTCGGAATTGCTGATCCACGGCGCGAGCAACCCGCCGACGATCGCCGTGAGCACGCCAGCCGTCGCCGGAAAACCGCTGGACAGCGAGATCGCAAGACACAACGGCAGCGCGATCAGAAACACGAGAAAGCCGGCGACCAGATCGGCCTGCCACCTGGCTGCACCGGACAGGGGCGCGGACGGCGTCGCGGCGCTCGCAGGGCTGAGAGTCACGAGAGACGAAGCCTTATCACAGGGGGCAGATCGACTGCAGCGGATCGGGCCGTACGCCGATCCGGCCCGTGGATGGGAGGCGGGGGCGGCTGGTTGCGATCCTGGCAGAAATGGCCGCAATCGGCCGGTCCGATGGCGGTTATGGTAAACAATGCCGCGTGGGGTTGCTTCAACTGCCGGCTTACATGTCCGTTAGGCAATCCGCTCATGCGTCCGATGGCGAATCTCAGGCACGAGTTACGTCTCGTCGCGAACCTGGAATTCTGCGGAGACACAGACAAAAATGCCGGTCTCGCGGGTCGAACTCGTGGTAATTGGCGCCACGACGACGCCGAATACGATGGGTTCCGCTCGCTGTGAATCCCCATGCAACGGTTGATGCGATGTCGTTTGCCCATCGTCCCCCTTCGACCGCGTGGGAAGCCGTGCCGCTCGCCGCCGAGCGACCGATCCCGGTGTGGGGCTGGTTCAAGCCGCCGCACGCGCCGAACACCGTCGCCGTGCATGTCCCCGACGATGTCTGGCAGTCGCCCGAATCCGTGGCTCTGCTCACGATCCGCCGGCTGGTCCTCGCGACGGGCGTCGAACAACTCCTCGGCTGGACGCTGTACGGCCAGCACTTCCAGCACGATGAGAGGACGGCGGCGTTCCTTGACGCCCCGTTGCCCCGACCGCCCGCCGGGGCGGACCCGCAGATCGTGCTGTGGACGCCGCTGGTGGTCGCCCTCGTCGTCCAACCGATGTTGCCGGCGGTAAGCGGCGGCGGCCACCTCGCCTCCGGGGAAGATCCCGGTCCGCTGTTCGATCTCATCGCGTACTACTGGAGCTCGATCCAGCAAATGGAATCCGACCTCCGCCGCACGCGGATGCAGCTCGAACAGGGGATCTCGCGGCTGTCGAGCCTCAACCGCGATCTCAACACCGAGGAGGCCCTCGCCGCCGACAGCCTCGACAAGAAGGACTGGCAGGAGGCCCGCCGCTGGCTCAAGGACTGCGCGGCGCCGTTGTCGCGGTCGGTGAAGGAGATCGACGTGGGCATCATCAGCGGCGCGGGGCAGCGCGGTCGGTTCGAGGATCTCTACCGGCAATACGTCATCCCCCGGATTCCGTTCCCCGGCCTCAAACAGTCCACCGTCGATTTCGAGATGCACAACAAGTCGGTGAAGAACGTCCTCCAGGCGGCTCTGACCGCGCTGTCGAAGGGGAGCAGCGACGGCGAACGCCGCGCCAACGCCGTCCTGCAGCGCCTCGCCGGCAAAGTCCGCCAGAAGCGGAACAAAACCCGCGGCACGAATGCGTGAACCGGGCCGGCGGCACGGCGGCGGACGACTTCGACCAGCAAATGGTCACCCTGGCGGCGCGGCGATCTGTGACCGGACATCCGCGGCGGCGGCGTTCGTTGCGGCGCATTCCCGTGCTCCCCGACCGGCCTCTTGCAACGCTCTTAAGGTCAGTTGCAATCGACCGCAGTGGCCAACGGTTTGCCGCGCGCGGGGTAGTCCCGCAACGAGATGCTTTCAGGAGGGATGGTGCATCTTGGTGGTGATCCTCTATCAGCCCGTTGATGTAGTCCGATTCTTCGCGTCAGCTCGCGAGCGCCAGCTGCGGGAGGGCGGCCGAGGCCCGGAGGGACCGGCCGGTCAGGGTGG
>JAWXBB010000281.1:0-17511 GCA_034439795.1 Planctomycetaceae bacterium | reverse complement strand
CAGGAACCCGAGTACAGTCGTCATCGTGCTGGATTCGGCCGCAGCGGCGGGGGTGTGACCGGGTGTGGTCACTTTTTCGGTCTTGGTGGGAGGCGGATTCTCGTCCGCGGCGACCGTCGGCGGCTCAACATCTTTTTGCGGCTGCAGATCCTTCACGGGCTTGCCCGCGTCCTGCAGCACCTTGCGATACAACTGGTTGAGTTCCGCCATGTGCTCGTCGGTCAGCCCGCGGGTGATGGAGACCGTGGCGACGAGCTCGACCTCGCATTTTTCGAGTTCCGCCAGCCGCTTCTGCACATTGGTTTGGGCCTGCGCATAACGCTGCCGACTGATGGTGCCGTTCACGCGCGATTCGACGAACGTCGGCAGGAACTCGGTCTTGCCCTGGTTGAGCACGTTCTGCAGGTTATTCCCAAGAATCGCCCAGCCCCACATCTTGATTTGCGGGTTGCCGCCGATCGCGATCAGCAGCTTGTCGGTGGCTTCCGCCGAGCCGCTGCTGCCCCAGTCCTGGAAGAGATACGCGGCTTCAATCTGCGCCCGCATATCCCTTTCCCGCACTTTCAGGACGTCGATGACCAGCTTTTCGCCGGCCTCGAATTCCTTCTTCAAGCGGTAACAGCGGACCAGCCGGACTTTGACCGCGGCCAACTGATCGGGCTGCAGATAGTCGGGCTGCTTTTCGGCCTGCACCAGAATGTCCTGAAACGCCTTGCCGGCCTTCTCAAAATACGTGGCGGACCGCGAGGCGTCGGCGGAACTGGCTTCGCCGAGCGCGAAGTAGGTTTCGCCGATCCAGCTCAACGAGCCGAACGACTGCCCTTCTTTGCGCTGATAGAGGTCGTTGAGGAACGTCTCGAAGCTGGTCATCAGCTTGTTGAACTTGTCGGTCTCGCCGGCTTCGCGGAAGCGGTCGAGTTCGTCCCGCAGCAATTTGCCCAGGCCGACATACAGATCGGTGACGTCGGCCCCGGCTTCGCCGCCGGCGACTTTCTCCAACGTCCGCATCGTGGCGCGGGCGTCGTCGAGCTTCCCCCCGCCGATGTACGCCCGCAGCAGCAGCTTGTAGGTTTCCGTCGCGAATTGCCGGCTCTGCACCCCCTTTTCGGGACGCTGGGCCTCGTCGGCGACGGTGATCGCCTTGATGACCGATTGCGGCTCGTCGAGCAGCAGCTTGATCGCCTCCGCATCCTGACCGAGGCTGATCACAATCTGCGCCAGCGACATCTTGGCGGCGATCAGCTCCGGCGGCGCGGAGTCCTTCGGGGCGGTCGCGCTCAGCTTGGCGATGCCGCTCCGCAGATACTGCTCGCCCTGTTTGCGCCATTCGGTGAGCTGCGCGGCGTCGATCTTCTCATCGTCGCCGGGCCGCGAGGAATTCAGATACGCGATCCAGTACGCCTGGCCGGCGGCGAGCTGCGCTTCGGGAAATTTCGGGTCGGCCTCCGGCACCTTGCCGTACCACTCGGCGGCCAGCACCGGCTGCTTGAGCTGGCTGTAGATGCGGCCGAGGGTCATGCGGGCGTCGTTGGCTTTTTCGCTGTCGGGCCAGCGGTCGGTCAGCAGGTTGCAGGCGTGGACGATGAAGCCGATGTCGGCCTGCTTCTCCTCGAAGTTCCCCTTGGTGTCGTTGAACGCCTGCACGTAGGCGACCAGCGACAGATACGCGGCTTCGAGGCCGGTCGTCGAGTCTTCCTTGTCGGCGGTCTTGGCGACGTACTCGCTGAGGATGGCCGCCTCGTAGTTCTTCCGCATCAGGAGGTTGACGTAAGAATACTTGTACCGGGCCGAGGTCACGCTTTTGGCGTCGTCCTGCGGCGTGGCCAGCCGCAATGCCAAATCGAAGATGTCGATGGCTTCGCGGAGCTGCGCATCCATATCCTTTCTGAGTTTGTCGAGTTCCTCTTTGGGCAACTTCGCCCGCCCCGCGCCGTCGATCGTCGCTTTGGTTTCAAGGATTGAGGTGACGAGCTGACTACCGAGACCGACAGCCTCGTCGAATGTTGTGGGACGGCGTTCTTTGCCGCCCAGTTTGACGACCAGCCGCTGCATCATGGCGAGCGACACGTCGTGGTACTCGCCGGGGAAGCGGTTGACCTGTTGCGCCCGGTCGCGGGCCTCGCGCCAGAACCGCTGCGAATCCGGCTTGGGAAGGTCGCGCTGGTCGCCAAGTTGGTCGTACGCGCGGGCGATTTCCCATTGAATGCCCAGCCCGGTCCGCGTGCGGGCGTCCCCCTTGTTGTGCTTGAGCCATTCCTCGCCCAGGTCGGCGACCAGTTGGTGATCGCTGCGGGCCTTGGTGTTGAGGCTGATGAGCTTGAAGTGCAGCGTCTGGTCTTTGAGCCCCTTGATCGTCCCCTCATCACCGGGGTGGCCGAGCAACTCGTTGTAGATGCCGAGCGCCTTCTGCAAGTCTCCCTGCTCTTCGAAACATTTTCCCTGGTAGAGCCGCGCGTACAATCCGACGTTCTGGCTGCGATATCGCTGGTGCATTTCCTCGAACAGGGCCGCGGCCTCGTTGAGCAGCCGTTTGTAGTCGGCGGACTCGGATTCGTACGACTGCGCTTCTTCATAAGTGCAGCGAGCCAAATTGAGCTGGGCCTGGAGCATGCTGTTTTCGGCCTGGGCGCGGGCGTCGTACTTCTCGGCGTCTTTGGCTTTGTCGATGAACGTGCCGAACCCCTTCCAGGCGGCCTCGTGCTGATCGAACGCGGTCTTGAAGACCTGCCGGGCCTGGCCGATGTAGTTGCGGGCCCGCTTCTGATAATCCCCCTTGGCACCCTGATTGGCGGGGGCTTTCGACTGCAGGATCTCGACGAGGGCCTTGCCGATCAGAATCTGCGCCCGTTCGGAATGGGCGTCGGCGGCCTGCGGATGGTTCGGGCTTTCCTTCACGAACTGTTCGAGGAACGCCAGCGCCTGATCGAGCTGCTCGATCTGCCGCTCCGGATTGCGGGTCACGCTCGCGCGGGAGCTTTCCAGCAGTGTGATCGCCTTCTCGAAGGGAATGACCTGGCGGATGTCGTCGGGTACACCCGGCCGCGTGGCTAATTGGTCGAGATAGTAGACCGCCATGTCGTGATAGCCGTGGTCGCGCAGGGCCCGGGTGAACTCCTGATACGGCTCCTGAGCCGGGACGGTTCCCGACGCCATCAGCAGCACGGCTGCGCCCAGCCAGCCGGCGGAAGGGGCTTTCCTCGTCACGTTATCCACCTCGACAGACGAATGGCCGCACGCCCGGTTTCCGAACTCGGGCCTCCGGACGGCGAAGGCACCCGAACTCGCTTCAGAATAGACGTTCCCCGCCGGTGATCGCAAGCGGCCGAGCAGCAAAGGGGGGAGGCCTGTGCCGGCAAGAAGGACATCGTGACCGTAAAGACCGTGATTTCGGGCTGGTCAACTTCATCGATTTGTATTGATGCGCGCTACGGCGATGACTGAACTCTGATATCGTTGAGCACGTCATCAATTGGCCGACACCAAAGTGGCATACGACAGTCCATCATTTCGGACAGCCTACCCAGCACAGCATGAACCGAGACAATTGCCGTCCGGACGTTCTCTAGAGTCAAACTCCAAGTGTCAAATGGTGGTTTGGGATGCGTCCAAGTATCCCGAAGCTCTCGTGACTCACAGAATCGTTGCCACACTTCTCCGCCGCGATCGAACTCTTGTCCTGAAAGAAAATAGGCAAGAAGGGAGAAGCGAGCTTCAGTTCGGTAGAACTTGGCTTTGCGTACGATGTTGCCTCGATCGTCAACGAGTGTCTCCATTTCTTCGAGAACATCCTTTTCGATTTGGCCAAGCACACCGCCGTGCGCTTGAGCGTTCGCAAAGGCAATCTGATTGATTTGGGCTTCGAAAAAGCTGAACGCGGCCAGGAGTGAAGATCGCATGTACCGTTCTGCCGCATTTTGGTCGCCGCTCTCCTCATGAATTCTGGCCTGCTCGTAATAAATGATTGAATCATAGTACAGCGCAGAGCAGAGCGTGAAGTCATGGTTAGGCATCCCTTGCACATGAGCTGGCCCAGGAGCAGTCTGTGGTTTTCGCCGTTCAGCCATCGTCACACCATATGCTTGCAAGCTGCGCCATTCAAAAGACTGATAGCAATTCCGTTGAAAGCATCCTTTAACTGCATTCACCCCACCAGGAACACCGTCAGCGATTTCGGGCCGTGCGCGCCGATCACCAGCGATTGCTCGATGTCGGCGGTCTTGGACGGCCCGGCGATGAACGTCCCGAACTGCCGGCCTTCAATCCGAATCCGCTCGTACGCCTCGGCCAGATTGTTCACGACCTGATCGGCCGGAACCACCAGCGCGAGGTGCTGGCACAGGAAATAGACCACGCGATGCTTGAGACCGGCGTCCGTCACCCAGATGGCCGCATTCTCGGCGACGCCGAACTCGCCGGGGAGAATCGCGAAGTCGATATCCTCCAGGTCGTGGGGATCGGAGACGGCCTCCAGATCGACCCCGGTAGACGCAATACCGGGGATCAGCGACAGCGTCCGCTGCGACTGCACGAACTGCGGCAGCGTCTCCAGTTGAGCCTGCAGCGCGGCGACGTCGGCCACGCGGACCGAGCGGCCGCCGATCATGTCGAGCACCGCCGCGAACTGCGCGACCGGATCGGGATACTCGATCCACGGCCCCTGCAATTCGGGCAACGGCGACGACTCGGGCAAATGCCGGCGGACGGCGGCGAGGATTTGGGTGCGGGAGGACATGCTCGTTCCTGACTGAGCGTACACTTTATAGTTGCAGAGATCGTGTTAATCCGTGAGCCAGTCCTCAATCAACAAGTCGGGGATGTGTTGGAAATCTTTGACGTTGTGCGTAATCAGCGTCAGATCGTGAACGAGAGCCGTGGCGGCGATGAACAAGTCGGCTCTGGGAGTCGGGCGACCTCAGTCGAGCAATCCGGCACGAAGATCGCCAAAACAACAGGCGATCTCATAGGTCACGGGAAGCACGACGACGTTGCGCAGGAAAATGTCCAGGTCAACATCTCTTTGAGGCGACGCGCGACGACGGCGAGTCCAGGTCTTCAATTCGCCGACACAGATAACTGAGACGTGCAGACTGCCAACCTGCTGCACAACGCGATCGGCGACCTTGCCTCGCGATTTCAAATGCGCCGAGACAATGTCGGTGTCGAGCAAGTAATTCACGGCTCGATCTCCGGTCGAGAGAGTTTGCGCTGCTGTCGATTCCATTCGAGATACGCGTCGAGCTCTTCGCCCTCGTCGGCCCAGGACCCAGCAGCTTCGCGAAGCTCATCCGCCGCCGATAATGTAGCGCGATCACCTGCCTCCGCTGACGAGATCATCACTTCAACCATTTCCCCTTCCGAAAAATTGGGAGGTTGCTCCAGCATGATCGTCTGACCGCGGATGACGCCGCGAACCCTTGTTGGCTTAGCCATCGGCTTGCTCCTGCTTTGAGGTTGTTGACCGTCGAGCGTACAGTTCCCGAAAGCTCCGCTTCGGCATCGGCGGCAACTCGCGCTGCTTGCCCCACGGGTTCAGACGATTGTACACTAGGAACCGGGGCAGCTTCGGCATCAACCAACGGCCCACGCGGCCGGCCGTTGTGAACAGCCACCGCGAGCCGAGCACCTTGCCCGCGAAATACATGCCGACGCGCTTGGTCCACGGCAGCAATCCGCGGACGGCGATCTCCTTCCGCCACGTCAGCAACTGCGTGTGCAGGTCGATTTTCACCGGGCAGACATCGGAGCACGATCCGCACAAACTGCACGCGAACGGCAGGCTGCTGTACGTCTTCGCATCGCGCGACGGGGCGAGAATCGAGCCGATCGGCCCCGGCACCGTCGTCTGGTAGCTGTGCCCGCCGCTGCGGCGGTAGACCGGGCACGTGTTCATGCACGCCCCGCAGCGAATGCAGTTCAGCGACCGCCGGAACTCGGGGCTGCCGAGGATGTCGCTGCGGCCGTTGTCCACCAGCACGATGTGCAGTTCGCCCCCCGGCATGGGACCGTGGAAATGCGACGAATACGTCGTGATCGGCTGCCCCGTCGCCGACCGGCCCAGCAACCGCAGAAAGACGCTGAGATCGGCCAGCCGCGGGATCAGCTTTTCAATCCCCATGCAGGCGATATGCACCTTCGGCAGCGACACGCCGAGATCGGCGTTTCCCTCATTGGTGCAGACCACGAAGCCGCCGGTCTCCGCGATCGCGAAGTTGACGCCGGTGATGCCGACCTCCGCCCCCACGAACTGCTCCCGCAACTTCTTCCGCGCCGCAGTCACGAGATACGGCGGATCGGTCGCCCCCTTCTCCGTCCCCAAATGCTGATGAAACAGTTCGCCGATTTCTTCCTTCTTGATGTGAATCGCCGGCATCACGATATGACTCGGCGGCTCGTGCAGGAGTTGCACAATCCATTCGCCGAGGTCGGTGTCCGTGACCGCGATGCCGTGCCGTTCGAGATACGGATTGAGGTGGCACTCCTCGGTCAACATCGACTTGCTTTTGACGACCCGCGTCGCCTGGTGCTGCTGGATGATGCCCAGCACGATGTCGTTGTGTTCGGCCGGCGTCCGCGCCCAATGCACGGTAGCCCCCAGCTTCGTCGCATTCCGCTCGAACTCTTCCAGCAGATCGGCCAGCCGCGACATCGTGTGCAGCTTGATCCCCGCCGCCCGCTCGCGGAGCAGCTCCCACTCCGGCAGCGTGGCGGCCATCTTGTCGCGCTTGGACCGCACGAACCACAACGCCTGATCGTGCCAGTGTGCGCGCGAATCGTTCGCGACGAAGTCGGCGGCATTATCGGGATGTTTGCGAACGGCAGTGGTCATGGCAGTCTTGAGTGATGAATATACGAGTATACGAATAGAAAGACGATTACTTGCGGCTGCGGGCTGTTCTGACGGACGCTGCAAGCATGGACAGCAGTTCCGCCGCTTCTTCGTGCAGTGATTTCAGGCGACGTTCAGGAATCAATTCGGACTCGACGATGAGTTCCACCCAGTAGCACGCCTCCTCCAATTCCTGCAATGCCGATTGCGTCTTGCTGATGAATTCCGCCCGCGATCGCGATCGCATGGCTTCGCGGTACTGCGCCCCGACGGATGTCCCCGCCCGCAATAATTGATCGCCCAACACGCGACCGACGGCAGTCCGCGGCAACGCCGCATGCAGACGAATGATTCGCAACGCGAACTCCTTGGTCCGCAGCTTGAGATCGGCAGGCTTTCCCGGTGCCGTCTGGCCATCGACACTCGCCGGCGTCTTCGTCATTCGTATACTCGTATATTCGTCATTCATCATTTTCTCCCGGTTGCCGCCCGGCCAAGATTTCCGCCACGTGCATGACTTTCAGCTGCTTGTTCTGCCGCTTAATCAGCCCCCACAGGTGCATTAAACACGACATATCGCCCGCGGTCATGACCTCCGCTCCCGCTTGTTCGTGATCGTGGATGCGGTCCAGCCCCATCATGCACGAGACCGCCTCCTCCTGCACGGCGAACATCCCGCCGAAGCCGCAGCATTCGTCGGGCCGCTTGAGCTCGACCAGTTCGATTCCCTCCAGCGACGCCAGCAGCTTGCCCGCCTTGCTGAATTGCGGGCCCATCACCTCGCTGCACGACCCGAGCCGCAACTCGCGCAGTCCGTGGCAGCTTTGATGCAGGCCCACGCGGTACGGAAATTTGCCGGCGATCTTCTCCACCTTCAGCACGTCGTGCAGGAACTCGCACAGCTCGAACGTCTTCGCGCGGACCGATTCGAAGTGCGGATGGTCGTGGATCAGGTCGTGATAGTGCTGCCGGACCATCGCCGTGCAACTGCCGGACGGACAGACGACGTACTCGTACTCGCGGAAGATGTCCACAAACCGTCGGGCCAAAGGCACGGCGTCGCTCACGCAGCCGGTGTTCGCCATCGGCTGTCCGCAGCAGGTTTGCCCCGGCGGAAAATCGACCGTGCAGCCGTGCCGCTCCAGCAACTCGACCGTGGCCAGGCCGACGTCGGGATACAGTTGATCGACGTAACACGGGATGAACAAACCGACGTGCGGCATCCGCGAAGTTCTCGAAACGGGGGCGGGGCGTTTCTTCGATTATAGTCGCCGGGCTGCCCGAAGCGACCGAGCAGGAAATCAGCGACGACGTGGGTGTGCCTCTCGATTCTGGATGGCACTGATGTCCGGTCCCCTCTCCCCCGCCTCGGGGGAGAGGGCTAGGGTGAGGGGGGCGAGCGCTCCATAAAGCGCTGACGGCCAGCAACACTAGCCCGAAGCGTTAGCGAGGACGAGGCGAGCGCAAGCGAGGCGGCAGTGAGCGCACGCCCCCTCACCCCAACCCTCTCCCCCGCAGACGGGGGCGAGGGGGCCGGAGGAAGAATCCACGCAGTTTCGAGTCGCACATCCTTACGACGTTGCCGGCGACGGCCACTGGACAGAATCGGCCGGGCGGTTATCCTGCCAGTAGGAGTGTTCCTTCAGGGAAGCAACGCCGATGGAGATCCGTCGCAATCCCGATCCCGGTCGGCAGGCCGTCGCGTGGCTCGCGACCGCGTTCGTGTTCCTGATCGGGGCGGTCGCGACGGCGTTGACGTTGCTCTCGGTGTCCGAGCGCGCCGGCTGGCGCGACTGGACCGTCTGGGCAGTCCTGTTCGGCGGCGTGCTGATGATGCTGTGGGCCTTGAGCGGATCGGCCGACAAGAGCGCATCGGCCTTGTATTCCTGGATTCGCGTGCGGCACCGCGTCAATCCGCTGACGCTCTACAAACCGAGGCTCAAACGCAATCGCGGCGACGGCCGCGCACTCGGCTCCAATCAACCGCCGACGCTGGAGTCCCTCCGCGAAGCCGGCGACACCGGCGTCCAATGGGTGCCGCATTCGCAACCCGAACGCTCAAAGCCCGAACGGCCGAAAAAGTGATTCTCGTAGGGTGGGACGAGTCTTCGAGTCCCACCACATCGGTGATTGATCGCGGTGGGACTCGAAGACTCGTCCCACCCTACAAAGCCGACGCCAACGCCGAGGACAACCGCGACTTGATGATTTCGCGCGCGACATCATCCCACGTCCACAGCACTTCCCGCACGGTCGGCCGCACGAGGATCAGACCGAGGGACCGCAGCGGTTGGCCCAGCCATTGCTCAACGGCGAGGGCGTACACACCGAGCTGAAACGTATACGGGGCGAGAATTTCGGCGTCGCTCAGGTCGCGGACGTAGTTGCCGGTCTTGAAGTCGCGGACGTGCCAGCCGGTGGCGTCGTCGCCGTAGATGAGGTCAATCTGACCAGTGATCAAATCCGAAAGCCCAGTTGCCGTTCGTGGCCACGGCAGCGTGAAATCCAGCTCGGCAAACCGTCGCTGGGCTTGCGACAACTGAGCCGCCACCGCCGATTGCGTGAAACGATCCAGGGCTTCGTCGATGGCCGGCCGCAGCGTCGCGTCGCTGGCCAGACGCTCGGCGGCCAACGCGGTCGCCAGCCCGGTCCGCCAATCGTTGCGGGTGCCGTAGTCGAGCGCTTCCAGCAGGTGATGCAGCGCGTCGCCGAGTTCGCCGGCCCGTTCGCTGTCCTCACCGCTGCCGTGATGCGACTTCGCCACGGGCGACAACACAGCGTCGATCTCTTCCAGTTGCGATACGCTCCAGACGCCCGGCGCGCTGCGGTCCACGTCGATGATCCGGGCGACCTCCGGCAACGGCAGCGGCTCGGCGTTTTGCACGGACTCGATGAGCTGCGCGAGCGGAATCGCATCGCGCGTGCCGGCAACTTTCTCGGCCTGCGGCGGGTGATGATGCCGCAGTACCACCGGAATCTCCGTCCGGTCGGTGACGCCCGCCATCAGCCCCAGCGTGGGATCGCCCTTCGGCAGGCCGGTGTCGAGTTGAAACTGCTCGGCGAGCAACCGCAGCCACGGCGACGTCGGCTTCAGATCCGGCTCCAACCCCGCCGACAGAATCAGATGATCGGCCGCGCGGGTCGTCGCCACGTAGAACAGCCGCAGCGATTCCTCCTCGTCGGCTTCGTCCTCCTGCAGTTTCAACATGCGGAGCGCGAGATGATCGTGCGCCACGCCGAACTCTTCCGGGATGCGGACCAGTGCCCCCCACTCCGGGTGCAGATACGCGCCGGGTGCCTTCGGCGGACCTTTGCGGTTGATGTCGGCGACGAACACCACCGGGAACTCCAGCCCCTTCGATTGATGGACCGACATCAGCCGGATGACGTCCCCCGCCTCCGGCTGCGTGGTCGCGAACTCTTCGTCGGTCTCTTCGAGAACCGATGTCTTGAGCCGCTCCACGTAGTCCTTGAGCGTGAACGCCTCCCCCTGGTCGAACGTCGCCGCCTGTTCGATCAGCTTCCGCAGGTTGGCGACCTTGCGGCGGCCGAGATACTCGACCAGCAGGGCGGCATCGTACCCGGTGCGGTCCACCGCGGCGGTCAGCAGCTCGGCGATCGGCATCCGGTCCTTGTGCGACCGCAGCCAGGCGAGCGTCACGCCCGCGAAATGAATCTGCACCCGTTGCGATTCGGACAAAAACGCCGGCGGCGGTTGCATCAATTGGGCGTGCCAGTCGCCGTCGTCCGGGCGCAGCGCGTGCAGCGAATCGTCGTCCAGCCCGAAGAACGGCGACCGCAACACGCCGATGAGCGCGACCAGATCGTCCGGGTCATCCAGCGTCCGACACAGATTCAAGAGGTCGAACACTTCCTGCTGCGCGTAGAACGTCTTGCCGCCGACGAGGTAGTAATCGCGACCGTAATCCCGCAGCGCGGCCTCATAGCCGGAGACGTTGGTGAGCGCGCGGAACAGAATGACGATGTCTTTCGGCTGCACGGGCCGCAAGCCATTGGGGGTGGTGCGATCCCGAATCCGCGGCGTCGGGTCGGCAAGCAGTTCGGCGATGCGGCGGGCGATCCAGTCCGCTTCACGATCGCGCAGCCGTTGCGCTGAGGGTTTTTCGTTGGGATCGACGTTGAGGTCCGGCACGGCATCCGTCGTCGCCCACAGGAACTCAATGCCCGGCGGCGGCGACAGTTGCTCCGGCGCGAACGGCACCAGCGGCTCGTAGCTCGGAAGCCGTCGCTGAAACAGCAGATTTACGAACCGCAGAATCTCCGGCTGGCTGCGAAAGTTCCGCGTGAGCGACAATTGTCCGCGCGCCGGCAATTGGTCGCGCAGACTCTTGAATACCAGCGGATCGGCACGGCGGAAGCGGTAGATCGACTGCTTCACATCGCCGACGAGGAACAGTTTGCCGTGTGCGAGCGCCTCGCCGCACAACATGCGGACGATGTCGGCCTGCACGGGGTCGGTGTCCTGGAATTCGTCGACCATCAACAGCTTGATGCCCTGCGCGAATCGGTGCCGCACCTCCTCGCGGTCGCGCAGCAGGTTGCGGGCGCCGAGCAGCAGATCGTCAAAATCGAGCGCCCCCGCCGCCGCTTTGCCCCGTTCGTATTCCTCGGCGACGGCCCGCGCGAGCCGGAACCCGCGGCACGCCAGGTCCGCGGCAAGATGCACGTCGTCGGGGACGTACTCCAACAGCTTTGTCAGCGCATCGATCTCGCCGCGCAAATCCGAGAACGAATCGCGCACGGCAGCGAACACGTCCTCATTCGGCCACACCGATTTCCCGCCGCGCCCCTGCACCTTCGCGGCTTCGCGGATGATCGCCAACTCAGCGGCTGGATCTGCAGAGTCAGCGACTTGTGGGAGTCGCGTCAACAGTTCCGCGCGGGCCTCCAGCATCCCCGGATGCGTCGGCATGTGCTCCTGGAGCACGGTGAGAATGAGCTGCGCCGTCGGCCCCTCGCGCAGCTTCTTCAACAGACCCGGGACGAACTTCTGATGCCAGTCGTTGATCCAGCTGTTTGCGACGTCCTCCGGCGTGCGGTCCTGCCACGCGGCCCAATCGACCCGGAACCGCTGCCCGGCCAGCCACGCGGCGAGGTCGCGCGTCCGCTCCAGGCCGAACCGCAGCACGAACGCCACAGCGTCGGGATCGTCGGCGATCAGCAATCGATGCACGGTCTTGCGCGCGGCCGCAGTCAACAACGTGTCGGCGAGCGGCGCCTCCAACACGCTGAACCGCGGATCGAGTCCCGCCTCGACGGCGTTGGCCCGCAACAGGCTGGTGCAGAACGAGTGAATCGTGCTGATCCGGGCGGCGTCCAGCCCGCGAAGCATCGTCAGCCAGTGCTCGACGTGGTCCGTCGGACAATGCTCCAACCGCTGCTGGCACGCCTCGCGCACGCGGTCCCGCATCTCCCGCGCGGCCCGGTCGGTGAACGTGATGGCGACCAAGTGATGCAGCTCGGTCTGCCGCGGCCCCGGTTCCAGATGGGCCAGAAACCGCTGCGTCAGCACGAACGTCTTCCCGCACCCCGCCCCCGCCGACAACCCGATCGACACGCCGCGCGTCTCCACGGCGGCGGCCTGCTGTTCGGTGAATGTCGGGAGGGCGGACAAAGTTTGCGCTTTCTGAGGTCGCTGTATCGTCGCGGCGAGCCATCGACACGGCAAGCGTGGTGTGATGCCTATTCATTGTCTTGATGTTTTCAGCCCCGGAGGGGCGCAAGATCGTAGCCCCAGGCGTGAGCCTGGGGACAGCGGCACTGGTCAGAACAAGCCCCGAAGGGGCGGCAGAATGCCCGATGACCATCGTTGTCTGTCGCCCCTCCGGGGCTGCGAAACTGACTGCACGCTTTCCCCAGGCTCACGCCTGGGGCTACGATCTGCCGCCCCATTCGGGGCTAATACAAGCGGGCTTGCGATTCCACGACAAGCTGGCGACTGTAACCGTGGCGCTGATCGCCGCAAATTGTCACCCCCTCCCTTGCCGCTCGCGCGCCGGTCGGATATCTCAGAAACAACGACCGGGCAACGTCGCCCGGCCGCCTTGGAAACCTCTTGATCCGTGAGTCCCGCGATGTCCCCGTTGGAAACCGAACTTGTGGCGCTCAACGCCAAGCTGCTGACCGCCATCGACGCCGGCGATTGGGCCGCGTATGCGGCATTGTGCGACGCCTCGATCTCGTGCTTCGAGCCGGAGGCGTGCGGGCAGGTCATCACGGGGATGCCGTTCCACAAGTTCTACTTCGACCTGCCCCGGGGGACCGCGCCGAAGCAATCGACGATGGCCTCTCCGCACGTGCGGGTGATGGGGGACGCCGCGGTCCTCAGCTACGTCCGCGTGGTGCAGAAGCTCGACGCCGCCGGCAGCCCGCTCTCCGCCGCCGCAATGGAAACCCGCGTGTGGCAGAAGACGGCGGCGGGTTGGAAGCACGTGCATTTCCACCGGTCGCCGGTGTAACGACACTTTGATGTCGCCCTCTCACCCAGAAGCCGCGGGGTTCCACCCCCGCGGAGATTTCAAGGAAAGAAAAGATCCGCGGGGGGTGGAATCCCGCGGCTTCTTAACGAGAGGGCGAAAAAATGAAGGGAGACCGATTATGCCCGCCGCCCCCAACCCGATGACCTGTCCCCGCTGCGAGACCGACCTGGAATTCGTCGGCACCAAGCAATTCCACGAAGGCGAACGCTGGGGGCTCCTCGGCGACATCGGTGAACTGTTCGTGAACCGCGAAAAGTTCGACGTCTACGTCTGCAAACGCTGCGGCCGGGTGGAGTTGTTCGTGGACGGGATTGGGGAGGAGTTCCGCGGGAGGTGATGTAACATTAGTGGGACTTGGTTACTGTTTGGACAATATGGTCCATCCGCGTCCTGTAGGAGTCCAAGATGAGCGATCCCATCGTGATCGAACTGCAGCGCCTGGCCAGCGACGGAGCGTGTCCGGTTGATGAACTGCTACGCAAAGCCCTGATTGTCGCAACAAAACTCCAAATCAACGATTTCAAGGCGTGGATTGATCACGAACTGACCGGTTATCCGAGCGAGTCTGATGTCCCCAAGTATCGCGTCATTCAAGCGACTCTCAGGGTGATGAATCCGGTGACTGGAATGCAGATGCCAGTTTTTTTCGAGGCCGCGAAGGATGAAGACGAGCTGAGTCACTTTATGGCGATTCAATCCGTCGGGGAGATTCAAAGTCTGGTTTCTAGCGGTGCAAAGCATCTGCAGTCACCCTTCACTTCACGGCAAAAGCAACTGTTGTTGCAGCAGATGGCTACGCCAATTCCGATGGAGTGTCTTCGGATTGTATCTGCTTCCTTATTAGTTGGGATCTTGAATGCGGTCCGCAACACGGTTCTCGACTGGTCGTTACGGCTTGAGCAGCAGGGGATTTTGGGCGAAGGAATGCGATTTAGTTCAGAGGAAAAGGCGATTGCCATGACCAGCCAGAACATTCACATCGGCAGCTTTCAAGGCATCCTCGGCGACGTGGCCAGCAGCACTGTCACCCAAAAGCTCGACATGACGGTCACAGCGGGCGATTTCAACAGCTTGCAGCGCACGCTCACCCACGCCGGCGTGGAGGCATCCGATGTTCAAGCTTTAAAACAAGCGTTGGCGGCCGACCCAAAGCCAACGTCCTTATCAGCTTTCGGCCCACAAACTGCGACTTGGATCGGCAGCATGCTGACCAAAGCCGCCAGCGGAGCTTGGAAGGTTAGCCTCGACACTGCGACCAAACTCCTCGCCACTTCCATCGCTGCCTACTACGGCTTCAAGGCCTGATTTCAACTTTGTAGTTTGCAGGGCCATTTCCACCGGCCGCAGAGACCGATCGGCTTTCCCACAGCCGTCACCCAACGAAGAGTCTTACGGAATGGCTTTGTCCAGGTTTTCAGACGGTGGCCGTCGTGAAAGAATCTGCCGGTCACGGAGTGCCCGGCCTACAGAAAGCCGCCTTTCCGTAGACCGGGCACTCCGTGACCGGAAATTGGATTTCCTTCCTGTTTTCGACGACGCTGTTCTTCCAACCGACATCGCTGCAGCGACGCATTCCGCTGTCCCGCCGGGGCGTGAAATCCCTACGACGCAGCGGTAGAAACGAACGCTCGATCGGCGCTGGTTCGCCATTCGACCCCCGGTCGGGAGACCGGGGGCTATATGTTATCTGCGCGTCCGCGTTCCCTTTGTCGCCGTCTGCGGCACCGGCTTTGTCGCCGGTATCCGCAAATGCACCAGCGATTCGCGGAGGATTTCCGCCGCGGCGGGGGCCGCGACTACACCGCCGAACGCTTCGCCCCCCTTCGACGCCTGGCTGACGACCACCAGCACCATCAGTTTCGGATCGTCGGCCGGAGCGCCGCAGACGAAGGAGCTGAGGTGCTTGTTGTGCAGATAGCCGCCGCGCGGCGACAGGCATTGGGCGGTGCCCGTTTTGCCGAAGACATCGTAGCCGGGGATCTGGGCTTTGCGGCCGGTGCCGCGGGTGACCACTTCGCGCATCGGGTTCTGCACGAGCCAGCGGGCGACGTCTTCGGAGATGACGCGGGGCGTGAGATGCCGGAAGTCGTCCGACCCCGTATCGCTCGCCGTTTTCACGAGTCGCGGACGGACGAGCAACCCGCCGTTCGCAATCGTCGCATGAGCCGTGATGAGCTGCAGCGGCGTGACGGCGATCTCGTGCCCCATCGGGACCGACCCTGTGGAATACGACGTCCATTGATCGAGCGGTCGCAGCACTCCCGGCAGTTCGCCCGACAGTTCGATGCCGGTCGCGCGGCCGAAGCCGAACAGCGTGGCGGCTTCGTGCAGGCCGGTGTTGGTCAGCCGCTCGCCCACCTTCGCCATGCCGATGTTGCTCGACTTCACCAGCACGTCGGTCAGGCTCAGCGAACCATACGGATGATGGTCGTGCAGCAACCGCCGGCCCATCCAGTAGCGGCCCCATTCGCATTGGAAGGCGTCGTCCTTGGCGATCAACCCGCGATCGAGGCCGTACGCCACGATCATCGGCTTCATCGTCGAACCCGGTTCGTAGATGTCCGCCACGGCCCGGTTCTTCCACGCATCGTCGGGGATCTCGCCCGGCTGATTCGGATCGAAGTCCGGCCGCGACGCCATCGCCAGCACGTCCCCAGTCCGCGGATCGAGCACGATCGCGCAGCAACTGTCCGGCTGCCATTCGGCGGCCAGCTTGTCCAGCGTCCGTTCGGCGAACAGTTGAATGACGCAGTCGAGCGTGAGCGTCACCGCCGTGCCGTCGCGCGGCATCTGCTCTGCATCGACGGCGATGTCGATCACCCGGCCGCGGGCGTCCCGATTCAGCACTCGCTGACCGGGCAGCCCGCGCAGTTGCGGCTCGCAGCTTTCCTCGACGCCGCCGTGACCGAGGCCGTCGATGTCGCGCAGCCCCAACACCTGGGCTGCCAGCCGGCCCTGCGGATAGACGCGGCGGAACTCTTCGCGGAAGCCCCAGATTTCCGCCGGGAGATTGAGATCGCGAACGTGCTGGACTTCGTCCTCGCTGAGCCGACGCCGAACCCACAGAAAGTGCTGCTCGGATTTGGCGGAGAGCTGGGCGAACAGTTGATCGGCGTCAATCGGCAAGGCGAACGCCAGCCGTTCGGCGACCGTCGATGGATTCGGAATGCGCGACGGCACGAGAAACAGGCTGCGGGCCTTGACCGTCGTCGCCAGCAATCGGCCCTGCGTGTCGAAGATGTCGCCCGGCCGCGACGGGATCTCTTCGATCACCTGCCGCTGACGTTCGGCCCGATCGTGCAGATCGGCCCGCTGGACGACCTGCAACTGCACCAACCGCCCAGCGAGCACCAGCCATGCCAGCCCGACCGCGGTCACCACCAGCCCGGCCCGGCGACGAAGTGCAGCGGCGGACAGCGGGTCGGTGGGCATGGAGAAAAGTGCGGCAGCTTTGACTCCCCTCGCCCGGCGCTTCGTCGGGAGAGGGGCCGGGGGTGAGGGCGCCTTTGCCTTCTGCTTTGCCTTCTTGTCCGATCTGGAATGAAACCAAAGACGAAGGCACCCTCACCCTAACCCTCTCCCACCGAAGCGGCGGGCGAGGGGACTGGAAAAGGCCTTCCTATTCCGGCGCGGTCCAGTTCATCAACGGCGTCCCGCTCCGCGCGGGGCGCAGCGGCTGGGCCAGCCGTTGCAACGGCGTGCGGCCCGCTTCCAGCGGTTCCAGATTGCGGGCCGGCGTCCCCAGCCGTTGGGCTTCCAATCGCAACGCGGTCAACCGGTCCGTCAACACATCCAGCCGGAACTGCTGCTGCCCAACGCGCCGCCGCATTGCGAACGTTTCCTTTTCCATCCCCGCGCCGATGAGGGAAATCATCACCACCAGGGCCAGCGCCATCGCGAAGCGGAAAAACATTGACGAAGAACCTCATCCAATGGGGACCGTTAGCCGCGACCCGGAGGCTTTGCGCAGGGGAGCGCTCGGTGGAGCGCGCATGACAGCTGGCGCACTCGACACAGCGCTCCCCTGCGCAAAGCCTCCGGGTCGCGGCTAACCAAGGGATGCCGCATCCGACATCTATCGTCGCCCGCCCGTGCCGCCCGTCATCTGGACCTGGCTGGCGTCGGCGGGGAGCCGCAACTCGGCGCCGACCTTGAGGGTGTTGCCGTCTTTGAGGACGTCGCGGT
>JAWXBB010000280.1:0-5975 GCA_034439795.1 Planctomycetaceae bacterium | reverse complement strand
GGCCGAACGTGAGCTGATCCAATGGCTGGAACTCCGCGCCGGCGTGGCAACGATCCGTGACGTGCAACGGGGGCCGAAGCGGTATCGGGACAACCCGGCGTTGGCGGAAGCCGACTTGAATCGTCTGCACAAACACGGTCGCGGCGAGTGGCTGCCGGCGTCCAGCGATCCGCGCCACGGGGGCCGCCCGGCGATGCGGTTTCGACTACGCCGCCCCGGTGACGGCGACACAACCCCGCAAACGTAACCGGAAAGTAGGGGTTACGTCGCATGACGCACCGACTGCTACCAACAACCAGAATTGAGCGCCGCTTGTGGGAAAAATCCGGGCAGCAAGTCATCGCAGACCCGCCGGCCCTGGCCGGAAGTACCTTCGGCATCGGGGCGCATCAGGACATCGACCACCACGAGCGCGAAACCGCATTGGAAACAAGACGCTGAGTCTCAAGGGTGATCGACTCGGAGTAGCAAACCGCGGGGCGGTGACCGAAAAGGCCCGCGACATCCCAAAACCGCAACGGACCTCGGAAGTGCAACTTGGCGAAATGGCGGACATCGACCGGGGGCACGGACAACAAATCCCAAGCCGTTTTCCAAAACCGCAACGGTAAGCAAAAAAAGCCGCAGCATTGAAATCAGAAAAAGTGACCCCCGGTGAAAGTTCTGGCTCGCAAAACCCCCATTAAAAAACTTGGCTTAGCGCGCACGAGCGGGACGCTGCGGTTATGAGCTGATCGGCTGGAACTCCCGAACGGCCCCCCCCGGTCCTACTGCCGACGACGACGAATGACAACGCCACAAAATGCACGAACGCGACACAAGATGACCTAGCGCGCTGATCCGAGCGGCGATAGGATTCGTTCAACGAGCATCACTTCAGGAAGGAATCGAGAATGGCCAGCGTCTGTTGCGATCCGAACGGCTTGAAGCGCGTCTTGTTCACGGGACTGGACCGCAAGCGGCGGGCGATCCGATTCGGGAAGTGTCCGAAGCGCGACGCGGAATCATACGCTCGTCACATCGAGAACATTCTCGCCGCTGCCCGTTCCCGGAACGCAGTCGATCCGGCGACCGCAGATTGGTTGGGAGAGATTCCCGACGACATCCACGAGAAGCTCGCCGCCGCAGGGTTGGTCAAACCGCGTCGTCATGCCGCATCCATTCAGCTTGGCCGATTTCTCGATTCCTATCTCGCCAAGCGTTCGGACCTCAAGGGCGGAACGAGGGTCTTCATTAGTCACACGATCCGCAACCTGAAGGATTTCTTCGGGGCCGAACGGCCGCTCGTCGAAATCAGCGCAGGGGATGCCGACGACTTCGGCCGCTTCCTCATCAAAGCGAAGCTGGCACCGGCGACGGTCTGCCGGCGTCTGAGCCTCGCCAAATCGTTGTTCCGAGCCGCCGTGCGCCACAAGCTGATCGCCGAAAATCCGTTCGCCGATGCAAAGACGGCAACGAAGTCGAATCCCGAACGGCAACGGTTCATCGACCGGGAGACCATCACAAAGATCATCGACACCGCGCCCAATGCCGAATGGCGGTAGCTGATCGCCATGGCGCGGTTCGCCGGCGTTCGCGTGCCGAGTGAAGCCGTCACGTTGAAATGGTCCGATGTCGATTGGTCTGAAGGGCGGTTGACGATCCATTCCCCGAAGACAGAACACATCGTTGGCAAGGCGACGCGGCAGGTTCCGCTGTTCGCCGAACTGCGGCCGTTTCTGGAGGACGTGCAGGAACTCGTCGGGAGCCGGCCGGAGTTTGTATTCGACAAACTCCGACGCGATGCCTCCCAGCACGAGACGGGCTGGAAAGCGGTCAACCTACGGACGCAATTCACGAAGATCATCCGCCGCGCTGGATTCGAGCCTTGGCCCCGGTTATGGGTCAACCTGCGTTCGTCGTGCGAGACGGAACTTGTACAGCGGTTCCCAGCGCACGTCACCGCGGCATGGCTTGGCCACACGCCGGAAATCGCACAGCAGCATTACCTTCAAGTGCTTCCGGGACACTTCCAACAGGCGGCGCAAAAAGCGGCGCAGTCAGTGTCGGACTTAACGAGTTACGACGCGACAGCAGGTGACGGAAATGCAAAAACCCCTGTTTTCGCAGGGGTTAGTACAGTGGGCATGGGCGGTACTGGATTCGAACCAGTGACTTCCACCGTGTGAGGATGGCACTCTAGCCGCTGAGTTAACCGCCCGGCGAGTGAATTCGACTGCGTGATGTTGTAACGGGGCGTCCGGTGGGCTGCAAGCGCGCGGGGTCGGTCGCGGCCGTTGTCGTCGTTATCGCGACAGTTTCCACCGTGTTGTGCGGAGTTTGACGGGCGGAGCGTCCGTGAGTCCGGCGTCAATTCTGTCCGCCTACGCGGCGCAGGAAACTGCGAGAAGGGAACCGATGGCGTACTGCTCGCACAGGCCGGCCGATTCGGGGGCTGGCGGTCAGCCACCGGCGAGGCGTGTCGCCGCTTCGGAGTCTTCGGCCGTTGAGTGAAGCGGTTCGTGGAGTGCGAATGAATGGAGCGCCTCGCTCGGCTCTGTCAGTAAGGCATCGCCGCGCCGAGAGGTGTGGACGACGGCAGTCGGCGGCTGTGTCGGCAGCACCTGCTGCCCCGTCGCGCTGGCTGCCGGTCCGCTCTGAGATCGCGAAGGCGTCTTCGACGGGAGACGGGCGCCGATCGCGTTCGTCAGATGAATTGCGATCGTCTGCGTCCGGCTGTTCGACGGGGTGCCGTTGTCCTGGGCACGCACCGACAGCAGAAACTGCGGCGTGGTTTCGAAATCGAGGGCCGTCGAGTTGTTGACAGTGATCTGCCCCGAGGCGGGATTGATCGCGAAGCCGTTGTTCGTGTTCCCGGCGGTGATGCCGTACGTCACTGCGTTCATTTCCGGATCGATCGTGGTCACGGTTCCCACGACCGTGCCGTTGGGCCGGTTCTCCCGAATCGTAAACGAGGTCGGGGCCAGAAACATCGGAGCCTCGTTGAGGTTGGCGACGTTGACGGTCACCGTCTGCGTGCGGCTGTTCGCCGGACTGCCGTTGTCCTGGGCTTTGACCGACAGCAGGAACTGCGGCGTGGCCTCGAAATTGATCGTGGCCTTGGCGACGGCGATCGCGCCGGTCGAACTGTCGATCGCGAATTGCGCGTTCGGATCGCCCCCCACGATGCTGTAGGTGATGGCGTTCCCCTCCGGATCAATCGCGTTCACGTCGCCGACAAAGTAGCCCACGCCGCGGTTTTCGGAGATGGCGAACGCCGTGGGGGGCAGGAACGCCGGCGCCTCGTTGAGGTCCGTCACGTTGACCGTGATGCTCTGCGTGCGGCTGTTGGCGGGAGTCCCGTTGTCCTGCGCCTTCACCAGCAGCCCGAACTGCGGCGTGGCCTCGAAGTTGACGGTGGCTTTGGCGACGGTGATCTGTCCCGTGTTGGCGTCGATCGCAAACTGGGCGTTCGGATCGCCCCCCACGAGGCTGTAGGTGACCGCATTCATTTCCGGGTCGATCGTCTTCACGACGCCGACGACGTAACCAACGCTCCGGTTCTCGGCCAGGCTGAACGTCGGGGAGGCGGCGAACACCGGCGCCTCGTTGAGATTGACGACGTCGATGGTGACCGTCGCCGTGTCGTACAGCGCGACGGGTGCGCCGTTGTCGGTCACCTGCACGGTCAGGCGGTACTGGTTGAGGCTCTCGAAGTTGATCGTCGGACTCGCGACGGTGATCTGCCCGGTCGCCGCATTGATGGCGAACACATTGCCGGTGTTGCCGGCGGTGATGGCATACGTCAGGCTGTCGCCGGCATTGGAATCGGTCGCAGCCACCGTGCCGACGACGTGGCCGACGGGGCGGTTCTCGGCGATCGTAAAAAACTGCGGATCGACCGCTGGCGGCCGGTTCGGGCTGAATCGCCGTGCAAAAACGCCGTCGTGGCTGCCGTCCTGAGCAGTGCTCTTCCAGGCGACCACAAAATCGCCGTCGGCGTCCATCGCCACGGACGAAAGCGACTGGCTGTTGGTCGTAAATGCGTTAACGCGGAACTCTGTCCCCTGAGCCACGCCGAAGGCGTCGTACCTCTGACCATAGATTCCGCGACTGCTGCCGTCCTGCGAATAGTCGGTCCAGGTGACGACGAAATCCCCGTCCGCATCCATCGCCACGGTGGAAAAAATCTGCTGATTCGCAGGGAACGCGTTGACGCGGAATTCGCTGCCCTGGGCGATGCCGACTGCGTTGTACCGTTGGGCATAGATGCCGAAGCCGCTGCCGTCCTGAGTATTGCTGGACCAGGAGACGACGAAGTCACCATCCGCGTCCATCGCCACCGTGGAATTGGCCTGTTGAAGGGTCGTGAATGTGTTGACGTGAAACTGGCCTCCCTGGGCCATGCCAGCCGCATCATACCGCTGGGCGTAGACTTCTAATCCCTTGGCGTCAGCAAAATTGTTCGACCAGGAGACGACGAAATCGCCGTCCGCGTCCATGGCCACCGTCGATAGTCGCTGGTTGCTCGTCGTGTCGGTGCTGACGCGGAACTCCACCCCCTGCGCCAGACCTCCGGCGTCGTAACGCTGCGCGTAGATGCCGTACAGGCCGCTCTGACCGTTGCTCGACCAGGTGATGACGAAGTTCCCGTCGGCGTCCATCGCGACTGTTGAAAATCGCTGGAAGGCGACGGTGTAGGTGTTGACTTGGAACTCGCTCCCTTGAGCCACGCCCGCAGCATTGTACCGTTGGGCATAGACGCCAAAGCTGTTGCCGTCCTGACCAATGCTCGACCACGTAATGACGAAATCGCCGTCGGCATCCATCGCCACCGTCGAAAACTGCTGGGAACCCGTGGTGTAGGTGTTGACCCGGAACTCGCTTCCCTGGGCCACGCCGGCGGCGTTGTAACGCTGGGCATAGACGCCGAAGCGGTCACCGTCCTGCACATAACTCGTCCAGGTGACGACGAAATTCCCCTCAGCATCCATCGCGACAGACTGCGGAGATTCGGCATACGTCTGTTGAGCGTTCGTGCTGTACGTGTTGACCTGGAACTCGCCGCCCACCGCCGTCAGCAAGACGCGCGGCTCCAGCGGCTGCACGTGAGCCGCCACGGAAGCGGTGGCTCGGCGCCGCGTGGGGCGAAGTCGATGCCGGGGTGCCACGGACCACATCGACAACCAGGTGCGCAACAGCATCATTGGGCCGATCTGAGAGGAGGTCGAAGTATGAGCTGGTCAGCTCACCCGGCCGCCTCACCGGATCGCCGTGCCCTGGTTCGGGATCAGGACCATCTGGCCGGGGGCGAGATCGTTGTTGCCGTTGATCTTGTTGGCGCTGCGGATGTCTTCCACGGTCTGGCCGTAGCGCTGGGCGATGGCCGACAGCGTGTCTCCCTGACGGACGTGGTAATACGTTGCGACGGCCGTGGGGCCGGTCGGGGCCGACGCGATGGGGGCGGCGGCCGTCGGTGCCAGCGTGGGCGTGGCGGTGGAGGCGGTCATGGTCGTCGGTACGATCGCCACGGGACCACTGACGGTCTGCGGACCCATCGGGGCGTAATAACCGGCGGTGGGGGACATCATCGGGCGTCTGGCCGACGGCGGCGGTCCGTACGGGCCGCCGGACATCGACATCGTGCAGCCGGTCAGACCGAGCACGGCCGTCGCCAGCAGCCCCGTTTTTGCCAGCAGTGTTCGCGTCGTCATGACGGCTCCATCTCATCCGATGCGCGGCATTGTCCAAAAGCGGCGGACTTATAGACCGCCGGGCAAGTGGGGAGCAAGAGGAAATCGGCAGAATCTGCCGGTCGCTGTGGGTGGAAGAGAAGCAGAAGGTTAGAGGCGGAGAGGGTTAGAGGGTTTCGCTTCCGCGACCATCTCGCCAACCCTCTAACAGCCCGTTGATGTAGTCCGATTCTTCGCGTCAGCTCGCGAGCGCCAGCTGCGGGAGGGCGGCCGAGGCCCGGAGGGACCGGCCGGTCAGGGTGG
>JAWXBB010000279.1:0-7737 GCA_034439795.1 Planctomycetaceae bacterium | reverse complement strand
CGAACGCCTCACCGCCACGCTCGCCGGCTGGCATTGGCTGGCCTTCCTCAGCTTGCTGCTCGGAAAAATCGTTCTCGAAAGTGCATAACAGGCTCTAATGGCTGCGATCCTTCCAGGATCAAGACCGTCTCATTCGACCGCCAGGAAAAATGGGGCACACACAACCAGTTAACTCAGCACTTCGGCGATCGGCTCGCCGTGGTCGAGGACCGGCACCGGGCGGTTCTGCACATCGCGGACGCGATGCTCGTGGTCGATACCCAAGGCGTGGTACATCGTGGCGGCGATGTCCGCGGGGCCGACCGGTCGCGTGATCGGATACGCTGCGTGCTTGTCCGATTCGCCGACGATCTGGCCGGTTTTCACGCCGGCTCCGGCGAAGAACATCGACCCGCACGCGCCCCAGTGATCGCGGCCGCCGAGCGTGTTGATCTTGGGGGTCCGGCCGAACTCGGTGAGGTAGACCACCATCGTCGTTTCGAGCAGCCCGCGGGCTTTCAGGTCGGTGATGAGAGCCGCGAACGCCTTGTCGATCCCGGCGACGTTGTAGCCGCGCATGACCATGTCCGAGACGTGCGGGAACTTCTGTTCGGGGACGTTGTGGATGTCCCACAGGTTGCCGTAGTCGCCGTCGTAACCGTAGTCGACGAGGACGAACCGCGCCCCGGCTTCGACGAGTCGCCGGGCGAGCAGGCACCGGCCGCCGATTTTTGTCCGGCCGTAGTCGTCGCGGGTGGCGACCGATTCCTGACTGATGTCGAACGCCCCGCGGACGGCCGGGTTCGCCAACAACTTCAAGGCCCCGCTGTAGTGTCCTTCCATGCCCGCGAAACCGCCAACTTGGTCGGCGACTTGAAGGGAGCGTTCCAATGTGCCACGTAAGTCGGCGCGACGGGACAGCCGCCCGAGCGTGATCTCCTCCGGGAACCGCAACTCTGGCGGATTGAGATCTTCCTCAGCCAAGGGCGACGGATTGAGCGCTTTCTCGCCGACGGTGAAATCGGGCTGTTCCGGTTGTCCGCCGACGCAGAACGGGGCGCGATGGCTTCCCAGCCAGCCGCCGACGAACAGATTGTGCGGCGGCGGTCCCGGCCGCGTGACCCCCGGCACCGCAATGTACCCCGGCAAGCCGTTCCGCGGCCCCAACAGGTGCTGCACCAGCGAGCCGATGTTCGGCTCGCTGAAGAGCTGGGCCGGCGTCACCTTTCGCCCGGAGAGCGTATAGACCTGGCTCATCAAATGGTCGTTGCTGTCGTGCGAAAACGAACGGACCACGGCGAGATCGTTGGCAATTCGCGAGAGGTTCGGACACGACTCGCTGAAATGCACGCCGGGCAATGCGGTGGCGATCGCGCCGAGCTTGCCGCGGATTTCCTGCGGGGCGAGTGGCTTCGGATCGAGCGAATCGAGGTGCGTGACGCCGCCGCCCATCCACAGATAGATGATCGACTTGGCCTTCGCCGTCGCTGCGGGTTGGAAGGACTCCGCCCGCGCGGTCGCCGGTTGCAACAGCGATGGCCAGACCGCCGCCGACAACGCCACCGGCCCGACCTTCAGCAGATCGCGGCGGGAGACAAGGCTGTGCAACGCATCCAAGCGGGCACGGTCAAGGCGGGACATTCGGCAGGGCCTTTCGGGCGGCACGACGAGCGGACCACATTATGCTCCGTCGGCCGTCGCCCCGGCAAGACATCAACAAAAGATTATGGGATGCAAGAAAGGCGTTTTAACCACGAAACACACGAAATGTCACGAAAAGGACGGAGTCGGCGGTGGACTTAATTCTCGGCAAGATCCCCTCATATCCGCTTCAAGATGCCCCGATGTGTTGAGTGATTTGAGCTGATCTTTCGTGACTTTCGTGTGTTTCGTGGTTAATCCTGCCTGATCGCCGCCAGAATCCGTTCCGCCGCCTGTTCACCGCTGTGAATTGCGTCCGGCACGCCGACGCCGCGGTAGGCGTTGCCGGCGATGGCCAACCCGGTGTGCCCGGCGGTCAACCGCTCGATCTCGGCGACGCGGTCCAGATGCCCGAGGTGATACTGCGGCATCCCGCGCGGATAGCGAACGACCAGCGCGAAGTCCGGCTCGCCGGTCACGCCCAGCGTCGCGGCGAGTTCTTCCCGCACGAGGCGGATCGTGGCATCGTCATCTCGATCGAACAGTTCCGGCTGCATCGCGCCGCCGACGAACGTCCGCAACAACACGCGACCCTCCGGAGCCCGGTTCGGGAACTTGCGGCTGCTGAACGAGACGGCGAGGATTTTTCGATGCTCGATGTGCGGAATCACCAGTCCGAAGGCATTGAGCGGATCGCGAACATCTTTCAGCGCGTGTCCGGTGACGACGATGCTGCTGGATGCGTATTCGATGCCTCGCAGTTGCGCCGCGAGGTCGTGATCCAAATTCTGAAGGACATCTGCCGTGCGATACGCGGGGAGTGTGACGAGAACGGCGTCGAAGGTTTGTTCGGAAGAATCGCGGAACCGCAAGCGATAGCCGGGACGGCCGGGAGCGTCCGCGGCATCAGCAGAGGTTGTGTCCACGGCATCAGCAGAGGTTGTGTCCACGGTGACCGATTCAATCGCGCGATTCAATTCGACACGACAGCGCGACTCGACCCGCGACACCAGCGCATCGACGAGTTCCTGCATCCCCCCGCGCAACCCCGCGAACAATCCATATCGTGCCCCGCCACTAATTCGATCCTCATCATTCGCTTGCGGTTTCTCGCTCTTCGCTGCTCGAATCAAACTCCCATGCTTCCGTTCCATCTCCAAAAACCGGGGCATCGTCGCGGCCAGGCTCAGCTTCTCCGGATCGGACGTGTAAATCCCACCCACCAGCGGTTGCACCAAGCGGTCCAAAACTTCCGATCCGAAACGGCGGCGCACGAAACTCGCCAGCGTTTCGTCGCCGTTGTCCATCCGCGGCGGAATGAAGTATTCCCGTGCGACGCGGAGCTTGCCCGATAGCGACAAGATCGGCGACTTCAGCACCGGCCACATCGCCGAGGGGCTGAGCAACTGAAAGCCTTCCGGCACCGGCACCGGGCGGCCGTTATGCAGCACGAGCGCACCGCGATAACGCGGCTCGGTCGCCTGCAGCCGCGATTCCAATCCGATCCGCTGGCAGAGCTGCAGCGCCCCCGGCTTGTTGGTGATGAACGAATCGGCCCCGGTGTCGATCAGGTAGCCGTCGCGCTCGATGGTGCCCACGATGCCCCCCAACCGCGGGCCGGCTTCGTAGACGGTGATGTCGAGCGCTCGGCCCTGCTCTGTCGCCAGTTCGGTCAAGCGGTGTGCCGCGGCGAGGCCGGTGAGGCCGCCGCCGATGACGGCGATGCGCGATGATGATGGGTAGAGCATCGGAGGAGCGACGCCCAGGGATTGCGATCCCTGGGCTTCTTTAACGCGCGGAGAGTTCGTGGACCAGCTTCACCAGCGCCTTGACGTTGTCCGGCGACATCTCCGGCAGCACGCCGTGGCCGAGGTTGAAGATGTGACCGGGGCGGTTCGCCGCGTCATCGAGAATGTCCTGCGTGCGGCGACGAAGGGTGTCCAGGTCGGCGAACAACGTCACCGGATCGAGATTCCCCTGCACGCCGACGTCGTAGCCCACGGTCTTCCAACCGTCGGCGAAATTCACGCGCCAATCGAGGCCGATGACGTCGCCGCCGGATTCCCGCAGCAACGGCAACAACGCCGGATTGCCGGTGAGAAAATTAATCACCGGCGTCCCCGGCATGATCCCCGCGATCACCTGTTTCGTGAACGGCAGCACGTAGCGGCGGTAATCGGCGGGGGACAGACAACCGGCCCAACTGTCGAACAGTTGCACGGCCTGACACCCCGCGGCGATCTGCGCGTTGATGTACCGGACCAGGCTGCGGGCGAGACGGTCCATCAGCGTCCGCCACGCCCCTTCATCGCCGTACATCAGCGATTTCGTGCGGACGTAATTCCGCGACCCACCCCCTTCGATCGCGTACGAAGCCAATGTGAACGGCGCTCCGGCGAACCCCAGCAACGGGATGTCGGCGGGCAGATCGCGTCGAATCAGCTTCACGGCGTCGAAGACGAATTGCAGCGACGACACGTCCTCCAACTCGCGTAACCGGTCCACATGCTCCGCCGACACGCTCGGGTTGTGGATGACCGGCCCCTCCCCCTTCTGGTATTCGAGGTCGATCCCCATCGGCTCCAGCATCGGCAGCAGATCGGCGAACAGAATCGCCGCATCCACACCGAGAATCCGCTGCGCATCGAGCGTCACCTGCGCGGCGAGATCCGGCCGCTTGCAGAGTTCGATGAACGTCACCTGGCTGCGGACGGCCATGTATTCGGGCAGATACCGCCCCGCCTGCCGCATGATCCAGACGGGGGTGCGATCGACCGGTTCGCGACGGCAGGCTTTGAGCAAACGGGAATTCTGCAAGGCATCAGACAGCATGGCGGCTCCAGAGTGAACCGCCATTGTAGCTTGGGCAACGATTCGCGGGAACGATGTCACGCCGAACGAACGAAATCCAAGAGAGTCTCACGCAAAGGCGCAAAGCTCGCAAAGGAAAGACAGGCGTGCAAGCGCGAAAGTGTCGATGGTCGGCCTTGGACTTCAGCACCGGAGGTGCGACAGATCGTAGCCCCAGGCGTGAGCCTGGAGTGGACATCGCGCGGCGGATCAAGCCCCGGAGGGGCGACAGAAATCGAATGCCCTTCAAGATTCTGCCGCCCCTTCGGGGTTATGTTTTCCCGAGAGACCAAGACCCCAGGCTCACGCCTGGGGCTACGATCTTTCGCCCTTTTTGGGCTGAAAAACGGGCCATCAATGACGACGACGCTCTGAACTCCGCGATCTCGATGAATTCCTTCCTTCGCGAGCTTTGCGCCTTTGCGTGAGACCATTCTTTTATTTCAGCCGCCCGCGCTCCATCGTCTCCTTCACCAGCGGCCCCATCTTGGGATGCTCCGGTTCGATGTGCACCGGCAGGCCGTAGCTGTGGATCGTTTCCGACGCCGTCGGGCCGATCGACGCGATCACGCACTGCTTCGCGGCGGCGAGCCAATCCTCCTTGCGACCGAGGCGGCTGGCCATTTCGACGACGTTGTGCAGTTGATTGGCGCTGGTGAACATCAGTACGTCGAACGCTCCGGCGATGGTTTGTTCGACGGCGGCTTGCAGCGGGGCGGTGTCGTCGGGGAATGCCCAACGGTAGACGGGGACCGACAGCACCGACGCGCCGCGGGCTTCCAGTTGCCGATAGAACTCCGCATTGGGCACGCCATATTCCTGCACGGCAACGCAACGCCCGGACAAGGGCGCCGCGGCGTCCAGCGTGGCCAGCAGTTCGCGCCAGGTGTTCGGTTCGGGAGCGCGGTGATCGATGCGGACGTTCCATTCCCGCAGCACCACGACCGGCTTGGGGCCGCGGACCACAATCACACACCTATCCCACGCGGCGAAGATCGTCGCGCGCGGATGGCGGGTTTCGAGGGCCTCCAGCAAGGCCCGCGCACCGACGCCGGTCATGAAGACCATCACGTCGATCCGGCCGGCGAGGAGTTCCTCCGCAAACGCGAACGCCGCGGGATTGTCGCCGATGGGGACTTCCTTCATCGACGGCGCGACCGTGGCGACGGCCCCGTGCCGCTCCAGCAGCGAGCGGATTTCATTCGCGCGACGGCTCTCGAAGCTGCACACGCGGAGGGGACTGGTGGTCTCAGACATCGAAGCGGGTCTCGCAGCCGGGAACGATTCGGGCCGCGAATTCTACCACGCTGCCAGTGAAGCCGCCCCACGGAGCCGCTTGACTGGCTTCTGTAGGGTGCAGTCGAGTCTTCGAGGGCCATTCGGGGTGAGCCTTGAAGACTCGACTACACCCTACAAATCATCCAGCATCAATAACGAAAGCCGCCCGGCGGGCGTCGTGCCTGCCGGGCGGCCGGTGAACAAAGAGTAGACGACTGGAAGTGTAGGCGCTCGCCCGAACAAGGCCCTACGACCAAGCCCGGCTACACCCCCAGTCGATCTACCCTTGGTGGAGCAACGCTGATGTGGCGACAGATTGCGGTCATCCCTAACCCGAATCGCGGCATCATGCTTCGATGAAACAGTTGAAAAGCAAGGTCCGTGCCGATTGGGGAGTGCATACTACGGAATCTGAGCAACTTCATGCTCAGCAATGAGATGCGGTTTTGGGAATTCTTTCGCGACGAATTCAGGCCCGGTTCGTTGCTCATGCGAAGGGCAAGGCTGATGAGATTTTCCGCCGATCTCGACGACGAGATAAGATGGTTGAGCGCGTCCCCAGCGGCTAGACTGCGGTCTCGATGAAAATGTGACGGCTTTGTTCCCTCGCCCGGCGCTTCGCTGGGAGAGGGCTAGGGTGAGGGTGCCTTTCGTCTTCGCTGCGTCCGAAAACGGAAAGCGGGACAAAGACACCCTCACCCCCGACCCCTCTCCCGTCGAAGCGCCGAGCGAGGGGAGAAAGAGGACGATGGGCGAAATCGTGTTGCTCGGAACCGGAACCAGTCACGGCGTGCCCGTGATCGGTTGCCGCTGTCCGGTGTGCCGGTCGGACAACCCGCGCAACAATCGCACGCGCACCGGCGTGGCGGTCACGACCGAACAGGGGACGTTTCTGATCGACACGTCGCCGGAACTGCGCATCCAACTGCTGCGCGAACGGATCGACCTCGTCCAGGCCGTGGTTTACACGCACAGTCATGCCGACCACATCTTCGGGCTGGATGACCTGCGGCTGTTCGGTTACACGCTCAAGCGGCCGATTCCGCTGTTTTGCGAGGAACCCGTTGCACAGCAGATTCGGGCTTCCTTTTCGTATGCCTTCACACAGCCGAACCAGGAGTTGCACTTCGGGGCGCTGCCCCAACTGGAAATCCGGCCGCTGGATCTGAATCCCATCGAACTGCTCGGGACGACGGTGTTGCCGATCCGTCTGCTGCACGGCAAGTTGCCGGTGTTGGGTTTCCGCATCGGGAACGTCGCGTTCTGCACCGATGTGAGCTTTATTCCCGAGGAAAGTTACGAGCGGCTGCAGGGATTGGACGTGCTGATCGTCGATGCGCTCCGCGACATGCCGCACGCCACGCACTTCGGCATTCCGCAGGCGCTCGCGGTCGCCGAGCGCGTGCGGCCCAAGCGGACGTATTTCACGCACGTGTCGCATCATCTGGAGTACGAGGCGACCAACCGCCGGCTGCCGGATGGCGTCGAGTTGTCGTACGATGGCCTGCGGATTCCGTTTTAGGTTTATCCCAGCCCGGAGCGCCAGCGACGGCGTCTTAACACCAACCCGAAGCGTGAGCGAGGGCGAGCGCTCGTCCTCGCTCACGCTTCGGGTTAGTAATGCCCGCCGTCGCTGGCGCTCCGGGCTGTGAGGTCATCCGATGCGCGACCACGAAACCGCGATGTGCGCCTACGCTCAACTGGCAACGCTGTCGCACGAGAAGGGGCAACCGCTGGCCCGCGACCGGTTCCTGCTGCTCACCGGGGTCGCCGCGTGCCGCGCCGGTTGGCCTGAAATCGCGAAGGCGTGTCACGCGCAACTGGTCCGCACCAAGTCCCCCATGCAGGTCGCGCAGTTTCCGTCGTTCGAGGACGCCTTGCGCGACGACGATTTCCCCCGGCTCGCCAACCACTGGGAACGCTGGTGCCCCTTCGAGCGGGCGGAGTATCTGCTCCAGGGACTCGGCCGCTCACCGCGCGGCGATCTGG
>JAWXBB010000278.1:0-4434 GCA_034439795.1 Planctomycetaceae bacterium | reverse complement strand
GGTTCCTCGTCGGGGGCAACGTGCAACACTTGAGACACATCGGTGCCGTCGGGGAGCGTCACGGCCACCCGAATGGCGGCTGCAGCGCGGAATGCATTCTTGTCGAACGTCGTGGCTTCCACGCGACGATACATCGCGGCGAGCCGGCCGACCTCGGACTTGAAGAACTCAACGTCCAGATCGGTCCACTTTGCGGGCGGCTTGGAGCACACGAAGGAGCCCATCGCCTCAATCCATTCCGTGTCGGCCAGGTTCCGATCGGTGAGGCGCAGGCAAAACCCCTTCAAGCGGATGTCTGTCACTCGGACCATCAATGTTTGAGCGGAGTCGGCCAGGCGAGTTCGGACGACACCACCCGAACTGGCAAACTCAAACGCGTCGAAGAGTTCAGCACGAATCGCCTCCAACAGTCGCGGATAGGCGGTGCGAAGCTCCTCGATTGACGTGCGAAGCGAGGCCGCGAACGCTCTCGCGCGGGCCTCGTCCGATTGCTCCGCGGCTAGAAACGGCTGAAACCCACAAGCCTTCGGCAGAGCCGAGAACAGAAGCGTGGCCGGCTCACGTGCCTCGACCAACGCACTTCGAACTGCTTGGGCGACATCGTCTACCTGACGTGTCTTAAGCGAATACTGCGGCAGCTTCGAGGCAAATACACACAATGGCCGTACGACATCGAGAAGAGTGGGTTCGTGCTCAGGTGCAGCCTCGGCACCCAATATCGTCAATAGCGCGCGAAACACAGTTCCCCGAACTCCGGCGATCTTGCACAGTTGAAGCGTGAATGTGTCGGGTGCCTTGATCAAACGCTGAAACTCGTAACCCGTCACCCGCTGCAAGAACACGCCATTTTCGTAAACCGCAATGTCGTCTTCCTCTGCAGCGAGCACTACCGCGATCAAAAGTGGGCTGAGGCCCCGTCGGACCCCGAAGGGCGGAGATGCAAGCTCTCGAATGATGTGGTCGGCGGTTACGCGTGAATCCGGACTTCTTCCCAGCAGTTGTCGGATGTGCGCGAATGCCGGGCGGAGATTGAGAGGATCCCCTTGAGGTGAGGGTTCAGCAATCACCCAGCCACTCTTGGAGCGACGATGAATCCGCCCACGTTCCAAAACTGATCGGTACATCGACCTTTCTGGTGGGCTCTTGGCCACGTCCAAGCCCAAGTGGGGTTGAGCGGCGTTTCCCAAGAGGCGCTCGATAAGTCGCAGTCGCGCGGCTGCAGCCGCTGAGCTGAGAGTATTGCGGTTCAGAAGTTCATGCTTGACCCGTGGAGCCAAGGGGTAAAGCTCGTCACACACTTCTGACAGGTACGACACGACGCCCATGCCGGTCCTGATCGGCAGTATTTGACCAAGCCGAAACCAGTCCACCCTTGAGCTGGCAGTGGTCAATCCGATTCCCGCCAGATCACGGACTCGCTCGCTGACGACACGTCGTGATGCACGCAGCTGTCGCGATACTTCTTCGGATGCAAACGCGTCACCGCCAAGCTCTGGCGTATTCGCTGCCACCCACTCCCAGGCTTGGACTTCTCCCAGCAATCGATGAAGTGTCGAGAGTGGCTGAGTCACTGCAACTAGTACCCGAGATTGAGTCTCTAGTGCCGGCCCGGTGGCGAGCTCAATCGCAGCAGTTCGTTCCTCAGCAGTCTCAGGCGTCACGACAAAGATCTCGCCGTCAGTAGTGTCGGCCTTTGAGAGTCGTTCGCTGAGCTGGGCAACTCCCACGTACGACACGGAGAACACACGGAAGTTTCCCGTCTCAATATAATGACGCCGCGCGACAATCGGCCCGACGTCAAGGTATGACTGGAGCAGAGGAGCAATCTTGACTGGCAGGGAGGTTGCCGCTCTCGCGGCCTGATAGGCCGCTTCGATGTTCACGCTGGTGTAGGGCCAAAGGCACAAGCCGCCGAGCGAACCGCGGTTATAGAGCACTCTCTTGCCGCGTTGAAGCGTGATGACCGCTTTGAGAGTTGCATCGCGCTCGTTCTCTTCCCAGCCGCCTATGGCCACGTCAACTGCACTATCGGTCGCCAGCATGCTCTGGTCATCCACGAGGTTGAGTATCCCAACCGCCTTCAGGATGCAGAGGGTGCGAGGATCCTCTGCGGGAAAGCTCGTGATCAGCGAGTCGATCAGATTCCAGTGGCTCCTGTAGCTGGAGCCGGCCAAGGACACACTCATCACGGCGCGGGCGTAGTCATACAAATGGGCGAGTGTAAAAAACTCTCCGAGAGGATTCTCGGCAAAGGAGCGGACGGCAAAAGGCTCCTCGGACAGCAAGAAACTCAGGAGCGAACGCTCATTTTGTCCAAAGCGAGCGAACAACCGTGCCGCAACTGGCACGACGGTGGGGTGCAGGGGATAGAGCCGAGGTGCCAAAGCGAGCAGAGCTGGCCGATTCGCCAATGGTCCGAACCAACCGAGGTCTATTGCGGACTGCATAGCGCTTTTCGCACGCCGCTGCACAACCGTTGAAAGTCTCGTGACATCAACGCCAAGAGCGTGTGTGACCAATTCGGCGACTTGCTCAAGGGGCTGGTTGAAGAGCACTTCATCGTATCGGCCGGCCACCTTTTCCCATTCACGGCGAGCGAGATCGGATACGTGAGATGCGTAAGCCGTAAAGCCTTGGTGGAGGATTCCCACAACGAAGATGGGAGTCGATCCGCTTCTGGCCGCAAGTTCAGCCAGCTGCTGCAAGACGTGGATGTCCTGCTGTTCAGGACGCTGGGCGGTGAACTCAAGAAATTTACCGAGTTCATCCAGAACGATGAGCAAACCGGACGCTTTGCCGGAGTTCCTGACAAAGGCGGCGGCATCCGACAGCAACCGCATGAGATCATCACCAGCCTGAGTAGTTGATTGATTCTGGACTCGTGCAAGTAGTTTCGTCACTCCCTTGCCTCCGAACTGGGTCCGCAAGGCTTCGGCAAGAGCTAGCTTGATGGCTTCTGACAGCGGGGCACGGGAGCCTACCGCAACTACGGGAACGAGCTTCCCGTGTCGGTTACGAGGCATGAGTGCGGCTGCTTGCCGCCGCAGGTCTTGTGGCAGCTCAGACGGGGAGTTGGACACCATTTTCGCAAGGGCGAGTGCGAACGAAGACTTACCCGTGCCATAGTCGCCCGTGACGCGCCAAGCTCTTTGAGTCGAGTTGGTGTCTAAGCCAAGGAGCAAGCGACGGAGTGAGTCCTTAACCTGTTCAGTGACGACATATCCATCTAAGGCCTTGCGGTCAGCAAGATCCCTCCCTACGTGCACCGAGCGTGCGTAGCGGTGTCGCAGCGACAGGACTGAGGCAATGCGATTAACCGGCATGCACAACCTCCTCGTCGTAGGCGGTGGCAACCGATAGTGGCCCGCGGCGGGTCCAAGAAAGCTGTTGCGAAGATGCAGATTCGCGACCCGAAAATTCCCCACGAGTGTCGAGCTCAATCGCATTGAGCCGAGTTCGAACATCGTCTTCAGGAAGCTTGAATATCTGTCCTGGACTTCCGTGTCCAAAACAGACGGTCCTGTAGGGCAACGTTTTCTCGTTTGGATAGCGGGCTAGCCAGTATTGGGCAAGACAGTAAGCGAATAGTCCGCTCGTGATCTCTGGTTTGGGTTCACGACGAAACGCGTAGATTGTGTCGTGGCGCTTCCCAGAATCGGCGGGACGCTCGCCAAGCCGTTGGATTAGGTCCAGCTCGACCAGCGGACAGTCCAGTGTCTCTTCGTCAATTTGAAGACGGCGAGATCGCGTGGGGACGTACGTGTGGAGAAACACGTCGAAGTGCTGCTCTAGCGTGACGTCTGAAAGTTGGCGTTCGACTCGTAAGGCTTCCTCCCGGAATGCCCGCAGCGCTGTAGGCCGCGTGAACTCAGGATTTGACCACCGGTTGAGCATGAAGTCCCATGCGAACAAGGGTTCATCGATGTGCGCACAAAGTTGCCAGTGAAGCAGCCACAGCGTTCGAGGGTCTTCAAGAAACTGGTCAACACCTTTCGAGCCAAAAACGCTGGTGCCAAACTTTGTTGGGCAAAACTGCCCGGATTCATCCTGCTTCGCAACGCCCATGGCCTGAGCCCAAAAGCGAGCAGATCGCACCATGTTCTTGCCGATTCCAAGTTCGACCATTGATTCGTCGTCGTCGCGGAGGACCTCGGGCGTGCTTCTCATGGCGCGGTAAAACTTCGGCAGCCAGGCGTAGCGGCACGGGAAGGTTTCATGGCCAGAAAAGCGGAACGAGTGACCCATACGATCTCCTAGCGAATCCGCGTAGTGTACGGCTTCGTGAGGTCGGCGTGGGCACGTTCGGATTCAGTACGGTATAGATTTCCTCAGCGACTTTTGCCACTCGACAAAGTCGGCAAGGCTGAAGTGGCGACGCTCCGCTCGCATGACGGCGTGGATTAGACGGTGGCAGTTGGCACAGAGAAGCGCTAG
>JAWXBB010000277.1:0-39946 GCA_034439795.1 Planctomycetaceae bacterium | reverse complement strand
TGCCACTGCACGGGATCACAGACTACCCGATCATGCGGCGTCCTTGTATGGCACCGTCCCGTTTCGGACCGTCAAAAGGTGAATTGCCGCGGTCAAACCGTGCAGCGCGCCGTCGATCTGGTGCGTTTCATGAAGAATGCGCAGGTTTTCCGCCAGACTCGCCTGCAACTCCACCAGCCGTCCTTCGCCCCGGGCAATGGCATTCAGGGTCTTGGCGAGCGCGTTGACTTCGCCGCTGAACGCCGAAGCCTGCCGCAGCACGTCCTGAATCTGGGACATGTGTTTTTCCTGCCGCGCGTCGCTGATCGCCAGCAGTTGCCGCAGCCGGTCGTCGCAGGCTTCGTCGTAAGCCCGATGCCGCTCGCCCATCTCGCTGGACATCGCTTCCCACCGCTGTTGCTCGGCCTGCTGGCGGCGGTCGAATTGCTCGAACAGCGATTGCAGCGCCGCGGACCACGTCTCGACCTGCTTTTGCAGCGAGCGCTCCACGGCGGCGTGGAACTCATGGTTCGCCTCCTTGAGCACCGACAGGAACGGAGTGAGCTGCGCGTCATTCACCAGGAACCGATTCAGCAGCTCGCGTTCCACCAGCCGGTCGATGCGGCGGACGATGCCGTGCTCGATGCGCTCGCACAGAAACGACGCGAACATGGTGGTCATCGCCGCACCCAGGGCCACGGTCGTGGTGTTGAACGCGGTCCCCATTTCTGAGACGACGTGCGACAACTCGTTGTCCAGATCGGAAAACGACAGCCCGCTGAGCGCCGTGCCGAAGTGAACCACCGTGCCCAGGAATCCCAGAATCGGCGTGACGGCGACGACGAACCGGATCAGCGAGAAGCGGGTGTAGGTGGCTTCTTCATCCTGCCCGGCGAGATACTTGAGGTGATCGGCGTAGTCGTCGGCCGATTCGTTCTCGACGACGTAACCGAGCGCCTGCAACAGCCGGCGTCCGATCCGCGAATTCAGATACCGTTGCGGCTGCGCCTGCACGCCCGCCAGCAATGCTTGGGCGTGGGTCACCGGTTCGCGCGCCCCGCGCGGGGGCAACCACGTCCGCCCCAAGGCCAGCCATTCCCGGGGGAACGACGCCAGCTTGAGGAACACGTCGATCATGCCCCACAGGAACATTCCCACGATGACGTATTCGACGGCATGTTCGGTGGTGTACCGGTACAGCACGCCCCCTTTCATGCTCGGCAGGAACACGATGGCGTAATAGATTCCCGTAGCCGGAATCGCCAGCAGCAGCGACGGATCGCCCAGGTAACTGGAGAGTTTCGCACGATCGGTCATTACGGCCCGCCTGAAGAAAAAATCGGGAACGAAATTTCGGCCAACAGAACGGGCGAATGCGACCAGAAGCCACTCAAATGGTCAAGGGCAGTTTTATCGGCATCGGCAGTGGAATCCGCGTTCACCGGCTTTGTTGGAGTCCAGCCTTTAGGCTGTCTTCGGACGCTTCACCAGAAGACAGCCTAAAGGCTGGACTCCAACGGAGTGAGCCTCGCAGACTCGACTGCACCCGACCAACCAGGCAACATCTGCGGCGGAATCGCCCGGCGTCGGCTATACTTTTCGTCGGATCATTTCCGATGCCGCGTGGCACCGTTCGTCCTTCCTGACACCGGCCGGACGCGACCATGCCGGGCGACAGGCACAGGGCCGACATTTCATGGCTGCTCCCCCTGCCTTGGACGACTTCTGCCGGCAGCTCGTCGACAGCAGTCTGCTGACGGCAGTCGAAGTCGAGGCTTTACGCCAACAGTCGCAGCCCGCGGACGCCGAACAGTTCGCCCGCTGGCTGGTCCAGCAGCAAAAGCTCACGGCATTCCAGGCGCAGCAATGCTACGCCGGGAAGGGCCAGTCGCTGATCTGCGGCAACTACCGGATTCTCGACAAGCTCGGGCAGGGGGGCATGGGGCTGGTCCTCAAGGCCGAGCACCGGCGGATGAAGCGCGTCGTCGCGCTCAAGGTGCTCGCCCCCAACATCGTCAAAACCCCCGAGATGCTGGCCCGGTTTCAGCGCGAAGTGCAGGCGGTGGCCCGGCTCGAACATTCCAACATCGTCGCCGCCTACGACGCCGACGTCGCCAACGGCATGCACTTCTTCGTGATGCAATACATCGACGGCGACGACCTGTCGTCGATCGTCAAGTCGATGGGCCCGCTGCCGCTGGAACAAGCGGTGAACTGCGTCGTTCAGGCGGCGCGCGGGCTGGAGTATGCCCACCGGCACGGCGTGATCCATCGCGACATCAAGCCGGGGAATCTGCTCCTCGACGCGCAGGGGACGGTCAAGATCCTCGACATGGGCCTGGCCCGCATCGAGGGGGAGACCGGCGCCCAAGCGGAATTGACGAACACCGGGGCCGTCATGGGGACGGTCGATTACATGGCCCCCGAGCAGGCGCTCAACACCAAAGCGGCCGACGCCCGCAGCGACGTCTATTCCCTGGGGGTGACGCTGTGGTACCTGCTCACCGCCCGGCCGATGTACGACGGCGACTCGCTGATGGCGCGGCTGATTGCGCATCGGGAATTCCCAGTGCCGTCACTGGTCGAGGCGCTCGCCGGAAACCCAGGGATTGCGATCCCTGGGCTTCCGGTGGCGCTGAATCGCGTCTTCCAGAAGATGGTCGCGAAGAACCCCGCCGAGCGCTATCAGACGATGTTAGAGGTCATCGCGGCGCTGGAAGCCGTCCTGCGGGGCGATGCGCCGGCTCCTGTCGATGATAATCCGCTCAACGCTCTCTTCGCGGGACTTTCCTCAGGCCACGGAGACACGGTCCGAACGCAAGAGGGAACCGCGACCCAGCCGACGACTTCCGCCACAGCGGCCGACGCGATCACCGCATCGCCAAACCCGGGCCGGCGGTCCTCACCAGCGTTCTGGCGCGACCAGCGTGTGCAGATCGGCAGCGCCTTGATCTTGGTCCTGCTCCTCACCGCCCCGTTCTGGCGATCGAGTCGCGATCCAGCGACGAACGTACGCACCCCGGTCACGACTGGACTGCCGGCGACGACCGGTCCGAATGAGCAGCAGCAGATCCGCGAGGCGCTGAAGTGGCTGCGGAATGCGGGCGGATGGGCCCTCGTCCATGCCAACGGGGAAGAGGTTCGGGTGGACCACCGCACCGCGCCGCCTTTGGGCCAGTTGACGGTCATCATCGTCGACCTCACCAATGCCTTCGGCATTTCAGGCGCGGATCTGGGCCAACTCAAAGACTTGCCCGCCGGCTACATGCTGACCGTGCCGGCGCATCTGTCGGAAACCGAAGTCGCGGCCGGCCTGCGGCTCGTTCCCAACGCGGATCCCTTGGGAATTGTCAACGTCGACCCCGAGATGACGCCGAAGTTCGGTCAGGCGCTGGGCGACCATCCGGTGCGCTACTTGATTCTGACTCAGCGCCAGATCCAGCCGGGCAGCCTGGCCGCTTTGGCAAAGCTGCCGAACATGTCGTCCCTGCTGCTGCAACAGTGCGAGGTCACGCCCGAGGTGCTGGCCGAGGTCAAGCAGTTGCCGCACCTGGGCTGGCTCAATCTCGAAAAATCGACGGTCACCGATGAGCATCTGGCGGTGCTGACCTTCCCGCGGCCGGTCAATCTATCGCTCTTTGCCACCGGCGTGACGGCGGCGGGCATCGTCGACTACCTCCGCCGCAACCCCGGCTCGTCCGCGCTGGACGGCGCGTCCGACGAAGTCACGAAGCAAGTGCAGCAACTCCTGAACGCGGAGCAACCCAGGCCGCCCGCACGCTCCGGCGAGCCATGAATTCCCACACGTCATAATCCCGCCGGAGACGACTGCGATTCGTCGATGGGGACAATGTATCCCAGGTGCAACTCCGCGTGTCGCATGTGAAACTGGTCCAGCTCATCGCGCGTAAAAATGTGAAACATCTTCGCCTCGTCGCGGACCTCGGTCTGGAGACGATGGATGGCAGCCCGGAAGGCCCGCAGCCCCTCTTCCGTGGTCGCATCGTCCGGCGGCGCGATCTCCTGGAAGATGCGGGCCGGCGGACGGACGCCGGCCGGCATGCCCCGTCGCAACACCCACTGCTTCCCCAGCGGACCGACCAGCCTGAGCAGCAGGCGCAGGGGCCACCCCGGTCGGTAGTCGTAACCGTCGAGGGACTTTTCGTACGCGGCCGCCAGATGCACGAGGATTTGACCGAGCGTCCAGTGGCCCAACTGCCGGGTCGAGACGGTCGCGAGATGCTCCGCTTCTGCAAGGACCTCGTCGAGCGATTGGAACTGGAGGCGTCGGTGTCCGGCGACCTTCGTTTTCGTGTACAACCACATGGAAGCCTCACAACACAGTTCGTCTTGGTCCGTCGAACCAATGATGTCCGGTGGCATTGGCTTGACTCCCTCTCCCGGCGCTTCGCTGGGAGAGGGTTGGGGTGAGGGTGCTTCTGATCGGGTTTCGTTACGGCTCAGCCTACACCTCGCCGGTGCCAGACGCAGCGCCTGGTTCGACGATCTCCGATGGGATGCGCAGCGCCCAAATGACCAGCCCCCGCTGCTGTCCCTGCACCACCGCGATCTCGGTCAGGTGCCCCATCGGCTGAAACCCCAGACTTTCGTTGATCCGGCGGGTGGCCTCGTTGTGGTCGAAGTGCATGCTCAGCAGCGTCGTCACTCCCAGCCGCGGGCATTGCTCGATCGCCCACTGCTTGAGCCGCCGACCGATGCCGCGGCGGTGGTACGCGGTGGCGATGTAGATGCTGACCTCGGCGGTGGCGTCGTAGGCCGCCCGCCCGCCGTAGAAGGACGACAGGTAGACCGTGGCGACCACCCGCCCGTCCGCCTCGGCGACCCAGATCGGCCGCTTGTCCGGATCGAACTTGCGAAACCACTCAACGCGGTCGGCCACCGTGACCGGCTGAGTGTCCGCCGTGGACCAGCCGGCCGGGATGGACTGGTTGTAGATGCCCACAATCGCCGGCAGGTCGGCCTCGGTCGCGTTTCGGATGTGGAGGTTCATTGCGGATTTGTCCGCCGTCGCACGACCAGCAAGGTGCCACTGCTTCGCAGTCTTCGGAGAAGCAGTGCTTTTGCCGACGTGGACCATTCCCCGGCACTGCTTCTCCGAAGACTCCGAAGCAGTGGCACGCTTCTGATGGCCCAGCGAACTTTATCAGAACAGTGCCATCCCGCCTAACGACCCAGCTCAGCAGCGGCGGGGCACCGGAGAGCTTGAAGTCCCAGAAACGATTCATGCCCCGCCGTCTGCTGCAGCGCCTGGTTCGGCGCTCCCCCGCGGACGCATCTCCCGGTATTCCTTAGTGCTTCACCGGCGGGTGCGCTTGCCCGGCGTGGACTTCTTGGCCGCTTTCATTACCTTTGGCGGCTTCACGAGTTCGTAGCTCTCGAGGATGAGCTCCTTGACCTCGCTCCAGCTCTTCACTTTCGCCGCGTCGAGGACGACGCCGCGTTTATCCCTGGAGTACGGCTTGAAGCGAGGGTCATTTTCAACGAGCGCCGCTGCGTGGTCCGGCTCAAGCCCAAACGTGATCTCGCAGACGCCATGCTTGGCTCCGCAGGTCGCGAAGAGCTTGCCCCGCACGTAGAATGCGGTCTCCCCGAAGTGCTCGCCTTCGCGGGTGTCGGGTAAGGAGAGGCAGATTTCCCGCATCTTATCGAGGGCTTTCTCGAGGGTGGCCATTGCCTTGCTCCTCCTCCGCCGCCGAACAGGTATTCGACCGCGAATCTGCGGTAAAACATTACCGCACTTTCGCCGCCGAGTATGGAACTGCCCATACTGATGCATCATGCTGGGAAACATGTTGCGACGGAATCGCGGACGAATCGCCATGCTACACCGCACTCGGACCCCGTACTATGCCGCAGAGCAAAGGCCGGTCCGCGCGTGGCCCCGGTCGCCGAAGCGGCAACTGGGGCCATGCGCGGTTCGGCCTGCTGGACTACAGCCCCAAGGTGTGTCGCAGGGCAGCATCGACGGCTTGCATGTCCGCACGCTGCCCGATGGAGCGGTCGATCTCGGCGTCGAGAACCGTGGCCAGGTTGTCCATGAGGATGACCGAATCGCTGTGCAGCCCCATCTGTCGCCCTTCCGTGGACGCCCGGAGTACCGTCACGCGGCTGGCATGACCCGCGCGGGCCATGTTGCTGCTGATCATGGCGACGATCCGTTGAGGGAGCCCGGTGTTGAGCGCATCCGCCTGCACGACCAGCGCCGGACGACGCTTGTAAGTTCGCAGATTGGAGTCCGGGAACAAGACCAGGACGACCTCCCCGCGACTATAGGGCATCGTAGCTGTCCATGTCCGGCTGATCCCAATCTTCGGCGAAGGCCGCCAGCCGACGCCGCAACTCCGCCGCGTGCGGCTCGTCGATTCCGCGATCAGCCAACGTTTTCGGGCCGGCCACGAGAAACGTCACGATCACGTCGCCATCACCCCCTGCGGGCGCCGGCTCCAGGAGTTCGACACGTCCATTCCGACAGATCCCTTTGACCGATTGCAGCACGGGACCAATCTCCTTGGGAATCAGCGGGTGCGTTGTCGAGACCGGGTCGTCAACATCGTCGATTCTCCCCTGCCTCCGCATGCGACGCAACACCGCTTCACACCTTGTATTGTCGACCGGTCTTACCGGGCGCATGTGTCATCCGGTACGCACACGCCATGCACACCGAAGAGGCCGGTGAGACCGACCCTACACAATGTCCCCTCTCACCCCGTGCGGCACTTGTGATAATACCCTTGCACCGCCGACAGGCACGAACGGCCGTTCGGGGCGAGCGTCTGGCAGCGGGCGTCGGACGATTGGGCTTTTAGCACGGTCGCCTTCGTCCGCTCGACGGTTCCCTCGGCGACGTCGGCTTCCACGTCCTCGCGCGTCAGGCCGAAGCAGGAGCATAGCGGGGCCTCGAAGTCTTTTCCCGAGATCGGTCCCGCGAAGACGTCGCGCTGAACCACGCTGCCAAAGTCGTCGAAGTACACGACGGGACACGCCGGGTCGCTGCAAAAATCCGCGGCGTCGGCGATCCGCAGCCGCAATTGGGGCGGCAGGTGCGCGGCAAGCGTTTCAGCCCGCACGGGGATGCCCACGGTGCCGCAGTGCGGACAGCGGTGCGGTCCGTCATCGGCTTCACGAATGAAGGCCTTGTTCATCGGATCACGCAATAGCCGGCACAACCTGCAAGCGCGCTTGGGGTGGCCGGGGCTGGACCGACCAACGGGAGGGAAGCCCCGGTGAGCGCGCACAAGACCGGGGCTTCGCCGAAGCGGCTCCAGCCCCGGCCACCCACTGACATGCGTTGGCCGTCAGACCGCCAACTGTACCCGTTAGGGGGCAGCGTTCAAGCTGGCCGTCTTCAGCGGCTTGTCCGCCGCGACGTGCAGCGCCGGTTGCACGAGCAGATCGCGACGGGTGCGGCCCGTGCTCTCCGCGGCCTGGCGAGCGAGCGGCCAGTTGAGTTCGTTCCGCGAGCGCGTCGGCCGGGCCGCGGACGTTTGGGCGACGGAGGTCGCCCTCGTCGGCCATTCGCCGGGTTTGCCGAGTTCGACGAAGACGTCCGGCGATTGAGCACGAATGACCGGCTCGGGCCGCGGCGCCAGTCCGCCGAGCGCGAGCTGCATGCCGTCCGGTGACGCCAGTTCGGGGCTGCCCGCAACCACCCATTTGTCGAGATCGCGCTCCAGGTCTTCGAGGCTGTCGTAGTGGTAGTGCTGCTGGAACGCCTTTTCCCAACCGGCTTTTAGCGCCGTCGTCAGAAATTCGAGGTACTGCTGCTTGCTCGACTGCTGAATCAGAAAATCGGCGAGCGAGTAGCCTTCGGCGTACAGCGTGAGCACCTGCCGCTCATCGGTCGGATACTGCTTCATCGGCAGCAGCTTGCGGAGCGGGATCTTGCGGGTGCTGTGCATCACCTCTTCGTGGATCTTCTTGAGCCGCATCCGTTCGGACTCGTGTTCGATGAGCGACGCCGCCCCTTCATCGGCCCACCTGGGCAGCGGTCGCCGGAAGTAGCAGGCAAAAATCGTGTGATTGACCTCGTGCGGCAGGACGGAGTCGAGAATCCGCTCGGCGGACCCCTGGACGTTCATCTTCCAGCCGTAGACTTCGCCGCGGTCGAAGTTGAACGACGTCGCCCCCCCGGCACCGTAATCGCCGACTTTGACGAAGATGGGGCAGCGCGAATTCCAGGGGTCCATTTCGCGGCCGGTCCACGTCAGCGACAGCTCGCGGCGGTAGTATTCCGCGGCTTCGCCCACCTGCTGAGCAAACTCGGCGGTGGGGGCGTTGACGGTAAAGTTGCGGGTCTGAACGGTGGCCGCGGGGGTCGACAACGCGACCGCCAGCAGGCAAGTTTGCAGCACAGCATCCATGCAGTGTTCGCACCGAGAGAGGGTGTTGGAGAGGAAAGCGTCCTGCCTTCCGAAGCCAGAGCGGAGCAAAATCCGCTCCCGGACCGCCTTTTCCCGACGGTTCCAGCGACAGACACGACACAATACGCATTCCCGTCGGGAGTTGCAACAAAAATCCTGACCCGGCCTGCAAATCCTCGACCCTCACGGGCGTTGTAAAAATTGCACAATCCGGTCGCAACTTGCCATCGTCAGGACGGTCAGCGTCGGCACGGGCGGCGCGGGATGTGCGACTGCATCGGGCCGCACAGGCGGCGATCAAACCGTGTCGGTTGCGGCAGCCGCGCTGAAATCATGCCGATTCCGTCCGGTCTCCGCCCGATAGCAAGGCTTGCTCGGTCGTGCAACCTCTTACGGAGTCCGCGGAATTGCCCCGCCCGCATCTGCTGGTCAAGCACCTGCTGAAACAGTTGGAAACGCACGCCGAAGCCCGCGAGCAGCGCGACCCGCGGCCCGCCTGGCTGGCGGACCTCGTCGAGCAGGCCGCGGAGGCGTTCGCGCCGCTGTCGGGCGTGGCCCGCGTGGGTTACGAGTGCGAACCGTCGGGCGAGGGTTGGGAAGCCCGGTTCTATGTCGGCGCGACGGAGCTCATCGGCGGCAAAGATGACGGCCACTTCCGACAGACGAGCTTCGAGTTGAACCTCGCCGGAATCGCGGAGCGGTTCACCCGTCTGGAGGAGTTCCGCTGGAACGTCGCCGGCGGCGAGTCGAGCGGCTCCTTCGTGACGATTCGCGGCCAGATCGGCGACCAGCCGGTCTGCCTGAAGGCGTATTCGCGGACGCCGGAGCACATCGGCCCGGCCCTGCGCGAGTATCACGACGGTCGCATTGAGTCGGTTGAGTGACGGAACACTTGACGGTCACAGCGAGCCGAGAGAAACAATCGGGAACTGAGAACCCAGGGAAGAGACCAGCCGCTGATCGGCGGTCACCAGTTCACATTGCTCTCGCTCCGCCAGCGCGAAGTAGAGGCAGTCGTAGACGCCGATGCGGAATTGAGAGGCGAGATCAAACGCCCGAGCGAGCAGCGGAATGTGAGAGAAGAGATCGGGAGCCGTGCCTGAGATCAAGGCAAACTTTGTCGGTCCCTCAGACGGCTGAATCAGCCCCCTGCGTTGAGCGCGTGTCAGAGCGTGAGCGCATTCAACGAGGTAGGTATCGGGAGCAATCAGCTCGTGAACCTGCTACTGGAACTCGCGGACGAGCGTCCTTGCCTCCGGTGAGTTGATCTCGGGCAGAACGGTCTTCAACCCGACCGAGGCGTCCAGGACGTACCTCATGGGTTGCGAGCATCGCGGATCAGTTCGACGCAAACGTCGAGGATACCGACCCGGCTGCGAGTCTCCTCACAACTCCGTTCTAACTCCTCGACGGCCTGACGCATTCGCTCCGGATCGCGCCGGCCGGCGGCAATGCGCTCCAGGGCTTCTTCCAACTCATGCATGGCCGCAGTGTCGGTGCTCATCACTGCATTGTTCGCAGAAACGGACGATGCGTCAATTGGAATCGGGAGAACTGGCCACGAATACATGACGCGGCCCGCGCTCCCCTGCACAAAGCCGCCGGGTCGCGGCAAACGATGTTATTGCGGTTCGATCACCGGCGGCGCGGCATCGGGCACCGGCGCGAGACCGGGCGGCTCTTCATACGGCACGATCGCGGCCGGGGCGGGGGGCGGATTGCTCACCGCGTCGTCGACTTCATCGTAGCCCAGCGGCACTCCGTATCCGGGTGGGCCGAAGTCCTCGAATTCGGGCGGCTGAGTGTCCAGTCGTTTTGCCGGATAGGCGAAGCTGCGCGCCCAGGCGCGTCGCAACGCCTCATCGTAGGCGGCCGGCTCCCAACCTCCCTCGGCGAGGTGGATGTTGTTGTCTTCCAGCAGCGTCCCCTTGCGGACCCGCATGTCGGTCAGCGCCTGGTTGTATTTGACGAGCGACGAGTAATACCCCGTCTCCGCTGCCGCGAGTTCGGCCCGCGACCGGAGCAGCAGATCGACCGGCGCACGGCCGGCATTGTACTCGTCGATGATGACTTCCAACTCCTTCTCCGCTGCGTTCTTGCGGTTGAAGTTCGTCAATGCGAGCTGATACCACCAGTCGATGAGCTGGAACGAGTTCGACAACTCGTGGCTGATTTCCTGCTCCTGCGCCGCCAGCACCGCCCGGGCTTTCGTCAGCCGCAATTCCGAGTTGCGCTTGTGGGCGAGCGCGTGCCTGAGACCGATCGGCAGCGAGAATTCCAAGCCCAGGTCCCAAGACGTCTGATCGCCGCGGGTCAAGGTCGAGTAGGCGCTGTTGAGATTCTGATCGGTGACGCCGTCGTCCGCGTTGTACTGCAACAGATCGTTGCCGAAGCCGTTCACCTGGTAGCCCGACACGAAATCCAGCCGCGGTTTGATGAGGTTCTCGGCCGCGGAAAGCTGCAGTTCCAGACTCTTGATCTGCCATTTCTGCCGTCGCAGCTCGATGCGGCGGACGAGCGATTCGGACAACGCCATCCGCCAGTCGGCGATGTACTCAGCCTGCAACGGCTCATCCGAGGGCCGGATGATGCGGCCGTCGTTGACCGACAGACCCAGCATCCGCCGCAGTTGCCCCTCCTGCGCGTACAGCGTGCCCAGCGCGCTCTCCACGCCGGCCCGAATGTTGTAGTAGTTCTCGCGGGCCTGCACCTCGTCGACGACGGCCCCCTTGCGGGCGCCGACGTCCATCCGGCGCTTCGTATTCCGCCAGAAGTTCAGAGCGGCATCGCGCGCGGCGAGTTGGGCGTCGTAGGTGCGGTAAGCGAGATACAGTTCCCAATACAGATCCTCGACGTCGCGGATCATGCTGGTCACGTTCAGCTCGAAATCGGCGAGCGCGATGTCGGTGTTGATCCGCGCGATCACCACGCCGTCGCTGGTGATCAGGCCGGGGATCGTCCGCAGGATCGGGCCGTTGGTCCGCGTGTAATCCACCCCGGCCCCGGCGAGCAACGGCTGGCGATAATCGGCCCGGACGAAGCCGCGGTAGACCGACGGGAAGAGCTGGAACTGCTGGTTCGTCCCCATGTAGTTCCAGTTGTGGCTGACCTCGAACGCGCCGCCGGTCGCCATGATCTTCTGCAACGACGACTTGAACTGCGCGTTCTCGTTGACCAGCGTCTGACCGCCCCCCAGACCACCCCCCAGGAAGAAGTTGTTCTGGATGGTTTCGTCGCGGCCCCAGTTCATCGACGTCTTGAATTGCGTGTCGAATTGCGACAAGGCTGCTTCCGGACCCTTCTGGAAGGGACCGGCGTTCGTTTCCTGGATCGCCGGATCGTACGTCGAGACCACCCGTTCGGGGTTGGCCATCAACGGATTGGCCGGCGACTTGAACGCGCCGCGGCTCTTGATGACGCGGTTGTTGTTGATCGCCAACTGCAGCGCATCCTGCAGCGGCAACGCCCAGACTTCCGCCTTCGTCGGCTCGCGAACGGTCGGCGGGCGCTCGCTGAACGCGGCGATGGGGTCGGTTTCGGTGTGAACGTGCGGGTAGTCGATCTCCGTCGCCGACTGTTTGTAATATTGCAGGTCGGCGTCGCCCAAATACGTCAAAGTTTTGGGCCCGCGGCAGCCCGACAGTTGAGCCCCCAGGCAGGCAGCGATGACGGCGGACCGGGTCCACCGCCGGAGCCGATCCGGTCGCTTTCGTCCGAAGTCCATGGCCGAAAACACCTTCACGCAGACAGCCTGTTCCCCCCAGCCGGCGTCGAAGGCTGGACCGTCATCAAACGGCGCGCCAAAAGACGCCCCGTCCGACAAAGCGGTACATCTGATATCGTCGGCACAGTCGTTACAGCTTGAGGGGTGTCAAGCAGAAGCCGCGGGGTCGCACCCCCGCGGTTGAACGCCGAGAGACTCACATCCGCGGGGATGCGACCCCGCGGCTTCTGAGGCAGTGTCTTTCCCTGACGCCTGACACCTGATGCCTGACCCCCTACAATCGAGGCATGGCAGGCAACACATTCGGACAGGCGTTTCGCGTCACCACCGCGGGGGAAAGCCACGGGCCGGGGAATGTGGTGATTATTGACGGCGTGCCTCCCGGCATTCCGTTGTCGGTCGAAGACTTGCAGGTCGATCTCGACCGCCGCCGGCCCGGCCAGAGCAGCATCGTCACGCAGCGCGATGAAGCGGACATCCCGGAGATTCTCGCCGGCGTGTTCGAGGGACGGACGACCGGCACCAGTGTCGCGATCCTGATCCGCAATGGGGACCAGCGCAGCCAAGACTACAGCGACATCAAAGACGTGTACCGGCCCGGTCACGCCGATTACAGCTTCGACGCCAAGTACGGCTTCCGCGATTACCGCGGCGGCGGCCGCAGCTCCGCCCGCGAAACCACCGTCCGCGTCGCCGCCGGGGTCGTGGCCAAGAAGCTGATCGCCGACCGCTTCGGCGGGCAGGTCGTCGGTTACGTCGTGCAGGTGGGGGATGTGAAGGCGACGATCCCCTCACCGGCCGCCGTCACGCTGGATCACGTCGAAAAACTGCCCGACGGACAACCGAACATCGTCCGCTGTCCCGATCCCGTCGCCGCGGCTCAGATGATCGAACTGATCGAAGCGGTCCGCAAAGATGGCGACTCAATCGGCGGCGCGGCGGAGATCGTCGCCACCAACATTCCGCCCGGCCTCGGCGAACCGGTGTTCGACAAGATCAAGGCCGACCTCGCCAAAGCGCTCTTCAGCCTGCCGGCGGTCCTCGGCGTGGAGTACGGCATCGGCTTCGGCTGCGTCACCATGCGCGGCAGCCAGAACAACGACTACTTCCAACCCGACCCCGCTCACCCGCGCGGCGACAAACCGGGCATCACCACCGCGACCAACCGCCACGGCGGCATGTTGGGGGGCATCACCACCGGGCAACCGCTCATCCTGCGGGCCGCCGTCAAACCGACGAGCAGCCTTCCCATCGAACAACCCACGGTGAACGCCGCCGGCGAACCGACCACCATCCGCACCAAGGGTCGCCACGACCCGTGCCTCTTGCCTCGCTTCGTCCCGATGGCGGAGGCAATGGTGGCGATTGTGATTGCGGATCACTGGCTGCGATGGAAGGGGCAGGTGGGATAGCAGCTATCGCAGCCCGGAGCGCAAGCGACGGCGGCCTTCTTTTTTGCTGACGGAAAGCCCGCCGTCGCTCGCGCTCCGGGCTGGGATACCAATGACCACGCCCCGCGTCCGCACCGTTGCCTGCCTCAGCGGCGTGAGCCTCGAGCGCAATGTGCCGAGCGAGGAGATTCACGAGTATCTCAAGGAGCGCGACAATCTGGTCTGGGTCGACGTGCAGGACCCCGGGCCGGCCGAGCTGGCGATGCTGCAGGAGGAGTTCGGCTTTCATCCGCTTGCGCTCGACGACATCGCTAAGGGGCACGAACGGCCCAAGGTGGATGAGTACAAGGGGCATCTCTTCGCGGTAATGTACGGCGTGCTCGACGGAGCCGTCACCGAAGCCGTGCGGACCGTGGAGATCGACCTGTTCATCGGCCGGAACTTCGTGGTCTCGGTGCATCGCGAGCGGTTCCCGGCGTTGGACGACGCTTTGACCCGCTGGATGCGCGGCGGCGCGATGCTCAAGGAGGGGGTCGGCTTTCTGGTCTACACGCTGGTGGACGCCGTCATCGACACCTACGCCCCGGTGCTCGACGCCATCGAGAACGACGTCGAGGAAACCGAACTCGCCCTGTTCAGCCCGACGCGGACCGACGGCGTGCAGGCTCTGGTCAAACTGAAGCGGACGCTCATCCGCCTGCGCCGCGTGCTGTATCCGCTGCGGGAGACCTTCCAGATCTTTCTGCGGCCCGACCATGCGTACTTCGCGCCGGGGACAAGGGTCTATTTTCAGGACGTGTATCAGCACATCCTGCGGATTCTCGACGGCATGGACGTCGAACGCGACCTGGTGTCGGCCGCGCTCGACGCCAACCTCACGCTGGTCTCCCACCAGCTCAACCAGACGATGCGCACGCTGACCGTGCTGACGATCGCCGTCGGCACGCTGAGCGCGGTGTTCGGCGCGTGGGGCATGAACGTCGGCGGCCTGCCCGCGGCCGACACCGAGTGGGGATTCGTCGTCATCGTGCTGGGAACCGTGTTGCTGACCGGCGGCCTGCTCGTCGTGGCCCGCCGACGCGGGTGGATGTAGGCGGCGTCGGCGGGTAGGCTGGAGTGCCCCGTGAGCGCGTAGGGTGGGACGAGTCTTCGAGTCCCACCACGATGAATCACCGATGTGGTGGGACTCGAAGACTCGTCCCACCCTACAGGTTTCTAGCGATGAAAGTTCTGGTTGCCGACGACGACCTGGTGTCCCGCCGCTTGTTGCAAGGGTATCTGCAAAAGTGGGGCTATGAAGTCGTCACGGCCGCCGACGGCGCTGAAGCCTGGCGGCTGTTCGAGCAGGACGATTTTCCACTGGTCATCACCGACTGGATGATGCCCGAGATGGACGGCCCGGATCTCATCAAGAAGGTCCGCGCCGCCGAGCGGGAGCATTACGTCTACGCGATTCTGCTGACCGGCCGGTCGCAGAAGGAGGACGTCGTCGAGGGGATGGAGGCCGGCGCGGACGACTTCGTGAACAAGCCCTTCGACCGCGACGAACTGCACGTCCGCCTGCGGGCCGGCGAACGGATTCTGAAGCTGGAACGCAAGCTGGAAGAACAGAACCGGGCGCTGCGCGAAGCTCATGCGGCGCTACTGAAGATCGTGCAGCCGGGAACGTAGGGTGGGCCGAGTCTTCGAGTCCCACCACGTCGATGCAACAATTGTGGTGGGACTCGAAGACTCGGCCCACCCTACTTCACGGACATCGCCATGCCCTGGTTCCGCCACAAACTGTCGCTGCCGCCGTATCCGCGCGGTTTCCACATCATCACGCGGCGGGTGACGGACGCCGTGCCCGAATTGAAAACCGTGCGCGTCGGGTGGCTGCACGTGTTCATTCAGCACACGTCGGCGTCATTGTCGATCAATGAGAACGCCGATCCGGACGTCCCGCGGGACATGGAGTCGGCGTTCAACGCGATCGCCCCGGAGGACTTTCCGTATATCCACACCTGCGAAGGCCCGGACGACATGCCGGCCCACGTGAAGGCGTCGCTGCTCGGGAGTTCGCTGCTGATCCCCGTCGAGAACGGCCGGCTGCTGCTGGGGACATGGCAGGGGATCTATCTGTGCGAGCACCGCAACCACGGCGGCTCGCGGAACCTGGTGCTGACGCTGGAGGGAGATAACGGACCGTAGCGCTTTTCCTGTCCCCTCTCCCGGCGCTTCGCTGGGAGAGGGTTAGGGTGAGGGTGCCTTTGGTCTTTTGTCTTTGCTCTCAGCGAAAAGGCAAAGACAAAAGACACCCTCACCCCCGGCCCCTCTCCCGACGAAGCGCCGGGCGAGGGGGGGAAGAATCACGCGATCTCCGCCAACGACTCCTTGGCCGCCGTCAGCGTCGTCGTCAGATCCGTCTCCGTGTGCGCGGCCGAGACGAAATGCGCTTCGTACTGGCTGCACGCCAGATAGATGCCGCGGTCGAGCATCGCATGGAAGAACTTCGCGAACCGGGCGGTGTCACTCTTGGTCGCGGCGGCGTAGTTCGTGACCGGGTCGGGATTGAAGAACAGCGTGATCATGCTGCCGACGTGCGGGCAGGTGTGCGGGATCTTCTTTTCCGTGGCGAGAGCCGACAGCCCCATCGCCAGGCGGCGGGTGTAGTCGGAGAGCTTGGGATACGGATTCTCGCGCCGCAGCGTCTGGAGCATGGCGATGCCGGCGGCCATCGCCACCGGGTTTCCCGACAACGTGCCTGCCTGATAGACCGGTCCGACGGGGGACACGCAGCGCATGATGTCGGCCCGGCCGCCGTACGCGCCGACGGGCATTCCCGCGCCGATGATTTTTCCGAGCGTGGTCATGTCGGGCCGCACGCCGAACAGTTCCTGAGCGCCGCCGTAGGCGAGCCGAAAACCGGTCATCACTTCATCGAAAATCAGCACCGTGTTGTGACGGTCGCACAGCGATCGCAGCAATTGCAGAAACTCCGACGTGGGGAGCACGAGGCCCATGTTGCCGACGACTGGCTCCAGGATCACCGCGGCGATGCGGTCGCCGTGCTGCTGGAACGTGGCGGCCAACTGCTCGGCGTCGTTGAATTCGCAGATCAGCGTGTCCTGCGTGCAACCCGCCGGGACGCCGGGGCTGGACGGGTGCCCGTGCGTGAGCGCTCCGCTCCCCGCCTTCACCAGCAGGCTGTCGACGTGGCCGTGATAACAACCGGCGAACTTGATGATGGCGTCGCGGCCGGTGAACCCGCGCGCGACGCGGATGGCGCTCATCGTGGCTTCGGTCCCCGAGTTCACCATCCGCACCAGTTCCACCGACGGAACTGCGGCGATGACGAGCTCGGCGAGTTCGCTCTCCAGTTCGGTCGGCGCACCGAAGCTGGTGCCGCGGACGAGCGCCGACTGGATGGCCTCCATGATCGCGGGGTGGCGGTGTCCGAGGATGTGCGGCCCCCACGAGCCGATGTAGTCGAGGTAGCGGTGACCGTCGATGTCGTAGAGGTATTGGCCCTCGCCGCGGTCGATGAAGGCGGGAGTGCCGCCGACGCCGCCGAACGCGCGGGCGGGACTGTTCACGCCGCCGGGAATGGAGCGCTGGGCGCGTTCAAACGCGGCCTGGCTGCGGGGACGCGGACGGGACATGGAAACGTGCTTTCGGAAGGTGCGAAGCGCTGACGCGTTCATCGTATCGTGCTTCGCCGCGTGGTTCGACTGTCCGCGCGACGCCCAGGGATGGCTATCCCTGGGCTTCCTGTTGCAACAGAATCGGCGCGACCGATTCGGCGATGAACACCCGATGCACGCAGCCGAAGTGGCCGCCGAGGTGGAACTGGCGAACCATCGCCCACGAATGCCGGGTCTGTTGCAACGGCGGCAAACCGTCGTCGGGCGGGGATGATCGCAGGCCGATCATCCCCGCCGCGGGGCCGTGCCAGCCGTCGAGGGTGCCGAACACCGTCGTGCCCAGGCCGACGAAGAGGAAATCCATCCACGAGTAAAAGCTCCACACGCCCCGCTCGACTTTGTGGCGCACGGCCGACAGATCGCACCGCGGGGACACCGCGGCGGCGAGCAGCACGAGGCCGGTGAGGCGGACGTCGTCCGGCAAGGCCATCGTCGTCAACAGCGCCATGCCGCCGCCGCCGGAGTGACCAATGATCCACACCGGCCGGCCGGGATGCGTGCGGCGATATTCTGTGATCCGGGCCGCCAGCTCGGCGGCGATCCGCAGATTCCGTCGCCAGGCCCGCAGATGATACAGCACGAGGAGTTTGTTCCCCGTCGTCCAGTCGACGATGTCGATGGCATACGGCACGTCGGCGTCGAGCAGCCCCTGCAGGACCGACATGTTCAGAAAGCTGCGGCCTTCGATGCCCGGCAGCACCAGCACCAGCCCGGCTTCGAGCCGCTCCGGCTCCAACCGCCGGATGAACCGCCCGCGGACGAACCAGCCCAACGGGGCCACACAAAACGTCGCCCAGCACAACAGGCCCCGCGCGAGACGCGGCCCCTTCGCCGTCGACCAGGACGTCGTCACGGGGACGCCTCTTCGGAACGGCGGCCCTCCATCAGCAGCGGCACCCGCAACACCGGCGATTTCGGATCGGTGGTCTCGACGCTGATGATCGCTTCGTGTCTCCCGGCCGGCAGATTGGCCGCGACGGTGATCTCGAATTCCGTCTGACTGACGCCGTCTTCCGTGCGTTCGGCCTGCAAACGGAGTTGCACGAAAGGGCTGTTCACGGTCGCTCCCAGCACGCGGACCGGCTCGGCACGGTTGTCGGTGACGGTCAGCGTCTGTGTCGTCGGCTGGTCGCTCATCTGGTAGAACACCAGCGCCCTGGGACGAACCGTCAGTTGCTGCTCGGGAATCTCCACGCGGAACGTCACGCGGGCGTCTCTGGGCTGGCCATCGGAATAGCTAATGTCGGCGTAGTATTCTTTCCGGCCCGGCAATTCATTGGCGGGTTGCATCCGCAGCGCCATCCGACCGGTTGCACCGGGCGCGAGGTTGCGCGTCGAGACCTGCGGTTCGAGACAGCCGCAACTGGGCGCGATCTTCAACAGTTCGACCGGTTTGTCGCCGCGGTTCTCAAACAGAAACAGCGCCCGGACCTCCGTGGACGGTTCCACGGGACCGAGGTCGACCAGATACTGATCGAAGACCAGCGGCGGCCGGTCGGGGGCGGGAATGGACATCGGCAGCGACGGCCGGGCCGTATGCGCCAGCACCGCGAGCGCGAACGGCGTGAGGGCTAGAGTCCAGGCCAAGGCGGTCATTCCGCGGCGCGGGGCAGTCATGGGCGTCCGTCTCCTAACGCGACGCCTCTCGACTTATCACGACCCGCGATTTTCGGCAAGATCAACGTGAGAATTGCGGGGCCATCGCCAAGTAGGGGTTAACTGGCTGGGATAGGATAGGGAGAGGTTTCTGCCACGAAAGTTCTGTTCACGGAGAGTTGTCGATGAGTTCCGCCTGCGGGGGGAACTTGCTGGCGCAGTTGTCGCAAGTTCCTGATCCACGTGGGCGTCAGGGAATACGTCATTCATTAGCCGCCCTGCTGACGGCGACCATTTGCGGGGTGTTGTGCGGGGCGCGGGGGTACGTAATCGGAAATGAGCGCGCTAGTTCAGCGTGAAGCTCTTCACCGGCGCCTTGATCGTCGGAATCTTGGTCTCTTGCTTGTCCTGGACCTTGATCATCATCGACTTGTTGAGATAGCCCGCGGACTCCTGCCAGACCACGAACTCGTGCTCGCCGGCCGGCAAATCCTTGATCGCGAACGTCCCGTCGGCGGCCGTCACCGTCCCATACGGATGATCGACGACCAGCCAATAGCCGCGCATCCAGTTGTGAATGTCGCAACCGATCTGCACCGGCAGGCGCTCCGCCTGCTTCATCGGGACTTTGATCCCTTCCCGGTCATTCGGCGAGACGATGAAGTTGAATCCGGAATTCCTGAGCGGATTGCCGCGCGTGTTGTGGGCGGTGGCGTCGTCGGAGATCACCTGCACCAACTGATCCGTCCGCACCACGGCCACGTGCGGGAGGAAGCGGCACCCCTTTTGATCGTACGTCACAGACATCGCGGCCGGTTTGGCGAGATCCGGATGAATCTTCGCCGGGGCCTTCTTCAGGTAGACGACCACGTTCGCGATTCCCTTCGTGGCCGGATCGACCACCAACGATTCATTGGGAATATCCTTGGCCATGCACACGGCGGGGTCTTTCCCCAGCGTGTTGATCGCCAGGAGCTCCGGAGCCGCACCATCGAGGACGACCTGCCCCGAAATCGAACCCCATTGGGCCTCGGCGGACGAAACGGCTCCCAGCGTCGCGGCGGCAACCACGAGGGCGGCGGTCCACAAACGGCACGTGCGCATGCTCGACATCCTTCTTCTCAGGCGGGACGGTCTGGCGGGATGATCTGACCGGTGGAAGCGGCCGAAGTCCACAAGCCTCAGCCTCACGCCTGTATCTTAGCCGCGGGGAACACCCGGCAACAGCCCTTCGGGGCGGGACTCCAGGATCGTCTCTCAATTGGGAATCGCCAGTGCCGAAATGAAGAGTATCCTCACGCAAAGGCGCAAAGCTCGCCAAGAAAGACAGGGAGAGGGATGAACCACGAAACGCACTAAATGGCACGAAAAATAGGAACTGGCAAATGCTGAAAATGCCCTCTTTCCCATCTCGTGACCCTTCGTGTATTTCGTGGTTCCTCTCTTCTGGCCTTCCTTGGCGAGCTTTGCGCCTTTGCGTGAGACACCTCTTCGTCTTGAATGTTTCGGCCAGGTCAGCCTGTCGGATTCTGGGACGACGAGGAATGCCGAGCCTTGCACGGTTCCCATTTCATCCGCAGAATCGTCGCAGACCCCTCTCTCCCTCTCGCGGGCCACGGGCGATGCTCGCCAAGCTCTCCACATATTCGCTGCTCGGCATCGACGCCCTGCCGGTGGATGTCGAGGTCGACATCTCCCCCGGTGCGATGCCCAAGACGATTCTCGTCGGTCTCGCCGAAGCCGCCGTCCGCGAGAGCACGCACCGCATCGAACGGGCGCTGGTCAACAGCGGCTACGTGCGGCCGATCGACCGCATCGTCATCAACCTCAGCCCCGCCGATTTGCCCAAAGACGCGGCGTCGATGGACCTCGCCATCGCTGTCGGATTACTGGTGGCGAGCGGACAGTTGCAGTCCGAACGACTGTCCACATTTGGCGCGGTCGGCGAACTGGCCCTCGATGGTTCACTGCGACCGGCGAAGGGGACGCTGTCGATGGCGCTCGCCGCCAAGCAGCGCGGGCAGACGGGGCTGGTCGTCCCCGTCGAAAACGCCCGCGAAGCTGCGGTGGTGGACGGCGTCGCCGTGATTCCGGTCGCATCGCTCGCGGAAGCGGTCGGGTTCTACAGCGGCGCGCTCGACATCCCGCCGGCAGCGTTCTCGTGGACCGATGCCGTCCGCGAATATGGCAAGTACGTCATCGACTACGCCGACGTGAAAGGGCAGGAGAGCGCCAAGCGGGCCGTCACCATCGCCGCCGCGGGATCGCATCATCTCTTGATGATCGGCCCGCCAGGCACGGGGAAGACGCTGCTCGCGCAACGGCTCGCCACGATTCTGCCCGATCTGTCGCCCGACGAAAGCCTGGAAACCACCCGCATCTATTCCGCCGTCGGCCGCCTCGATCCCGGACAGGCCCTGATGCTGCAGCGCCCGTTCCGTTCGCCGCATCACACGATCAGCGAAGCCGGCCTCGTCGGCGGCGGCAGCACGCCGTCGCCGGGGGAGATTTCGCTCGCACATCAAGGGGTGTTGTTCCTCGACGAACTCCCCGAGTTCAATCGCCGCACTCTGGAAGTGTTGCGGCAGCCGCTGGAAGAAGGCACCGTCACGATCAGCCGAGCGATGGGCAGCCTCACGTTCCCCTCCAACCTGATGCTCGTCGCCGCGATGAACCCCTGCCCGTGCGGCTTCCGCGGCGACCCGCGGCGCAACTGCCAGTGCAACCCGATGCAGATCGAACGCTACCTCGGCCGCATCAGTGGGCCGCTGCTCGACCGCCTCGACATTCACATCGAAGTCCCCGCGGTCCCCTTCCGCGAACTCTCCGACCGCACCCCCGGCACCAGCAGCGCGACCATGCACGACCAGGTGCAGGCCGCCCGCCAGGTCCAGCGCCGCCGCTTCGGCGACCAGCCGTTCAAGCTGAACGGCCGCATGTCGCCCTCGGAACTCCGCCGCCACTGCAAACTGGAAACGGACGCCGAAAACCTCTTGAAGCAGGCGATGGAATCGATGGGCCTGTCCGCCCGCGCCCACGACAAAATCCTGCGCATCAGCCGCACGATCGCCGACCTCGAAGCCGCCGAGCAACTCACGGTCTCGCATCTGAGCGAGGCGATCAACTACCGGGCGCTGGATCGGAATTACTGGCACTGAGGAGCCGGGGCGGGTCGCCCCGGTCTTCGATGGGTGGCCGGGGCTGGACCGACCAACGGGAGGGAAGCCCCGGTAATCGCACGCAAGACCGGGGCTTCGCCGAAGCGGCTCCAGCCCCGGCCGTCCGGCCGATGATGCTGTGCGTCACCGTCAGTCTGCCGCTCGCGGCGCGGACAATCTCGCCATTTCTGTGAAGTCGGCGGCCGTGATGGATTCGGCGGGAACGAGCCGATAGTGCCGCTCTTCGCGGATGCAGATTTGGTCGTCGTCGTTGCGCGCCAGATCGAACATGACGATCACTTCGCCCTGCTCGTCCTTCTTGAACTGCACGGCGACGGGGCGTGCGATCAACTCGGGAAAGAGGTGCTTGCAGAGCGCCAGATCCTGTTCGATCTGCACGGCTCCGAGCTGGTCGCTGCCCCCCTTGGCCTGCACGGGGATGACGAACTGCTGCCCCGACTTCGCCACGCCCACGTACAGTTCGTCCGTCTCGACCTGACCGAGACCGGGCGCGGTGGCCCGCAGATGGCTTTGCAGCGAATAGGTCGTCAGCCCGAGAAACATGTCGATCAGGCGGTTGTAGCGGACTTTGGCGAGCAACAACTGCCGCTCAGCGGTCACGAACTCATTAATGCACGACGGTGATGAATCAATGATCGGGATTGCGAGGCGTCGTTCGCCCGGTTCGATTCGAGCGCGGCGAACGAGCTTGGCTCCGCAGCGATCAACGCCGGCGCGATGCAGGGCCCACTCGAAGCCGCGCGGCGTTTTTTGAGGCAGATGCGACTGAACCCATCGCGGACGACGCGCGGCGATCAGAAACTCTCCAACATCTGCCGGGGGCGCAATTCCCAGCCGCTTGGCAACGAGGCGAATTGCGTCGAGTCGAATTGAACTCGGGCGCCGTTGACGAGAAAGATGCTGCCCTAGAACGGCAGAAACCAAGTTTGACTTTTGTGTCATTTGCTCTTGGACCCCGGTGGATGTCAACGAATTGGGGGGCTTCAGGTTGCCGTGTATCGGAGTTAGGTTATCCGCCGCTGCCTTGCCTGTTGCCCGCAGATATAAGCACCACGAAAGATGCCCGCTTGTAATTGGTATCCTGTGCTGCGTGCGTTCAGACCACTCCAACACTCGCCCGCCATGTGACTGCGATCGATGTGTAATAACTGCAGGATGGATCGAGAGTAGCCGCAGGATTACCAATCGTTCGGACGATGGGAACGTCGTCCAGATTCCCAACAACCACGAGCAGGTAATTGTCTCGACGCACCCGGGCCTCGTTCCATTCACGATCGGTGAACAGGATTTCGCCTCGCTTACGCTTGAGGCCTTTCACTTCGACGGCAATGTTGTCGGCTCCTTGGACGCCGAAATCAAATCCACAGGCGTCGAAGCGGCGATCCACGATCATGGAGCGCGCGACGTTCATGATCTCCTCGCTATGGCTTAAGAAATGGTCCTCCGCGCGACGTCCTGTCAGTAATCGTTCTGCAACATTGGGCACAACTTTAGCTGGAGCTGCGAGTACGGCCACAGCGTTCTCAAGTGCGTCGCGATCGTTTGCGAGAATCCGTGACACCAGCTCAAGCAGTGCCGAGTCGCTGACATCGCAGAGTTCTCCGAGGACACGCTGGCGACTAGCCCTCAAGGGACGGCCGTGCCAGCCCATACGTGGGTTCCCGTGAACAGGATCGAACTCATCACGCAGGTGCTTGAGGCTGGCAGGGGTCACGTCAATCGCTGATCCAGCAACCCGAAACGCATCCTTCCACGATGCGCAGTTTCTTGCCTTCAGATAAGACTTATCCAATCGACTCATGGCATAGCCGATGATGATCGCCGACGTTTCCAGCAGCCGCTTGGATGGGTGAGTGTCCATTCAGATAATGGTACTCAAAGCCCGTGGACACGAAAGCGAACGAGCGGAAGAATCCCCTCTCTGGGCGGAACTCTGTGACGATTTGATCGGCTGGGTTCTGCGTCACTGCGATGCGGAGTTGTTCCAATGGCTGAAAGACACTCGATCCTCGTGCGTATTCAGAATGGTCACGTCACAAGCATTCAGTTCTGCGAATGTTGTCTACCCGTTGAGGTTGAGGTGCGAACCTACGAATCAGACGTGCAAGGGGAAACGAGAAGCAAATCCAGACCGCCCAAATTGCTTGGAGATGGTCGCTCCCAAGACGATTTGGGAACGTATACGGCGGAATACTTCGAGTCAGAGTAGCACACGTCGGACTGCCGTCAAAAATGATCCGGCAATGACCATGTTTATGGAGCAGCGCTGAAAGGCGCGGCAAAGCGGCCGGTGCGCGTGCCGGATGGGCTTGAAATCAAGACCTGCCGCAAAGTCATTCGCGTGGACTGTCACCATTCTCACCCTGGCCTGCACCTCGTTCTGGTCTTCGACAAGGTTGGCCGCATGTTTTCGGTCACTGACGTGCGGGTCGCTTTCCTGCAAAGCAGCGACTACCACGTATCGGAGCGCAACACACCGACCACGACAGTGAAATCCTCATTCAACGGTGACCGATTTGTCAGTCTGCTTCCTGATCCAACGCCATCGCACATGTAGGAATGCACGTCCGAGGTGGCACGCCCCGGCTCTCTGTTCACGTTGCTTGCTGTTTAGCCTCCGGTCTTTGATGGGGAGGCCATCTATCACCCTTTGATCCCGCGAGTCATCCGCCGCGCCCGTTGCCGTGACGTTTCCCCTTCCGCCTTGTCCTTCAGCTTCTTGCCGTTGCTCGTCGTCGGGGCGGACATCGTCGGCTCCGGGCTGCCGTCGAGGGGGTCGCCGACGTTGATGCCCGCGAGGCGTTGCAGGCCCCGTTCGATGTACTGCTCCGACAGGTCGAAGCCGAGGTATTGCCGGCCCAGCTTCTTGGCGACGGCGAGCGTGGTCGCCGAACCGCTGAAGGGGTCGAGCACCAGGTCGCCGGGGTTCGAGCAACTGCGGATGATGCGGCCGAGGAGTTGCTCGGGCATCTGGCAGCCGTGGAAGCCTTCGCGCTCCTTGAACGTCCCGGCGACGCGCGGGAAATACCACGTGTCCTCGGAGGCGGTGAAGCGGTCGGCGAGGTCTTGCGGGCGGAGGACCCAGGTGGAAGATCCGACGGGGTGGGACCCGTCGGCTTCTTGGGGGGCGATGATCCACGTATCGTCCGGCAGGCGGCCGTTCGGGTTGGCGCGTTTGTCGGCGTAGACGAGCTGTCTCGCCGAGGGGATGCGGTTCTCCAGTTCGTCGCTGCGGAAGGTGAACTGCTTCTCGTCCTTGACGAAGTAGAACAGGTGCGCGTGGCTGCGGGTGAACTTGCTTTTGCAGTTCACGCCGAAGGTGTAGTACCACACGACCCAACTGCGGCAGCGGAAGCCGACCTCGCGCTGGGCAATGACCTTCAGTTCGGCGGCGTACTCGTCGCCGATGGCCAGCCAGAACGTGCCGTCGGGCCGGAGCGCGCGATGCACGCCGGCGATCCACTGCTTGCACCAGCCGAGATACGTTTCCGGATTCTGACCGTCGTCGTAGACATCGTAATTATAGCCGATGTTGAACGGCGGATCGGCGAACGCGAGATGCACCGACTCCGCGGGCATCTGCTGAAGGGCGTCGAGGCAGTCGTGCTGATAGATCGCATTCGCGGGAAACGAAACGGTCATTGCAACGGCATCCGTGCGGATAGAATGAGGGAGGACGGAGGCAGTGTACCGTGCGGCGGGCGGGAGAGTAATGGAACGTTGGAGCCGGGGTGTGTCGCCCCGGTCTTGCCCGGCTCCTCAAGAAATGATACGTGAGACGCATTGTGGATTATCCGTTTCCGGGACCAAAATCGCTTCCTGCCCTGATCTGGACCGTCGTGGTCGTGTTGTTGATCCTGGCGGCCGTCCCGCTCGTGCGGATGCTGGCACGAAAGCGCAAGGCATCCGTTGAGAGCCGACCGTACCCGTCACTGATCGCAGACCGTGTTGTGGCGGGGATCGGAGCGGTCGCGACGCTTGGCATCGCCGGCCTTTTTCCGTTCGGACCGGGGCGAATGAGTCCGGGCATTGCGACGTTCCTGTTGGCGCTGTTGTCGGCGGTCGTGGCCTTGCACATTTGCTGGGCCGTGTCGATCACGCGTCCGGGGGCGGACCTCTGGCGGAGGATACTCGAAGTTGTCGTGCCTTATGGAATCGCGGGCATGGTCTTCTTTGTGTTGATCACTGTCCGCGACAGTCAAGCGGGGGCACGCTCAGCACAATGCCGGGGAAAACTCAAGTATCTGTTGTTCGGTTTGCACAACTATCACGACGTCACCGGCACATTCCCGACTCTGGCGACCGATGACGAACTGCCGCCGCGCAGTTGGCGGGTCGATTTGCTTCCCTATCTCGATCACATCTGGCTGCGCGAGCAGTATGTCGATCAGGCTGCGTGGGACGCCGAAGAGAACCGCCCGGTCACGCACCACCGGCCGGAGTCTGGATTCGTCTACGATTGCCCGTCGTCTCCACGGCGGGATGACGAACAAGGCCGATTGTTTGCTGCCTACTTCGGCGTCCGCGGTCCCAACACGCTGTTTCCCGACGGCCGGGCGTCGCGCATCAAGGATGTGACCGACGGCACATCGAACACGATCGCCATCGTCGAAGCCTGCGGGCGGCCGATTGTCTGGACCGAGCCGCGGGACATCGACCTCGCCGAGCAAGCCGTCGGCGTCAACCTGCCGGGTGAGCAACCGGGCCGCTCGCGCGGCGTGATTTCGAGTTACCATCATGCCGGCGGCCATGTCGGCCTGGCCGACGGCAGCGTGCGGTTCGTGTCCGAAAAGATCGACCCGAACTTGCTGCGGGCGTTGCTGTCGGCGAACGGCGGAGATGCGGCGGTGGGGTTTTGAGGACGACCGTTCATCACGAATTGTCCACGGTTCGTGTCGGAGATACACTGGCAAGCATGTCAGCATCGTCAGCCCTGATTGTTCAAGACGCCGATATCCTCGGCGGAACTCCCGTCTTCGCCGGCACTCGCGTTCCGGTTCAGACGTTGTTGGACTACCTCGAAGCCGGCGATCCACTCGATGAATTCCTGACGGACTTTCCGAGCGTGACGCGACAGCAGGTCGTGGCCGCGCTGTTGGACCGGCGTTGACTCCACACCCCCGAATCTCGAAAATCATTGACATGAGCACCTCCACCATTCCAGCTTCCGAAGCGGAGCGCGAACTCGAAATCGTGGTCGATCGCCTGATGAAGGGCGTTCGCGACCCGGAAGCCGCTCGCAAAGCCTGCGAGCGCATGGACCGGATGCGTGAGGAATTGTGGGAGCAGATCGGCACAGTGGAAGTGGCTGTGGAATTGATCCGTGACGCCCGCAATCCATGAAATACATTCTCGACGCATCGGTCGCGGTGAAATGGGTCTTGCGCGAGCCAGATTCGTCCAAAGCCATTGCCCTCCGGGATGACGCTCGCAACGGCGTCTGCGAGCTGGTTGTTCCAGAGACGTTTCCCGTCGAAATTGCCCATGCACTCACTCGTGCTGAACGGCGCGGCGTCATCCCGACGGGCGATGCCATGCTCAAGGTTGTGGACATCCTGTCGACCAAGCTGGAACTGCATTCCTGCATTCCACTGCTGCCGCGAGCGATCAAATTCTCCTCCCAGTTGCGGATCGGCGTGTACGATTGCCTCTACGTCGCACTCGCTGAGCGCGAGCAATGCGACCTGGTAACCGCTGACCTGCGGCTGGTCTCCGTCGTTCAGAATCTGATCTCCGTCGTGCCTTTGTCGACACTGTGAACCATTTCCGCTGATCGAACCTCTATGCCCCACCCCGAATACACCAAGCTCTCCCAAGGCACCGTCTACGATCCGCTCCACGGCGTCGACGGCCAGGTGCGCGATCTGTGGATCGCCGACGGCAGGATCGTCGAGCCGCCGACCGATCCCGATGTGCGGCCGGTGCGGACGATTGATGCGACCGGGCTGGTCGTCATGCCCGGCGGGATCGACATGCACTGCCACATCGCCGGGCCGAAAGTGAACGTCGCCCGCAAAATGCGGCCGGAGGAGAAGCGGAAGGCCGCGCCGATTCACCGCACGGCGACCACGCACAGCGGCACGATGGGAAGCGTCCCCAGCACGTTCGCCACCGGGTACAAGTACGCCGGGCTGGGATACACCACCGCGTTCGACGCCGCGATTCCGCCGCTGGGAGCGCGTCATGCCCACGAGGAATTTGAGGACACCCCCTGCATCGACAAGGGGTTCTACGTCCTCATGGGCAACAACCATTTCGTGATGCAATCGATCCAGCAGAACCGGCCCGATCTGCTCAAGGCGTTCATCGGCTGGCTGCTGAACTCCACCAAGGGGTTCGCTCCGAAGCTGGTGAACCCCGGCGGCGTCGAGGTCTGGAAGGGGCATCAGGCGGGCAACGTCAGCGGGCTGGATTCCGTCGTCGATCACTTCAACGTCACGCCGCGGCAGATCATCCAGGGGGTGGCCCACGCGGCGGGAGAACTTGGGCTGCCGCATCCGGTGCATATCCACTGCAACAACCTGGGGATGCCCGGCAACTGGACGACCACGCTGGACACCATGCAGTCGCTGGAGGGGCATCGCGGCCACATCACGCACGCCCAGTTCCACAGCTACGGCGGCGGCGAGGGGGACGAGAACACGTTCAACAGCAAGGTGATCCAGCTCGCCGAGTACGTGAATACGCACGCCAACATCACCGTCGACGTCGGCCAGGTGCTGTTCGGCGAGACCACCAGCATGACCGGCGACGGCCCGCTGGGGTACTTCCTGTCCAAGGTCTACGGCGGCAAATGGTTCTCCGCCGACACCGAAATGGAATCCGGCTGCGGCATCACGCCGATCAAGTACAAGAACAAATCGCTGGTCCACGCCTTGCAATGGGCCATCGGCCTCGAATGGTACCTGCTGGTCACCGACCCGTGGCGGGTGGTGATGAGCACCGACCACCCCAACGGCGGCTCGTTCCTGGCGTATCCGCAGATCATCCGCATGCTGATGGACCGCACCTACCGGCAGGACATTCTCAACACGTGTCACCCGCTGGTCCGCGAGCGCTCGACGCTGAGCGACCTGACGCGCGAATACACGCTGAACGAGATCGCCATCATCACCCGCGCCGGCCCGGCGAAGATTCTGGGCCTCAAGCACAAGGGGCACCTCGGACCCGGGGCCGACGCCGACATCACGATTTACACGCCGCACGAGAACAAGGAGATCATGTTCGAGCTGCCCAGGATGGTGATCAAATCGGGCCGGGTGATCGTCGAGCAGGGGGAGATCCGCGACCCGCTCAACGGCAAGACGCTGCACGTCGAGCCGGACTACGACCGCGAAGCCGAGCGCGACATCCAGACGTGGTTCGAGAAATACTACTCCATCCGCTGGCGCAACTACCCGGTGGACGCCAGCTATCTGCACGGGTCGGAAGTGGTGCCGACGGTGTGAACGGTCGTCGATCGCGCTGCGGAGTCTTGTCGGGTGCAGTCGAGTCTTCGAGGCTCACCCCGTTGGAGTCCAGCCTTGAGGCTGTGCCTTTCGGAGCGAAGACGGAAGACCGCCTCAAGGCTGGACTCCAACAATGAGGGTGAGCCTCGAAGACTCGACTGCACCCTACGAAAACAACGAACCGCGCTGGTTCGGCTTGCGCGATGGCCCTAAACTGGAGCGATACGCCCTGACCGTTGTCACCCAGGAACTTTGCCCGCGATGAACGATGAAACGCTGCAGCGCATCCAGCACGAGTACGGCGTCGAGAACTGGGCCGCCGGGTATTTCGACGTCAATGCCCGCGGGCACGTCATCGCCCGGCCGGCGGCGGGGGATGCGCGGTTCGTCGATCTCAAGGAGCTGGTCGACGACCTGGTCCAGAAACGGAAGGTGCAGACGCCCCTGATCCTGCGGTTCCCGCAGATTCTGACCAGCCAGATCCGCAAGCTCAGCCAGGCGTACACGCAGTGCATCGAGGAATACGGCTACAAGGGCCGGCATTTCCCGGTGTTTCCGATGAAGGTCAATCCCCGCCGCGAGGTCGTCGAAGAATTCCTCCGCGACAGCGCCCGCTGCCGGGTGGGACTCGAATGCGGCTCCAAAGCCGAACTGTATGCGGGGCTGGCGCTCGACCAAACGGCGGAGTCGCTGCTGATCTGCAACGGCTTCAAGGACGAGGCGTTCATCCGGCTGGCGGGCCTCGGCGCGCAGGCCGGCAAGCAGGTGGTGGTCGTCGTCGAGAAGCTGAACGAGCTGAAGATGGTGCTGAGGCAGCATCAGCAGACCGGCGTCGCCCCGTGGATCGGACTGCGGGCCAAGCTGTATTCGCGCGGGTCGGGCAAATGGGCGTCGTCGGGGGGCGAGGCGTCGAAGTTCGGCCTCACCACGTCCGAAATGCTGCAATGCGTCCGGCTGCTCAAGGAGGCGAAGCTCGACGGCCACCTCAAGCTGCTGCACTCGCACATCGGCTCGCAGATCACCGACATCAAGCGCGTCAAAAACGCCATGAAGGAGGCCGCCCGGGTCTATGCCAAGCTGCGGCAGATCGGCGCGAACATCGAATACCTCGACATCGGCGGCGGGCTGGGCGTCGATTACGACGGCTCCAAGACCCGCACCGAATCGTCGATGAACTACACCGTGCAGGAGTTCGCCAACGACGTGGTGTACGTCATCCGCAGCGTGTGCGACGAGGAACACGTGCCGCATCCGCACCTCGTCACCGAGAGCGGCCGGATGATGACGGCGTACCACTCGGTCTGCGTGACGTCGATCCGCGACGAGATCGAAACCTTCGCCGACGACGAGCCGGAGGTCACCGTCGACGCCGACGACCCGCAGGTCATCAGCGAACTGAAGGCCCTGTGCGATGGCGTCAATGGCAAGAACTACGTCGAATACTATCACGACGCGCTCGAGCACAAGGACGAGCTGCACACGCAGTTCAACCTGGGCCTCATCAGCCTCGAAGACCGCGCCAAAGGGGAAGTGCTGTTCTGGGAAACGTGCTCGCGGGCATTGCGCGAATCAGAGTCGGAAAAGTTTCCCGACGAAGAGTTCGAGCGGCTGAAGCAGATTCTGGCCGCGAAGTATCTGTGCAACTTTTCGCTGTTCCGCTCGGCTCCCGATAGCTGGGCGATCCGGCAACTGTTCCCGATTGTCCCGTTGCATCGGCTGGACGAGCCGCTCGACGACTTCGCGACGTTCGTGGACGTGACGTGCGATTCCGACGGCAAGATCGACCATTTCGTGGACATCAAGGACGAGCGGGAGACGCTCAGCCTGCCGAAGTGGAAGGAGGGGGAGCCGTATTACTTGGGCATTTTTCTCGTCGGGGCCTATCAGGATGTGATGGGGAGCTTCCACAACCTGTTCGGCCTGCCGAATGAGGCCCACGTGGTGATCGACGAAGCCGGGCAGTACCACATCACGAAACTGGTCAACGGCAGCCGCCTGTCCGAGATGCTGCAGTTCGCGCGCTACGACCAGAACCAGTTGGTGGAGGCGTTCCGCAAGAAGCTGCTGGCCCAGGCGGAGACGGGCCGGATCACAGCCGAAGACGCCGCCCGGCTGGCGGGGGAATACGACCGCGCGGCGAACGCGACGACGTATCTGGAGGGGTGACGGGTGTTTGGCCGGTTAGCCGCGATCCGGAGTCCGCGGAGGGGAGCGCTGGGTGGAGCGCGCCCTGCGTGTTGTGCGATCCACCCAGCGCTCCCCTGCGCAAAGCCTCCGGGTCGCGGCTAACGAACATGTCGTTGTGGGGTCAGACCCAATACAACTCCCGAATCCGCTGCCAGTAGATCAATCCAATGACCGCCGCGCTGCCGGTGAAGGCGACGCCGACGGCGGCCGTCGCGAGATGCAACGCCCGGTCCCAGTGGCCCTCCGGACGCAGCGACCGCAGTTCGGCGATGCAGACCCGCACCGCCTGCTGCATCAGTTCGGCGGAAATGACGACCGTCAACGCCAGGCCGACCAGCAGCCAGTCCCACAGCGACAGATCGAGCACCCCGCCGACGGCCAGCAGCGTGCAATCGACGAACAGATGAAAGAACAGCGTGCTGTCGCCGCGGAAGCCCTGCGCGAGACCGCGCTCGGTCTCGACGAGCCGTTGCCGCCACGGCGCTCGCCGGGTCTTGGTGCTACGGAGCGACGGTTCGAGCAACTGCGGCATGGCGACCTCCTCAGTAATTGTTCAGCAACGAACTCAACTGCGGCGTCGTCGGGCCCTTGGTCCCCAGACGCGGTTCGATGGCGAGCTGCAGGCCCACGTTGTTTTTGCTGGCGTCGAAGTTGAAGCCGAGGTGAATCAGCGACCATTCGCCGACGCGGGTGATGGTCAGCGCCTGGCCGCGGTTCTCGCCTTCGCCGATGTCGAACGCCGTGCTGGCCGTCGAGATCCATTTGGGGCTCATCTGGTAGCTGTAGCTGGCGGTGAGAATCTGGCTGTCGAGCGGGCCGCCCTGAATCTGGCGGAAGCCGACGTACATGCTGCCGCGGACGCTGCGCTGGCTGAGGACGCCGACCGACCACAGGTTCTGGGCGTCTTCGTAGAAGTCGAACAGGCTGCTGGCGACGATCGACGTGCGGTCGCCGACGTGCCAGGCGTACCGCGTGCTGAACAGGCCCAGGTCTTCGCCAAAGTTGTCGCGGACCGCATCCGGGAAGTACGTGACGCCGAGGTCCAGCGTCATCCAGTCCTTGATCCGTTGCCGATCGGGCGGACCGACCTTGGTCTGCAACCGATGACGCCAGCCAAGCCGCAGCGCCTGCTGATCGTCGACCAGTTCGTGATACGGCGCGGTGACGCTGCCGCCCGCTCCCGTGCGGACGGCGTAGAACCGCGGATCGAACTCCGGCGGGAGCGCGCCGCCGAACGTGTTGACCAGCAGCCGCTCGCGAAACCGTTCCTGGGCGTCGTCGTCGATCTCGTTCCACTGCGGGATCTCGGACAGATCGCGCGAGGAATCGGCATAGCCGTAATCGAAGTCGAACAGCATCTTGTGGGCCAGGCCGCTGAGGTTGAACACTTCGCTGTCAACGTAGGGATACACCCGCCAGAACAGCACGCTGCCGCGGACGCCGGCCCGGCCGTAGAACCGGTCGATCGACTCCTGCGTGAAGCCGTCGCTCCAGAACGCCGCCTCGCCGAGCGCGTACGGACTGACTTTCACCGGCCCCAGGTTGAACGGCAGCGACAGCTCGTGCCGCGTCATCGCTACCAGGCCGTCGGCACTCGTGTAATACGGCAGCGGCGAATACAGGTCGTCCGGATCGGTCGGAGCCGCGGCCGGCTCCAGCCTGGCATACGCCGCCGACGTGTGACTGCTCCAGTTCAACAACCCGTTGGCGAGCGGCTCGCCGAGGAAGTACAGATCGCCGCGCGGCAGCCACTGCGTCTGGTTCTCGAACTCGTTGATCTGCGGCTGAACGAGCAGCGACCCGGCGAGGTTGTCCTGCTGCCACTTGAGCAAACCAAGCGTGTCGACGTCTTTACTGCGATCGAAGTCGTTTTCGTAATACTGTTCCCGGAAGTTGCGGTCGCTGGCGTAGCCGAGTTCGGTTTGGAGGAAGAGCGCATCGCTGAACCAGTGCCGATGCTGCGATTGCAGGATGCCGCGGTTCGAGTCGCTGACGGCGAGATCGCGGCGGTCGAAACCGAGGTTGTCGCGGCCGTCGTCGTGGACGTAGGTGCCGAGGAAGTTGCCGTAGAACGGATTGCCGTAGCCGTCGACGCCGCGGTAACTGCCGTCGGTCGAGAGCAGCGGACCGCGGTCGCTGAGGTACGAAAACTCGGTGTTCCAGCGGGCGTTGTCGGGGCGATCGAGGCCGAACAGTTGGAAGGCGTCCCACCGCGTGCGGATCTGCGTGCCGAAGATGCGGTCCTGCCGAAACGTCACCGATTGCAGCGGAATGCCGGGATCGTCCGCGGGAACGCTGAGGTACGGCGAGTAGAAGATCGGCGTCTCGCCCACCAGCACGGTGCTGTTGAGCACGGTCGCCCACGGCTGCAACTCGACCGCGGGCATGCCGGTCGCGGGGTCGATCACCGGCGGCGTTCCGTTGTCGAACAATGACCCCGGCCGTTCTTCGACGAACACGTCGGTCGCCTGCAACCGATACCCCGGCTGACCGAGCTGGCTCGTCGACAGCCACGCATTCTGCGCGTGGAACGAGTTCGCCGACACCTGCCGGATGGTTTCCGCCCGCACGCGGACGGCGGCGTCGATGTCCGGCAGGTACGCCTTCAACTCGGCATTGTGGACCAGTGCCCGCTCCTCGCGGGCATCGTAATACGCGCGCTCGGCTTTGATGACGTTCGTCCCCTGCCGGATGACGATGTTCCCTTCGAGATACACTTCGTACGGCATGTCCCGTGCTTGCACCGTCTCCAGCTGGAAGCCTTCGCCCGCGAACCCCGCCGTCCAGATGATCGCCCGGTTGGCGGACAGGTCGACGAGGCCGACGCCGTCGAGCCCGTCCACCAGCAGCGTCACGCCGCCGCTGATGTACACGATCTGCTCGGGGGGCGACGTGTTCGGCGACGGCTCGCTTTGCAGGCTGAACGGCAATGCCCCGCGCTGAAAAATGCGGACGCGGCGGACGGCGCTCGTCGGCCCCGGCAACTGCACCGGCTGGTAGCCCCACTGCGCCGGGTCCACCGTCATCTGCGTCTGTTGCAGTTCGGCCCGACGCATCCCTTTGCGGCGCTGGACGGCCCGTTGGTAGAGTTCGTCCTGCTGTCCCGACACGTCGGTCTGCCGGCCGCGGACGGTTAGCGAGATCCCCTGCGCGGTGGCGAGTTCGACGACGTGCATCGGACTCGATTGCCCGCCGTCGTCGGTGCGCGTCTCCACGCCGTCTTCGAGATACACCGTCAGTTGATCGACGGGCGCGTTGCCTGCGGCGTCGCGGCGGACCCAGACCACCATCTTGTCCGCCGTGTAGACCGACGCCCCCTGCAGGATGCGGCAATGCCCGCGGAAGATCGCCGTGTGCCCCGCGTCGTCGCTCCATTCCTGCGACCAGTCGGCGAAGAGTTGAATCGAAGCCGGCTCGTGGGGGGTGACGGTCTCCCGCTCCGCCAGGAGACGCAGGTTGAGCGCCGCCGGAACCACGAGCGCCAGCGCCGCAGCCGACCACAGCCACCCGGTCATCAGGAATCGAAGCCAGCGGCCCGACAAGGGGCGTCCCCGAAGCCAAGGAACTCACGACGGGCAAACCGAACGGCCGCAACGTCTCCGAAATGCCCGTGGGCACACCGAGACCCGCTACCGTCCAAAAGGGGCCGGGATTATAGGTTTGCGCGCAAAACCGGTCAATCAGCGTCCGGGGGATCGCGATGCGATGTAAGCCATTGCAGGGAATGACGTTAAATCGTCGTCAACCGGTCTTGACAGTGTCGCCGTGATCGCAGTGCGAAACGCGGTCGGCGGAGCGTTTCACGGCGGCGGTCGCAGGCCACACCAACCCGAAGCGTGAGCGAGGGCGAGCGCTCGTCCTCGCTTACGCTTCGGGTTGGTGTTCGCGCGTGGCCTTTCGGCAACGTCGGCAACATCGCGGTCGCAACACGGGCGATGTCGTGATCGCGACGGGACTTGCTGCCGCCGCGGGTCTCCAACCACTCGCGATGACGTGGCGAACCGGCAACATCGTCGCGGCGCGCGGCCGACGTTCAGCGCGATGCCGCACGGATTTTTTCCGGAGCGCTTAGCGCTTGCGGAGCTTGCAGTTGCGCTCCGGCGATGAACGTCGGCGTCAAGGATTTCGTGCGCTCTGTCACGACTGGCATTCAACCTGCTTTACAGCCTTCTCACCTGCGACGCACAACACCAAACGCAGGACAGACCACCAACCACACCGCCTCACTCAGCCAGAAAGGTCCTCTGTCATGGTCAAGAACATCCTCGTCAAGCTCGCCAATGATGAAGTCGGTTTCATCGTCTCGGCCGAACTGGTCCTCGTCGCGACGATCTCCGTGCTCGCGATGGTCGTCGGCCTCTCCGAAGTCGCTCACAACATCAACAACGAACTCGAAGACATCGGCTCGGCGTTCGGTAACATGACGCAGACCTACCAGGTCTACGGCACCAGCGGCCACAAGGGGAGCACCGAGGGCAGCAGCTTCTACGACGTCGGCGACTACTGCGACAACTACTGCGACATCGTCAGCACCACCCCCACCGGCGAACAATAACACCCGATCCTTCGATGCACCCGCGGCTCGATCGTTGCACCCCGATCGAGCCGCCGTCCCGATGACCTCTGCACCACCCGTTGACGCCCCGCACCTCTTCATCACCCGCAACCTTGGAGTGAATTGTCATGACCGCTCTCGCCGCGAAACTCTGGAACGATGACGCCGGCTTCATCGTCTCCGCCGAACTCGTCCTGATCGCCACGATCGCCGTGCTGGCCATGGTCGTCGGCCTGTCGGAAGTCGCCCACGGCATCAACCAGGAACTGGAAGACGTCGCGTCCGCCTTCGGGGCCGTCAATCAGTCCTACGTCTACAACGGCACCTCGGGCCACAAAGGCTCGACCGACGGTAGCGGCTTCGGCGACAAGGTCGACTTCTGCGACGCCGCCAACGACATCGTCTGCGACAACCCACCCGTCGGCGAAGCGTACTAATCCTCCATGCGAGCCGCGCGGCGTCAGCCCGCGGTGTTCTTCCCCACTCACAGCAACCGCCCTCTCCGCATCCCCGATTCGCCGACGCTGCACCCCGTCGGCGAATCACCCCGCGACTGTTTCTGGCTGACCGCGAGACCCTTGGCGATGTGCGTCGCCAGGGGTCTCCGGTTTTTAGGCGTTTCCACTCCGGCCCCCTCGCCCCCGCTTCGGGGGAGAGGGTCGGGGTGAGGGGGCGATCGCTCCCTGCCGCGTCCAACACCAACCCGAAGCGTGAGCGAGGGCGAGCGCTCGCCCTCGCTCACGCTTCGGGTTGGTGTGGCTGGCAGTCATCGCCTTGGGGAGCGCACGGCCCCCTCACCCTAACCCTCTCCCCCGAAGACGGGGGAGAGGGGACCAGACGGTGCCGTCCCGATGGCTTGACGGCGCGCTTGCAACCCCGTCTGTGGCAGGGGACGATGTCGCCGCCCCACCGGCTGACGACATCCTTCGGAGACGCACGCATGCTGAATCGTCTGTCATCCATCCTCTTCGCGCTGGCAATGATGCTTGCCATCGCGCCGTTGTCCGCCGCCGACACGCCGAACGTCGTCGTCATCCTGGCGGACGACTACGGCTGGGGCAGCGTTGGCTGTTACGGGGCCGACCCGAGTCTGATCCGCACGCCGAATATTGACCGGCTGGCGAAGGAGGGCCGGCGGTTCACCGACGCCAACACTACGTCGTCGGTCTGCTCGCCGACGCGGTATGCGTTGATGACCGGACGGTACTGCTGGCGGACGTCGCTGAAGCACGAGGTGCTCAGCACGAACGCGCCGCTGCACATCGAGCCGGAGCGGTTGACGCTCGCATCGCTGCTCAAGCGCAAGGGCTACGCCGCCGCGGCGGTCGGGAAGTGGCATCTCGGTTATGGCACGGCGGCGAAAGTTGACTTCACGCAGGAACTCAAACCGGGGCCGTTGGAGCTGGGGTTTGACGATCACTTCGGCGTGCCGTCGAATCACGGCGACGTGTCCGGCGTGTTCGTCGAGAACCGCCGCGTGTGGGGCCTGCGGTCGGACAAGCTGAACCCGGCTGCCGCGGGGACGAACTTCAACGGGGCAAAGTACGCGGGGATCGACGCGCCGCAGCGCGTGGACGATGACGTGATGCCGCTGCTCACGACGAAGGCCGTGGACTGGATCAATCAGCAAACCGCGGCGAAACCGTTCTTCCTGTACTTCACGCCGGTCGCCGTGCATAACCCGATCACGCCGTCGGCGAAGACGAAAGGCTCGAGCGCCGCCGGGCCGTTTGGCGACTTCGTTCATGAACTCGACGCCTCCGTCGGCCGCGTGCTGGAGGCTTTGGACCAGAAGGGCTTCGCGAAGGACACGCTGGTCCTGTTCACCAGCGACAACGGCGGCGTCAACAAACCGAACATCGACAGCGTGCAGACGCAGGCCCTCAAAGCCGGCCTCAAACCGTGCGGCCCGTTCCGCGGCGGCAAGCACGACGTGTGGGAGGGGGGCTTCCGCGTGCCATATCTCGTCCGCTGGCCGGGTCACGTTCCGGCGGGAACGGTGTGCGACGAGACGCTGAGCCTGGTCGATACTCTCGCCACGATCGCGGCCCTCGTCGGCGAGCCGCTGCCCGCGCACGACGTCGCCGCCGAGGACAGTTATAACATGCTGCCGGTCTGGCTGGGACAGCCGACGCTCAAGCCGACGCGGCCGGACCTCATCGTCCACTCGGCCGACGGCAACTTCGCGATCCGACAGGGAACGTGGAAATACATCGAAGGGTCGATGCATCCCGACACGAAGCCGGGCGCCAAGCGCAGCCGCGCCGATCAGTTCCAGCCGCAGTTGTACCGCCTGTCGGACGACATCGCCGAGGCGACTGAGTTGACGAAGACTCATGCCGAACAGGCGAAGGCGATGGCGACGTTGTTGGAGAAGTATCGCACGCAAGGGTATAGCCGACCGTAGCCATCATTCGATTCAGGACCCCAATTCGAGAAGCAAAGAGTTTGTCCACAGATTTCGCCGATTACGCAGATTTCAAGCAGAGACATTTGCTGAAGAGATCAATGCAATGACCATGACTTCGCCCATTTCTTAATCTGCGGAATCGGCGAAATCTGTGGACCATCACTCTTCACTGTCTGATCGCTGACATTGTTTGTCACCACTCCAGGAGTTGCCGCAATGACATTCCGCGACCTCGCTCTTGCCGTCTCGTTGACCTGTCTGTGGACCGCGTTCGCCGCGGCGGCCGAACCAACCGTCATCAACGTCTGGCCGGCCAAACCGCCGGGTGAGACGAAGGAATTGCCGCCGGAGGCGAACGTCGCCAAGCCCGATGACAATCCGGTCGGCGATCGGCCGATCATCAAATTGACGAACGTCTCCACGCCCACGCTGGCGGTCTACCGGCCGGCGACGGAGCAGGACACGCACGCGGCGGTCATCGTCTGTCCCGGCGGGGGGCACAACATTCTGGCGTTCGATCACGAGGGGACCGAACTCGCCGAGTGGCTGGCGCAGCGCGGCGTGACCGGCATTGTGCTCAAGTACCGCGTGCCGTTCCGCAATCCCGACCAGCGCTGGCAGGCGGCGGTGCAGGATGCCCAGCGGGCGGTGAGCCTCGTCCGCAGCCGGGCGAGCGAATGGCAGATCGACCCCAGCCGCATCGGCATCATCGGCTTCTCGGCCGGCGGCGAAACCGCGGCGATGACGGCGATCCTGCACGCCAAGCGGCATTACGACAAGCTCGACGGCATCGACGAAGTCTCCTGCCGGCCCGATTTCGCGGCGCTCGTGTATCCCGGCGGTCTGACGGAAAAGGACGATCCGTGGAAGCTGCGCGACCACGTCAAAGTTGATGTCACCACGCCGCCGATGTTCTTCGCCCACTCCGCCGACGACCGCGTGTCACCCGCCAACAGCATTCTGCTGTTCACGGAGCTGAAGAAGGTCAACGTGCCGGCCGAGATGCACATCTACGCCAGTGGCGGCCACGGCTGGGGGATGCGGCAGACGGGGCACCCGTGCAACTCGTGGACCGACCGCTTCGGCGAATGGCTGAAGTCGCAGGGCTGGCTGGAGGCCAAAGCTCACAACGCCGCGGTGGGGGCGACGCGATGATGTCGTTCTTAAGGAGCCGGGGCGTGTCGCCCCGGAACGAGTGACGGTGGGCGAACGAAGATGAAAGCGAAGACCGGGGCGACACGCCCCGGCTCCCAAGGAGATCGCCATGCGCGTGACGTTGTTCGTGCTGCTCGCCGGCCTCGTCGCCGATCTGCGTGCCGACGATCCGCCGGTTAAGCGCGTCGCCGGGATCACGACGGTGTACCGCCACAACGCGCACGCCGACGTCATCCTCACGCGGCTGCTGGAGACCGA
>JAWXBB010000276.1:0-39713 GCA_034439795.1 Planctomycetaceae bacterium | reverse complement strand
GCGAATGCGGGAATTCAGATTCCTGGCCAAGGCGTCGTTCCGGGCCTGAAAGATGTCCGTGTCCAGCGACGTTCCCGCCGCTCGACTCCGGTTGGGGTTCAACTGAAACACCACCTGCTGGGAACCCGCGACCGTCGCGTGACGGAACACTTCGACGTTGTTGCGGAGCTCGCGGCGAAAGAGATGAATGGTCAGGGCCTCGCCGGCCCGCAGCCGCCGGCCTGGGTTACGGAACTCGTCATGCTCAATCGCGGTGGACATTGCATCCAACAGCGAGGGGGCATAGTCGTGCAGCCGGCGCGAGGCCAAAGCGCCAGTGGCGATTTCCCTCACGCCTTCCCACGGCGAGATGATGGCCTGCCGCGCAAGCGCCAATGTCGTCTCCACGCGGTCCAGCCGCTTCGCCCACGCGACGAACTCCAGCGCCAGTTCCGGCGATTGCGTGCAGAGCGTCGCCTCCAAAGCCGGCAAGGCGGCGACGTCGTCCAGGTTGCGGAGTTGTTCGCGGGCGCTGGCCTGCGTGGTGGGATTCAGGTCCGACAGCCGTTTTACGAAATTCTCCGCCTTCGGTTGCCAGCGTTTGAGGTCGCGCTGCCGCTGCTGCCAGTGGCGTTCGAGGTCGCGTTCTTCGTCGGCCGTCAGCCATTGGCCGTCGACGTTGCGGTAACCGAGCCGCTTCCAGAGTTCGGGCTGGTTCGCGTTCTCAGACAAGATCGCCCACAGATGCGCCCGCTCCTGGTCGCGCAGGCCGTGCTGCCCGCACCACGCGGCGAGCTCCCGGTGCCGCGCGGGGGTCAGTTCGCCCTGCTCCCGCAGCGTGCGGTACTCGGCGAGCATCGCGTCGGCGGCCGATTCGTGGACGCGGTCGGCGATCGGCAACCATGCGCCGTCGACGCTGACGCGTCCGGCGGACCACTGGGCCGACGACAGCTTCGGCGACTGCGACAACACCCCGGCGAGCAACGCCCCGCGATCGGGCACGTCGGCGGTCGCCTCGCGCGCGAGAACGGCCTGCACGACGCCGTCGGCTTTGTCGGCGCTCGCGGCGAGGGTGAGCGCCGGGATGAATGCGATCAACGTGCCCGTCAGCAGTTTCACGAACGTGACCATGATGGTTGATCCCAATCGCTCGCTGAGTCTTGACCGGGGAAGATCGCGAAACCGCAAGCGAAATTCGCTTGCGGTTTCGCGAATTGTTCATTGTTTTCAGCGCAGCTTGTTGTACTGCCCGTGATTGTGTTCGGAGAGTTGTTGCAGGAGCCGTTCGGCTTCGCCGGTGGTGTCGAGGCCGATGGTGTCGATCCGCACCCGGCGGAACTGGTTGCGGCCGGTGATGTTGGACACGATCGGGGCCGTGTCGACCAGCCGGCCGGCGGTCGGGCGGCCGTCGGTCAGCAGCAGGATCTGTTCGAGGTAGCCGTTGTAGCCGAGCGCAACTTCGAGCGCGTCGTTGACCGCCGTCCCCCCCTGGGCGCTCAGGCTCCAGACCGCCTGGATCGCGGAGGCCTTGTTGTCGGACGTGGCGAGCTTTGGCTGAATCGCCCACGGCTGCACGCGGTCGTTGAAGGCGATGACGCCGAACAGAGAATCTTCGGGCAGCGCCTCGATGACGTTGGTCAACTGGTCCTGCGTCGCCTCCAGCCGGGTCTTGCCCTCCACGGTGGACTTCATGCTCCCCGACATGTCCACCACGAACAGCACCCGCTTGGCATAGATCGGCACGCGGAAGAACCGCGGCAGCGTCGCGTTCCACGCCACTTCGCGCGGGGGCGGCTGCTGATCGACCCGCGGTCCCGACCAGTTCGGATCGCGCGACTTCTGCCAGGCGATCCACTCTTCGGTCCGGTCGCCGAATTTCTCACCGGTCCGCAGCGTGAGCCGGGCGATGGCTTCGTACCGCAGTTGCCCCTCCAGTTGCGGCAGGATGCGGATCAAGGCGTCGAGCCCCGAAGTCCCCTTGAGTTCGCCCAAAGCGCAGACGATCGCGTGCCGCAGGCCGTAGTTCTCCACGGCGACCCGGCTGTTCCAGCACGCCAGCAGCGCGGGAACGGCGACCTCGGACCCCCGCTCGCCGAGGGCGTCGGCGGCCGTCATCTGCATCCGCCAGTCGCTCGACGACAACAGCCGCACCAGCCAGGTATCGGCGGCCGGCAGCGGGCTGCCGGCGAGCACCTGCACCGCCCGGAACTGGCTGGCGGTCGGACCCCGCAGCGTGGCCGACTGGTCGATCACCGTCTGCAGCGCCTCGGTGAACGCCGCGTCGTGTCGGGAGTTCCAGTGAACGGCCTCCAAGGCCACCAGCCGCTTGCGTTCGTCCCCCTTGGCGAGCCAGTTGGCGATCTGCTCCCCCGTCAATGCCGGCGTATTCGCCGCCTTGACCTCCGCCGCCGAACCGCCCGTCGGAACGAGGCCCGCAGCGAACAGGACCGCCGCAATCCACCAACGTGACAGGGGGTGAGACCACGTCATGGCTTGGCTCCGGGTGAACGCGAGAGGGGCACGGACTTTCCGCCCTCCGGATTGGCTCCTGACCTCACAACGCGCGGGCGGGACGGGAATCCACAGCACGACCGGCGATTTTGAGAAATGCGTTTTTGTCCACAGATTTCGCCGATGACACAGATTTAAGGCAAAGAGGCTCGTCCAACTTCGATCTCTTCATCGCTCTCCACAAAATGACTTTCTTAATCTGCGGAATCGGCGAAATCTGTGGACAAAACTCTTCGCCGGCTGTCGCCTCCTGGGGACTTGCGAGTTCGTTATTCGCCGGTCAGCGGTGGCGTCGCTGCCTCCTTCAGCAACCGTTGCCGCTCGGCTTCCCAGTCCCATAGGACGTACGCCCCGACGGTCTTTAACTTCTGTTGCATCGAGCGGGTTTGGGCGTTTTGTCCGGTCGGCGGCTCGTCCAGTTCGGCGGCCTGCTTGGCGAGGCGGCCGTTCCACTTGTCGAGCTGGCCGTCCTGGTCGACGAGCTGGCCGGTCCGCTGTTGGTAGTCCGCGATCGCCGACTGCCGCTGATTGAGCAGCCCGGCGGCCTGCTGCTGAGCCTGATTCTGCTGCGTGTTGGTGCGGTTCCAGTCGAACTGATACTGGATGAGCGAGGCCTGCCTTTGACCCAGTTGCACGTTGTAGGTTTGCACCAGATCGAGGCCGAACGTGGCTCCGGTCCCGTTGTTGTTGCGGCGATTGTTGTTCTGACTGTTGATGCGGTCGAGCTGCTGCTGCATCAGGACGATTTCCTGCTGCGTCAGCACGATCGACTTCTCCAGCGATTGCCGGCGGGTGTCGAGGCTGTTCCAGTCCTTTTCGAGCTTGCCCAACTCCTTGCCGAACTCGGCCATCTGATCGTCGTACAGCTTTTTCCAATCCCCGGCGGCGGCCTTCAGGTTCTCCCGCTGGGCGACGACTTTCTGCTTGGCCGTCAGCACTTCCTTGCGGACCGCTTCGTTCTTTTCCCCTTCAGTGTCCACCGCGTCCTGCCGGACGGCTTCCGCCTTCGCAGTCAACTCGGTGTGACGCTGCACGACAATGTCGAACCCCGCGACGTACTCCGTTCGCAAATCGCCCGGCAACGCCGTCCGCAATTGCTGATCGACATCGGCCCACAGCTTCACGTCCCCCGCGGTGGAGACCAGCCACTGAGCCGCGGAGACTGTTTCCCCCAGCCAGCGGGCATCGGCGGACCACTCGGCATCGGTGTCCCAGGCGTCCGGGGCGTTGACCAAGGCATCCCCCAGCCGCCGCGTCAAATCGGCTGCGGTCTTCCAATCGTGACCGGTCAACTGCAGAAAGACGGCAGCGCGGAGCGCCGGCGGATACAGCCCCTTATCGGACAGCGCGGCCTCTTGGAATTCAGCCAGCGCTTCCTTCGCCTTGTGCAACCGGACCAGCACCACGCCGTAGGCGTAACGGGCCGGGCGGTCATCGTCGGCGAGGGCGCTCGCCGAATCGAACCGCTTCCGCGCCTCTGCGGGAGCGCTCTGTCCGCGCTGATCGGCGGATTCGAGCAACCGCCGCTGCGCCGCTCGGGCGGCGTCGGACGATTCCTCTGCCGCAACCATCGGGCCGAGGGCGTCGACCGTCCCCAGAATCAGGAGGCAGAACCAGAGCCGATGCATGATCGGACTTCCGCAGACGAGAGGGACAGGATCTTGCGAGCCGCGAGGCTGCTTGTGATTGTATCCCGCGCGGGCTGCCGTTCAATCGGGAAATCTACGGGGGGTCACAACGTCGCCATCGGGCATGGTCGCTCATTGGCGGTCTACAAGCGTTGAGGTTGATGGTCGTGGCAGCCCCGGCAGGGGCGACCGGGCTGTAGCCACGGGTGGAGCGGCGCGGCGGCGCTTCGCTGCCCGACGCGGAACCCGTGGTCGATTGAACGCACAGACGTTGCCCCGTGAGGGGCAAAGGAATCGTGCCGACATTCGCGAACTTCCGCCGCCCCGCCGGGGCGGAGCAACTCACCGGCCGCTTTCCACGGGTTGCGCTCCGCCCGAACCGGGCTGCGCTTCACCCGTGGCTACAATCCGTCGCCCCTGCCGGGGCTAAGACGACAATCGCCCGACAAACACTCCCCACCCACGCGCGTCCACAGCCGTCGCCGCGCGTTCCTCTCGCTCCGTGAGCGGAACGCCACTTCGGCAACTCACTTCGGCCCCAGGCAGATCAGGTGCTCGTACGTCCGCAGGTACAACCGGCCGTTGGCGACGGCGGGGGTCGAATGGCACTGCTCGTTGAGCGGGTTCCGGGCGAGTTCGGCGAACTCCCGCTCCGCGGCGAGCACGACAACCGTGCCCGTCGTGTCGATGGCGTACAGTTTGTTCTGCACGCAGATCGGTGAGCCGTAGAACGTGCCGCCGACGCGGTTCTGCCACAGGATGTCGCCGGACTTCGCGTCGACGCAACTGACGATGCCGTTGTCGGCCCACAGGAACAGCAAGTCCCCCTTGGCAATCGGCGTGGGGACGTAGGGCATCTGCCGAGTAATCTTGTACGCCAGCTTGCCGGAATCGGGCTTCGCCGCGGTGCCGGGATGCACGGCGACCAGATAGTTGCCTCCCGCGCCGGAGCCGCAACTGCCGATCAGCAGATCGCCCGCGGCGACGACCGACGAGCTGACGCTGCGCTTGTCGAACAGATCGCCGACGGCCCAGTTCACCTTGCCCGAGTAGGGGTTCACCCCCGTGATGCCGTGGGCCTTGCTGTTGAAGATGAGTTCGAGGCCGTCCGCCGTGCGGTGCTCGCAGGGGGTCGAATAGGCGACGACGTCGCTGGTGCGATCGAGCTTCCACACCGGTTCGCCGGTCTCGCGCTTGAGCGCGGTGACGTAACTCTTCCCGCCCCCTTCGAGATCCTGATCGTTGACGACAATCAACAGATCGTCGAACACGATCGGTGACATGCCGCCGCTATGCTGGCTGACGTACGGCCCCAATCCGCGCGACCAGATTTCGCGGCCGTCGTGCGCGAACGCCTTGACGGTGTATTCCTCGGGCGTGGTCCAGGAGACGTAGACCCGCGACTCGTCCACGGCGGGCGTCGCCGAGGCGAAGCTGTTCAGCTTGTGCCGGGTGTGCCTGGTCGACTCGAACGTCTTGGTCCAGACCACACGACCGTTGTTGGCATCCACGGCGTAGACCAGCCGGCGGGCGTCGCCGGTGTCATCCGCGCCGGTCAGGAACACGAGGTCGCCCCACAGCACAGGCGACGAATGCCCTCCCGCGGGGAGCTTGGCGTTGAAGCGGTAATCGGCGTCGGTCCAAGTGACCGGAATGCCCGACGCCTCGCTGAGTCCGGTCCCGTTCGGCCCGCGGAACCGCGTCCACTCCTGTGCGGACGCCGCCGTGGCGAACAACAGGCCACCGATCAGCACCGCGGACCAAATTCGCAGACCCAGCATGGTGAAGTCCTCAACGATTGTCGCGAACGATTTCTGACATTGTCAGGCTACTCGACCCGCGGGGCAGCGTCCACGTTGGCAGTTGATTTGTAGGGTGCAGTCGAGTCTTCGAGGCTCACCCCGCTGTGACCCTTCGGGGTGAGCCTCGAAGACTCGACTGCACCCTACAAAACCGAAGAAACTCACCCTCACACCAACTCGCGCAGATGGAAGTGATGCTTCCCCAGCTTCCCGCCATAATTGCCCGCGGTGATCTGCACGACGCCCGGTGACGCCGCCGCCGCATGCAGGCCGCGGCGCATCGCCGATTGCACGGCGTCGAAACTTAGGCCGTCGATGACGATCTCGTACACGGCCCGGCAATCCGGCCGCAGTTCGGATTTGGTGATCGACCGCAGCGTCGGGCAGTAGGCGTCGTTGGTGCTCGCCTTCAGCTTCGGATATGTCGAACCGACCTTGCTGCCCGAGCGGACGATGCCCCCGGGAAACGGCAGCGCGACGTCGCGGCCGGTGCGGATCGCGGCGACGGCGGCCTCGGCGGCGAGCAGCGAGGAGTTGTCCGACGATCCGCCGATCAACAGGTTGCCGCCGGCGACGCCGGTGACCGTGCCGAAGTAGTCTTCACACAGGAACTCGCCGTCCATAACCGGGATGCGCCAGTAGCGGCGGTCGCCGATTTTCTTGGACCGTTGGAAACCGTCGCCGAAGTAGCGGATGCCGCCGCCGATGCGGATGCGTTTTTCTTTCGGACAATCGTCGATGCCGTTGTAGCAGGCCGTGGTCGGACAGGTGAGCACGCATTGCCCGACGCGCCCCTGCAGCGCCTTGCCGAGGGCTTCGACGCTGAATCCGAACACCAGCACGGCGACGCCGGGACGGCCGTCGGGCGTGTCGTCCGCGGGGACTTCCCGTTCGATGGCGGCTTCCACGTCGCACGCAATCACGCTGGTCGCGTTGCCGCACAGCACGGTGGCGGCGATCTCGGCCCACTTCGGCGAGGCGGCGGTAATCACCAGCCGCGCGGCCTTGATGGGAAACGCTTCGGCGAAAGTGTCGACGATCTCCACGCCGTGAAGCGTCAGAGCGGCAGGAGCGGCGGTAGACATGCGGTGTCTCAATCAGCGAGTAGGACGAATGCGGTGACGGGGAGTATAAATCGCCAGCGGCGAGCGCGACCACCCCTCGCCCGGCGCTTCGCAGGGAGAGGGGCCGGGGGTGAGGGTGCTTCTGCCTTTTGTCTTGATTTCGTCGGGAAAGCGAACAGCCAAAGGCACCCTCACCCTAACCCTCTCCCAGCGAAGCGCCGGGCGAGGGGACAAAGCGAAAACGCCAGCTTCCGCCGCCGATTCGCGCGGCCAACCAGTTGATGCCGCGGCGTGATCCGCGTTGCCCCTGTAGCCGACGGTGCGGGGCGATGCTAGCATGAATGCCGCCGATTCCCCACGTCCCGGCCGCCGGTTCGGGCCGTTCATTTCCGATTCGGGATTCCCTGCGCCATGCTTCCCACCCACGCCGTCGGCATCGACCTGGGCACCACCTACTCGTGCATCGCGTATCTCAACGAGCACGGCGAGCCGGTGACGATCGCCAACCACGACGGCGAACTCAGCACGCCGTCGGTCGTGATGTTCGACGGCGACCAGGTGATCGTCGGGACCGAGGCGCTGCGAAACTCAATCCGCGCTCCCGAGCGCGTCGTCCAACATGCCAAGCGGTACCTGGGCGATCCGAACCATCGCTGGACCATCGGCGGGCGGTCGTTCACGCCCCTGGACATTTCGACGCACATTCTGCGGCAACTTCTCAGCGATGCGAAAGAGCGCATCGGCGGCGTCGAGCGGGCCGTCATCACCGTCCCCGCGCAGTTCAGCGATCTCCAGCGGCAAGCCACCGCGGAGGCCGGCCGTCGCGCGGGCTTGAAGCACGTCGACATCATCAACGAGCCGGTCGCCGCGGCGTTGTGCTTCGTGCTGGGGACGGAGGGGATCTGGTTCACCGAGCTGGCGACCAGCCAGATGATCATGGTGGTCGATCTCGGCGGCGGCACGTTCGACCTGTCGCTGGTCAGCTACGAGAAGAACTCGGTGCGCGTGGCGGCGAGCGGCGGCGATCTGCACCTCGGCGGCATCGACTGGAACAGCACGCTCGAACGGGCCATCGGCAAACAGTTCCAGCGCGAATTCGGCGCCGACCCGCTCGCCGACCGTGAAAGCCGGCAGGCGCTGTCGATGGAAGTCGAGCAGGCGAAGCGCAGCCTGTCGGTTCGTCCCAAGGCGGCGCTCACGTGTCAGCACAACGGACAGCGCAAGACGTATCAGATCGACGTGGAGCAGTTCGAGCGGATCTCGAAGCCGCTCGTCGACCGGATGCAGGAGCTGACCAAGGGGCTGCTCGCCGACAACAAGATGGGCTGGGCCAAAGTGGACGTCGTGCTGACGACCGGCGGCGCGTCGCGGATGCCGATGGTCCGCCAGATGCTCAAGTCGCTCAGCGGCCGGACGCTCAACACGTCGCTGTCCCCGGATCAGTCGATCGCGCACGGGGCCACGTATTACGCCGGCATGTTGCTGTCGAATAGCTCGTTCGCCAAGTCGATTCTCAACGAAACCGCCGCGGCCCGGCTGCGGCAGTTCAAGCAGCAGAGCGTCAACGCCCGCGCGCTGGGCATCCTGGTCCGCGACGTCGAGAAGCACGAGCGGGTGCCGCACTACCTGCTCGCCGCCAGCACGCAGTTGCCCGCCGAGGTGAAGACGACCGTCGGCACGATCAAGGCCAACCAACCCAGGGCGCATCTGCGCGTGATCGAAAGCGGGACCGCGGCGGATACACAGTACGTCGAGTTGGGGACGTGCCTCGTCGATCCGTTGCCGCCCGATTTGCCGGAAGGCTCGGAGATTGAGGTCACGATCCGTTACGACGAGCAGGCCCGCGTGCATGTTTCGGCAAAGGTGCTGAAGACGGGGCAGGAGGCGCACTCCGAAATCGTGCGACCGGAAAATCTGCTGGTCAGCGCGCTCAGCGAGGGGATGTTGGAGGAGGACGTCGCCGTCAAACCGGGTGCGCCGTCGGTGAAGCCGATTCTGTCGCCGGTGCCGACGCCCGCGCCCGCGCCGGTCGCGGCGGAGTTCGCAGCGGCGCCGCCGAAGACGCCGCTTGCGGCTAAGCCGCAAGCGGCAAACGCCAAGCTGCGCGCGGCGCTGGAGGATGCGGACTTGCCGATCCCGCTCTGCAACGAATGCGGCGAACCGCTCAACGCGCGCGGTCGCTGCGTGAAGTGCGACGGCGGCCCGACGCGCGTGCCGGCGAAGTCCGCCAAACGGCCGGCGAGCGATGAACTTCTCAATCTCGACGAACCGCCGCGCAAGCGCCCCGCGACCCCGGCCGCCGTCACCAAGCCGCCGCCGCTCCCCGCCAAGCCGACGGCCTCAAAAGCGTCGCCGCGGCCCGTGACTCGCAAGGACAGCGGCGAAGACGATTTCTTCCGGCTGTCAGAGTAGACGAGTTTCACTCCGTGACTCGAAGCCTCCCGGCCACGGAGTCCTGTAGGGTGGGACGAGTCTTCGAGTCCCACCAACGATTGACCACCGGCGTGGTGGGACTCGAAGACTCGTCCCACCCTACGAATCGTCCCCATGCTCATCGACCGCATCGACCTGTTCCACGTCGCGATGCCGCTGAAGTATCCGTGGCGGACGGCCTACGGCGAAGACGCGGCCGTGGAATCCGTCCTCTGCCGAATGTCGAGCGGCTCGCTCGACGGCTGGGGCGAAGCGTCGCCGTTCGCCGCGCCGTGCTACAGCCCGGAATGGGCCGGCGGAGCGTTCGCCGTCGCCAAGAACTGGCTGGCCCCCACGCTCATCGGGCAGGACGTGACCTCGGGGGATGATTTGCAGCAACGGCTGGCCATCTTCAAGGGCAACCCGTTCGCCAAGGCGGCCCTCGACACCGCGTGGTGGAGTCTCGAATCGAAACGGACCGGTCAACCTTTGCATCGGTTGCTGGGGGGACAGCGCGACGAAGTCCCCGTCGGGGCCGACTTCGGCGTCATGGATTCGATTGACGATTTGCTCACCGCAGTCGGCAATGCCGTCGCCCAGCGGTTCCGCCGGATCAAGCTCAAGTTCCGGCCGGGTTGGGATCGCGACATGCTGGCGGCGGTCCGAAAAACCTTTCCCGATATGCCGACGCACATCGACTGCAACAGCGGCTATACGCTCGACGACCTCGAGCTGTTCCGCTGGATCGACGACCAGGGCCTGGCGATGATCGAGCAGCCGCTGAGGCACGACGACCTCGCCGATCATGCGACGCTGCAACGGCAGATCGCCACGCCGGTCTGTCTCGATGAAAGCCTGATCGGTCTGCCGCACGCGCGGCAGGCGATTCAGTTGGGGAGTTGTCGCTATGCGAACATCAAACCGGGCCGCGTCGGCTGGCTGACGGTGGCCCGGCGGATGCACGACCTGTTCCGCGATGCGGGCCTCCCGTGCTGGGTCGGCGGGATGCTGGAGAGCGCGACCGGCGCATCGCACTGCCTCGCCCTCGCCACGCTCGACAACTTCACTTACCCCGCGGATTTGTTCCCGAGCGAGCGATTTTACGCCGAGGATCTGTCCGACCCGCCGCTGGAACTCAGCCGCGATGCGGACGGCTGTCCGAACCTGCGCGTGCCAAGGGCGTTGTCGGAACCGGTCGAGTCGCGTCTGCGGCAACGGCTCGTGCAGTCGGCGACGATCCGCGGATGACAATTCTGGCTGAAGCCCAAGATATTTATCCGCAGATTTCACCGATTGCGCAGATTCAAGACAGAGGCATTTGCCGGGATATCGCTTCTTCAGTGCTGTCCTTGGTCAGTTTTTTAATCTGCGTAATCGGCGAAATCTGTGGATTAACGCTTTCTCACATCGAACGATCTCGTGTATGGCGCGGCAGTGTTACTGCCCGCTGATGAGGACATCCACCCACACCAGCCGGTGGTCGCTCGCGGTTTCGGCGGCGGCGTGCAACGGCTCGGTCGGGCCCGGCCAGAACACGCCGCTCTCCTTGACGGCGAGATTCCGCGACGGCAGCGCATAGTCCAGCCGGCCGAAGTGGCTGGTCTTGAACGGCAGGTAGTTGGCGAGGCCGGCCGGGTTGCTGTCCGCCCGGCCGCCGGGGCTTTGCGGCTGGGGATCGAACACGCGCGGATGCCGGAACAACCATTCGATCGGCCGCCGGCCGTAAGCGGCCTCGGCTCGAACCGGTTCGGCGTTGAGGTCGCCGAGGACGACGAATGCTGCGTCTTCCGGCAAGCCGCCCGTGCGACCGGCATCGTCCCGAATCCATTTCGCCGCGTCACCGCCCGTCAGGTAGTCGGACCAGAACCGCAGCTCGTCGTGATTGCGGCGGCCGTGGGCGTCTTCGGGGCCGTCGAACACCGGCGGCGTGGGATGCGAACAGAGGAGATGCACCGTCTGGCCGTCGATCGTCACCGGCACGTCCCAGTGACACTTGCTCGACAACCGGAACGCGGCGATGGTCGCCGGCGCGTAGAACGCCGGGCGGCCGTCGCGACCGTCCGGCATGACGTGACTGGGCACATCCTTCCACAGCAGCTTGCGGAACGTGCGGGCGTGGGCGGCATCAATCGGAAACCGGCTGACGAGCGCCATCGCGTACTCGCCGGGATAGCGTCCGAAGCCGTACGCATCGTTGGGGCCGTTCGCGTCGCCGTCGTTGTTGAAATCGAGTCCCGACGGTACGCCGGTGTTCGACGGCCGATAGAACCGGTGCGGATACTCGATCGGCTCGGCCCCATTCTGCGAGTGCCGCAGATACCGCTTCAGAAACTCGCCCAAGGCATCGCGGTCGGCGGGCGGCTGACCGTCGGCATCCACGGGGCCGGTGTAGTCGATCTCATTCAGCAGCAGCACATCGGGCCGGACGCGCTGAACGATCTCCGCCGCGGCGACCAGTTGCGGATGCGTGCCACGGCCAGCGCCGTCGACTTCCTGCAACTTGATCCAGTTCAGTTCCTGGACGTTGAACGTGGCGATGCGGACGGTGCGTTCCACCGCGGGCAATGGCGCACTCGCGACGATCACCAGCAACCCCACCGCGCAAGCCGCACGGCTTGGTCGAAACTCGATTCGCATGACGCCCCCTCGAAACCGGTACCGGCCGCAGATTACTTGAGTTGGGCCGGCAGGGCGATCTTGGGGTTGAGCTTCTTCGCCGCCTGATACGCGGCGGAATCAGGCAAGAGCAAGCGCCATGTCGAAGCCGTGTAGACCGGCTCGAAGAGGAGCGCGGTGACGATTGTCCGCAGGACGCCTCGGTCAGTTCGACTTCAGGTCGAAGTCGTACCGCGTCTTGTCGCTGCTGACGGAGACCTTCAGTTCCGAGTCCTTGTGGTATTGGGCGGGCACTTTCTCGCCGGCCGAAGCGCCGGGGCTAGCGGGATCGCTCTCGCCTTCGGTCGCATTCAATCCCAGAATCTTCCGGGTCGTGCTGATGCGGACGGTCTTCTCACCCGGAGTCACGCCGCGCTTCTGAGAGTCGATCTGCAGCGAATACCCGCCACTGGAGTCCGTCAGGCCATAGGAGAACTGGCCGTCCGGAGCATCAAACGTCACCACCGCCTCAGACAGCGGTTGCCCATCCAGCGTTACGGTCCCGGTGGCATTCACCAGTTCAAGACTGCTGTAATTTGCCGCGGGCCGCCCGCAGCCGATGCACAGCGACGTCAACAGACCAATGGCAATCGACATTCGCACATTCATGGCGGCGTGGACTTGGTTCATGAGAGAAGGGAGTGAACTGTCGAGAACAACGGGGAGGACGCGCCCCGGAATCAGAATTCGCCGACGACCTCGCCGCCGTTTCGCGATCCCAACGCCTGGTAGAGATTGGCGTCGATGCTGTCGGAAAGGAACTTCACGGAGCCGTCGCCCATGGTGAAGAACGCCCCGCCGACGTGGTAGCTGCCAAAGCCGACCTCCATCAGCACGCCGTGTACAGCGGGATTCAGCCGCGAGTTGATCCGCACGAGGGTGGAACCGGCGGCTTCCGTATGTTCGGTGCCGCTGCCGTTGCCGGCCGACCAACACCGATTCGTGCCGTTATCCCAGATCTGCGGAATGAAAAAGTTCCAGTAGTCCATGCCTTGGCCATCCTTGGAGTAGTTGGGATCGGTGTAGGACTCGCCGACCATGACGGTGTTGGTCGTGCCATCCGTGATGTCGCGCATGCCGGTGCTGCCGGCGCCGACCATGATGCCGTTGACACCGGGATCCCTGGCGGGTGAAAACTCCAACGACGTATAGGGGGCGACGTTGTAGGGCGCCGGGCGCGTGCTGTTGTCGTCCGAGGCAATCAGCGATCCGGTCACCACGCGGTAGCTGGCCGGCCGGCGATCGGGAATGCCCGAATTATTGAATGACTCCGGCAGCGGCAGGCTCGGGCAGCGCAACGCGGGAACCTGCACGCCGCAGGCGACCTTGTTCGGCCAGGTGGGACTCGTGGAGGTAATCGTCGACCAGTTGTCGGTCGGGGTGCGATCCCAGACCAGCGTGTTGTACAGCGGCGCCTGATCCATGTAGGGCAGAATCAGCGCCGACCACGTTTCCTGGACGGAGCCCCACGCATAGGGGAACACGCGGTGATTGTCGTGGTAATTGTGAATCGCCAGTCCCAGTTGTTTCAGGTTGTTCCGGCACTGCGTCCGCCGCGCGGCCTCGCGGGCCTGCTGCACCGCGGGGAGCAAGAGCGCGATCAGAATGGCGATGATCGCGATCACCACCAGCAACTCGATCAACGTAAAGCCACGGCGGCGGTTGGCGGACGGGCTGGAAGCGTTCATGCGTCACACTCTCTGCAGACAATGAATGGAATCACCAATGAGGACACACCGGTACGAACCGGCAGTTGCGTGACCTATTATTTCTACCGATGATGAAGGCGCGATGTGCCGATGATGAAGCTGCCGTGAACGTCAGCCATCCGCGTCACACATACGCCGTCTTCAATGGGTTTTCAAGGGATCGGCGACGATTTTCCCGTCAACTGCTCCCGCAGCCACGCCGGACGGTCGGTCGTGATCCCCTGCACGCCCGCGGCGATCATCTGCCGGGCGATTGCGGGGTCGTTCACCGTCCAGACCAGCAGCTCCAGCCCGGCTTGACGGACCTGTCGGCCGAAGTCGGCGTCGATCAGGTCGCAGGCTTGCAGATCCAGTCCGTCCGCGTGCAGCTCCTGGCCGCGGGCAATCAGTTCGCCGACGGAATGATTCCACGCCTTGGTTTCCTTGTCCTGTTTCAGCGAGACCAGCCAGTAGACCTTGTAGTCCGGCAATGCCCGCTTCGCCGCGGCGACCACGTCGTCCTGAAAGCAGATGATGGCGATCTCCGCCGTCGGTCGGCCGGTGGCTTTGATCGCGGCGGCCATCGGCGGGACCACCTCCGGGCCGCACTTCACCTCGACGAACACCCGCTTGCCGGACGGAATGGTCGCCAGGGCATCCTTCAACCGCGGCATCCGTTCGCCGGCGTACTTGGCGTCCTTCCAGCGGCCGACATCGAGCGTCTGCAACTCCGCCCACGTCTGGTCTTTGACGAGGCGATCGACCCCGGCGACGCGCTTGGTGTCTTTGTCGTGCAGCAGCACCATCTCGCCGTCCTTGGACAGCCAGATGTCGAACTCGACGCCGTCGGCCTGCTGTTTCCACCCCAGTTCGATCGACGACAGCGTGTTCTCCGGGGCGTCGAACGAAGCGCCCCGATGCGCGACGATTTCCACGGCCGGCTCCTTCGCCGATGAGAACGCGGGACAGAGGACGAGACCGACGGCCGCCAGCCAAGCCGACCATGCTGAAGTTCGCAATTTCAACGGGTAACAGGCCATGAGGATGAGCTCCGCGAAGGCACCACTTGTTACGCGATGCCGTGAATCAGGATGTGTGCGTGATTCCGAGAACGAATGACGGCCGGGGTCGCAGCAGTCTGCAACGCGAGCCGTCATGACGACAACTCACCCGACCGATCAAAATCCAGTTTATGTCGCAGTGTGCCGTTCGACAAGAATGAAGGCAGCGAGTCAGTTGCCGTGGATGTCGTTGCTGGTCGCGGGATTCGATGATTCGGACAAGCCGATTTCAGCCCCGGAGGGGCGGCAGATCGTAGCCCCAGGCGTGAGCCTGGGGAATGGCATCCTAGATTCATCGCAGCCCCGGAGGGGCGGCAGACGTCGAACGTCATTCGGCTTTCTGTCGCCCCTATGGGGCTTGACGCGTGGAGAATCCCTCACCCCTGGCTGACGCCAGGGTCTACGATCTGCCGCCCCTTCGGGGCTAAAGAACTAACCACCCTCACACCGGATACTCACTGGCGTCCATGTCCGGGTCGCTTTGCAGGTCCGACAGCCGCCAGACGTACCACGAGGCGATCGTCGCATACGGCCGCCACGGGGCCGCAATCGTCAGAAACGTCTTTTTATCCGGCAGGTCGGGCAGCCGGTACAGCGTCTTCACCGACGCACGCAGCCCCAGGTCGCCGTGCGGCAACACGTCGGTCCGGCCGAGCGAAAACATCAGGAACATCTGGGCCGTCCATTCGCCGATCCCCTTGACGGCGATCAATTCGGCGATGGCGTCTTCATCCGACAGCCGATGCAGCCGTGCAAGTTCCAATCGGCCGTCCTGGACGTGAGCCGTCAGATCGCGGAGGTAGCTGACCTTCTGCCCCGACAGCCCGGCCGATCGCAGATTGCCATCGGTCAGGCGGGTGAGCGACTCCGGATTGATCCCTGCGCCATCGGTCATCCCTTCCAGCTTCAAGCGGATCGAACGCGCGGCCTTGGTGGAAATCTGTTGCGACAGAATCGACCGGACCAGCAGCTCAAACCGGTCGCGATGCAGCTTCAACGTGAACGGCCCAACGCGGTCGATGAGCCGGCCCAGCGTCTTGTCGGACTTCTTCAGATGCGTCATCGCCGCCGCAATGACCTCGCCGCGGCGTGTGAGAAATGACGTGGGCATGGTGGTAATTCCAGTGTCAATATTGGGGATTTCGTTAGCCGCGACCCGGAGGCTTTGCGGAGGGGAGCGCTTTCTCCGATCGTGAAAACGCGCTCCCCTGCGCAAAGCCTCCGGGTCGCGGCTAACGGTGCTACCGCACCGCGCGCGGCTCATGCACATCTACGCGGTCGTGCATGGTGTCGAGGCGGAAGCCGTCGCCGTGGGGGATCAGCAGGCCGCTCGATTTGTTTTCCCCGATCGGTCGCAGCGGGTTGCCGGGGCATTTGGTCCAGTGGACGAGGTCGTCGGAGACCGCCAGCCCCGTGGCCCACAACGCCGGGGACTTGTCGTTCGCGGCTCCGTGGAAGACGGCGTAGTACCGGCCCTTGTGCCGGAGGATCTGATTCATCGCGATCAAGTCGCGGTCGTAGAAGTCCGGGCCGGGGGACAGCACCGGGGCGTCCTGCGCGTTGGTCCAGAGCTTGAGATCGGCCGACTTCGCCAGCCAGACGCCGGCGTCGCTCCGTTCGTAGAAGAGGTGCCAGACGCCGTTCTCTACCCACAGCACCGGCGTGCCGTACGCGCCGCGCGGGATCGGTTCGCCGTTGGCGAGGCGCACATCGAGCAGCCCGCGTCGCGTCCAGGCCAGGCCGTCGGGCGATGTCAGCAATTGGGCTTGATCGAGGAAGCCTTCCGCGACCATGTAGTACGTGCCGTTGTGTTTCACGATGCAGACGTCTTCGACCCAGTGTTCGCGATACAGCGGATTGCGGACATCGCGCGTCCAGTGGAGGCCGTCCGACGACGTCGCGTGGCCGAGCAGCTTGAGGCCGGTCCGCGAGCCGTCGTAGCCGGTGTACCACATCCGCCATTGGTCGCCGTCGCGGAGAATCCAGCCCCGTTCTCGAATGCGGGCGTCCCAATGATTCTCGCCGGCGGCGACGAAGACGGGATGGCCGACGACCGGCTCGAACTGCGTCAGCTCCGCCGGCACGCGGTCCTCGGCGACGGCTAGTGTCGCGACGATGACGCACACACCGCCCGCGAGCCACGAAATCAAGTTCGTCATCGGTTATCCCGTCAGTCGGATCGCCTCATGATCGGCCGCGTGCTATTGTGCCGAGATTGTGTGGTTTCCTGGTAGGGTGAGCCTCGCAAAGCCTCGACTGCACCCTACAAAACAAATCCAATGCCGCCATGACGAATGCCGCTTCAACGCCGTCGCGACTCTGTGCCGTCCCCGTCGTGGGCCTCATCGGCGGCATTGGGTCGGGGAAGTCGGCGGTCGCGAAGTGGGTGGCGGATCGGCATCCGGTGCTGGTCATCGACGCTGACCGGCTGGGACATCAGGCGCTCGATCTGAAGTCCCTCCGCGATCAACTTCGCGCGGCGTTCGGCGACGACATCTTCGACAACGCCGGCCGGATCGTGAGGTCGGCGCTCGGCCGCACGGTCTTCGGCGAATCGGAGGCCCAGCAATCGGCCCGACGGAAACTGGAAAGCATCGTCCACCCCGAGATCCGTCGCGCGATCGAGCAGCAATTGCGGACGCTGGACGCATCGACGCACCAGTACGTGTTGCTGGACGCCGCGGTGATGCTCGAAACCGGATGGTCCAACGTCTGCGAGGAAATCGTCTTCATCGACACGCCGGAGGAGCAGCGCCGCGAAAGAGTCCTGGCCCGCGGCTGGTCCGCCGACGAATTGGCGCGCCGGGAAGCCAGCCAGTGGCCTTTGGAGCAGAAACGGCAGGCGGCGACGCAGGTCATCCGCAACGACGGCTCCCTCGACGACGCCGGCACGGCCCTGTGGGAGTTTCTGCGAAATCTTCCCAAAGTTCGCCCCTGACCGCGGCGGAATCCGTGAACTGAAGTTTCCGGGAATCCGGTGGGAAGACATCGGAAGACTGTTGTCTTTTTCCAGCCGGGTGTCCCATAATCAAGGACGACTGCCGATCTTCGTTGTCCCCCCTGCTACTTTCCAATCGCCTCGCCGTCCGGTGTGATTAGCGCCGTCCACCTGCTGCGATGGCACGTTTTCTGCCCGATTCTGGTCCTGCAAGGATGACTGTACCAGCCCCGCTGTTCCATTCGTGGATTGACCTCTCATTGATGTGACCTGATTCGCGTTGGTTGCCGCCGGGCCGTTGCTTCGTCAACGGGCCAGACTGCATCTGCCAGGCGACAACCGCTTCGACTTTCCCACCACCCAGCCAGTCTGACGATTATCGTGCGATGATCGTCAGCAACGGCACTGCCAATCCCATCCAGATTCCAAATGATGAAACCACGCCCCTCTCTGTCTCGGCTCGGGACTGCCCCCCCGTTAAGCCCGCCGTCGTCCGCCGCCTCGGCCCAATCCGAGTGGGATGCCGACGACCTCGTTCCCGAACCGGCGGCGAAACCGATCGCCGTGGGCAACGTCGCCGAAGCCAGCCGCCCGGCTGATGTCGAGGACGACGACGAGGAAGTCCACTTCCCGTCCGATGCGCGCTACGAGGAGATCAAGCGCGGCGAATCCGACATTCACATCGCCGAGCTGCAGCGCCTCACGATGAAAGAGCTCATCGCCATCGCGCGGAAAGAGGGCATCACCGATTACACGGGGCTCAAGAAGCAGGATCTGATCTTCAAGATCCTCAAAGAGCGGACGAAGATCAACGGCCTGATGTTCGGCGAGGGAACGCTCGAAATCCTGCCGGACGGCTTCGGCTTCCTCCGCAGCCCTGACTACCACTACCTGCCGTGCCCGGACGACATTTACGTCTCCCCCAGCCAGATCCGCCGGTTCGGCCTGCGGACCGGGGCCACCGTGGCGGGCCAGATCCGTCCGCCGAAAGAGAACGAGCGCTACTTCGCCTTGCTGCGGGTGGAGGCCATCAACGGGAGCGATCCCAACCTCCTGACCGAGAAGGTCTCGTTCGACGACCTGACCGCGATGCACCCCGACCGGAAGCTGAAAATCTCCGGCGACGGCAGCGACATCAGCACCCGCGTGGTGGACATCGTCACCCCCATCGGCATGGGGCAACGCGCGCTGATCGTCTCACCCCCCAAGGCCGGCAAGACGATTCTGCTCCAGAAGCTGGCCCAGGCCGTGCTGGCCAACGAACCCGACGTGTACGTCATCGTGCTGCTCATCGACGAGCGGCCCGAAGAAGTCACCGACATGGAGCGCAACGTCAAAAGCTCCATGTGCGAAGTCATCAGCAGCACGTTTGACGAGCCGCCGAGCCGGCACATCCAGGTCTCGGAGATGGTCATCGAGAAGGCCAAGCGGATGGTCGAATTCGGCCAGGACGTGGTGATCTTCCTCGACTCCATCACCCGCCTGGCCCGCGCGTGGAACACCGAATGCCCGCACTCGGGCAAGATCCTCACCGGCGGCGTCGACGCCAACGCGCTGCAGCATCCCAAGCGGTTCTTCGGGGCGGCCCGCAACCTCGAAGAGGGGGGCAGCCTGACCATCGTCGCCACCGCGCTCATCGACACCGGCAGCAAGATGGACGAGGTGATCTACGAGGAATTCAAGGGGACCGGCAACACCGAGCTGCACCTCGACCGCCGCATGGTCGAGAAGCGGATCTGGCCGGCGATCGACGTCAACCGCTCGGGCACCCGCCGCGAAGAGCTGCTGATGTCCGAGGAGGAGCTCCGCCGCGTGTGGATTCTCCGCCGCGTGTTGAACGACATGAACCCGGTGGAGGCGATGGAGCTGCTCGTCAACCGCATGCGCCGCACGAAGTCGAACGACGAGTTTTTGATGAGCATGAACCTGGGGTGATTGAACGCCGATGAAGATCCGCGGGGGTGGGACCCCGCGGCTTCCTGAGCGCCAGATCAGCGCTCTATCAGCAGCGTCAACAGGTAGGGACAGCATCCCGCCGCGATAACAGCGGTCGCAGTCAGCACGGCGACAACCATCGCCCACCAGCCGCGCGACCACGCGTCGATCCGCAGCGGCGTCTCCAGCAGCACGACGCGGCCGATCTCGACCGCCGCGCGGGCGGACACGATCCACACCACGCTCCACAGCAACAGCGCATAGCGCACATCGAGCCGTGGGAATAGCAGGTCGTCCGGTCCCGGTACGTGCAGCGAGAAGATTTGCGACATCATCGTCAGCCGCAGCCAGCCGCCGGCGACCAGCGGGCCGCCGAGCAGGCTGACGAGCGGGATCAGCAACAACGCCGCACTGACGGGACGGAGCGCGCCCAACCCACGCAGTTCGTCGAGATACGCGAGCGACGACGACCGGCCCACCCAGCTCACGGCAATGGCGGCCATCGCCGCCAGCACCAACAGATCGTGCGACCACCCGACCGGCAACCACATGGCATCCGTGGCTTTGATCGCCGCCGTCAACCACAGCAGGTGTCCGGCACATTGCCATAGGGCGAACCCGCTCAACAAACGGTCCAATCGTTGGCGATCATCCATCAGCCAGACCGCGCAGCCCCCCGCGATCAGCGACAGCATCACCAGCAACGTCGTGACGGCTGCCTCCAGCCCCGGCAGCCCGACCGCCATCCACCGCGACAGCGCCAGCAGCGCGACGAGTTGCCGGGCTGTCAGCGCGGCCAACTGTTGCTCCAGCGGTTCACCGCGTTCATCCAACACCGCGGACACCGCCCGGATGCCGATTGGCGTCACGGCCGCGATCATCCACAAGGCGACACTGCCGACGAGCACCAACGCCGGTCGCCCGACCGGCACCAGCGGCTCCGCGGGCGTGTAGACCCCGGCGAGCACGTCGCGCATCGTCGCCAGGTCCAACGACCCCGTCACCCCCTGGCAACCGGCCGCCCCCACGCACAGGCCGAGAAACAACAGACGGTCCAGCATCCCGCGTTCCTCGCGCCGCGACACGGTCGTCCCGATGCGGACCATCTCAAGGGCGAACGACAGCCCGATCAGATCCGTCGACGTCGCGGCCAGCGTCAATCCGCCAAGGATCGCGCCACCGCGACCGACCGCTGCGCTGCGGCCCTCATCATCGCCGCGCAGCATGACCCAACCGAACGCCGCGGCCCACAGACCGGCGACGGGCAGAGCGCGGCGGGCGAAGTCGTCGAGACCGAGAGCGATTGAAGTTGATTCGACGAAGCCTGCCAGCACACCAGTCAGCGCTGCGACGAAACACAATCCGCACCATGCAACCGTCCAGACAGTCGACTGCTGCCAATGACGCGGCCATAGGAGGCCCGCGAGACCGACCGCCAGCGGCAACCACGTCAGGAGGCAAACCGTCATGGTTGTCCCCACCACAGCGCCGGGTGGACGACCACCACGATCAGACACACGCCCAGCGGCAGCAGCCACAGGCCGTCGCGCAGGGTGAGATCACCCCCGGCTCCCTTCGCCGACGTTCCGAACGCGAGGTGCGCGATTCGCCGCATGGCTGCCCAACCGGTCACGAACCAAGCGACGATCGCCAACCCCGTCGGCCAGAGGTGGTGCAGCAACAGCACCTCCACCGGAGATGCCGACTCCGGCCCGCCTCCCACGACGGGAATCGCCACCAACGGCAACAGGCAGAGCATCGCCGCGAACGCAGCACGTGGACGCCGCTGTGGACCGGCGTCATCTGCCCGCTCGCCCAGCAGCAACCACCCCGCGGCGCTCCACCCCGCGGCTTGCAGCATCAGCCAGCCGGCGGTCAATCCAGCCGGGCTGCCGTCGACGAGGCCCAGCCAGCCCAGCGATTGCAGCGACAGGCACCACGCCGTCGCGAACTGCCGCGGCTCGGTCGCCGTCCAGCACAACCGGCTGCAGAGAATCGCGGAGAGCGCCGTCCACCACGTCAACCCGCCGCCGAGCGCGGCGAGGTCATCGCCGAACGCGGGGGCGATGAATCGCAGCCAGCCGTAACCGGCGACGAGCGGCCACGCCCCGATCAGCAACAAAGCGAACGTCGTCGGTACCGCGTTCAGCCACGTCTGCATCCCGTGATGAAACGGCGCCCACGGGGTGCGCAGCGCGGCCCCCGTCAACAGCACGGCGAACAGCAGCGGCGACGCGGCCGACCAGTATTGAAACCCCGCCATCGACTGGTACACGACCTGCGGCAATCCGCGGCTGAGCGTGATCCAGCGAAAATCGACCGGCGGAATGCGGGCCAGCAATTCCTGCCGCGACCACGCCGCCGCGACCGCCATCCCCACCAGCCCCAGCCACCACAGCAGTTGAGCGGCGAACTGCCCGCGCAGAAACCGCCCCGCCGTCGCCCGCCGGTCGCCGCCGCCCCACCAGCCGAGGCTGAGGCCGATCAGCCCCAGCGTCATCATCCCCGCGAACACAAACGTGACGGCATCCTGCGCGGCGAACACGGCGAGCAGCCCGCACTCCACCAACAGCCAGACAATGAGTTCAGCCGTTGAGACTCCTCCTTGGGTGCCACTGGCACGGCTCCGCGTGCCAGTGGCTTCTTGCGACGACATCAATGCCAGCGCACCGCACGCCAGCCACGGTACCCACGTCAACGGGCCGAGATTCAGGGCATCGACGCCGAACGACAGCACGCAGACCAGCGCCAGCCGCGACCCGTCGCCGGCGGTCGGATGCTCGACGGCGAACCACGGCACGAGCGCCGAAAACGCCGCCGACGTGTCCGAGGGGCTTTCGGCGACCATCGCAAACGCCACCGCCACCAGCCCGCTGAGCAGGACGGTCAGCAGACTGTTCGCCAGCGCCGCCTGCCGCGCCGTCTCTGGCCGCCCGCGCCCGAGCGCCGCCACGATCGCCGCCCCAATCAGCGGCGAACAGACCAGCAGCACCACCAACCGCGGCCCGGCCTCCCGCAGCGCGTTCAACAACCCCGGCCTCCGTGCGAATTCGTGAAACGAACGCGGGCCAGGTCACGGTTCCTGTCACCAGTCGAAGATGGCCCCACGCGACGAGCATCTTGACGATGTGGGCCGGCGTTATCCAGAAGGCCAACAGGATTTCATGACTTCATGGATCGCTGGGTGCCATTCAACGCCGTGCACGATTTTCTTGAGAGAAAGAGTGTTGGTCCACAGATTACGCCGATGACGCAGATTCAGAGCCAGACAAAATCGAGGATGACTCGAAGTCGATTCTCTCTGGCCCTCAGTCTTTCAATCTGTGGAATCTGCGAAATCTGCGGATAAACTCTTCCCATCGTCGAACGAAATCGTACACAGCGTTGGGGCCACTCGGTGCGGTCTCGACCAATTCCCTCACGGTCGCTACCATCCGCCCGTCACGCCGGGTGCGATCGTTGCGGAACGGGGCCGGGATGGAAACGACGCTGCATCGGCAATTGAAGGCGCTGTACGCCGGCCCGAAGGCCGACTGCGAAGTGCAGGTCGACGGCTACCGCATCGACGCCGTCGTCTCCGGCCGGTTGATCGAAATCCAGCAGGGGTCGCTGTCCGCTTTGCGCGCCAAAGTGCGAGTGTTGCTCGACGGCGGCCATCGCGTGCTGGTGGTCAAGCCGCTCGCCGCGAACAAGCTCCTTATCCGCCGCGACCCCGCATCGCATTGCATTCTGTCGCAGCGCCGCAGCCCGCAGCACGAATCGGTGTGGGATCTGTTCCTCGACCTCGTCCACTTCAGCGACGTCTTCCCGCACCCGCGATTGACGCTGGAAGTGGTGCTGGTCGACGTCGACGAATACAGCCACGAGCGCCCGTCGCGACGGCGGTCCCGCAAAGCGTACCGCCTGCAGGACCGCATCCTACGACGGCTCGGCGAGCGATACCGCTTTCGCACCGCGGCCGATCTCGTGAAGCTGCTACCCGCGGGATTGAGCGATGAGTTCACCACGGCGGAACTCGCCACCGCATTGGAACTCCCCCGCTGGTGGGCCCAAAAGGTGGCGTATTGCTTGCGGAAGATGCACGCGGTGGAGACGATCGGCAAACGGCGGCACGCGTGGTTGTACGCGCTGCCCCAGCGCCGCGCGGCGTGAAGAAGCCCAGGGATTGCTATCCCTGGGCGTCGCGCACTGCGTCATCCCCTTCAATGATTCCCATTCCCCATGCCGCGTATCGCCATCGACAGTCTCGACGACCCGCGGGTGCGGCCGTATTGCGATCTCAAGGCGAGCAACCTGACCCGCAGCGAGCTGTTCATCGCCGAGGGGACGAAGCTCGTCGCGCGACTGATCGACAGCCGCTACGAGACGGCGTCGGTCCTGCTCAGCGAGAAGCGGGAGGCGGAATGGCTGCCGCGGATTCCCGAGCACATTCCGGTTTACATCATCCCGCAGGAGCTCGGCTCGCAACTGGTCGGGTTCAGCTTTCACGTCGGCGTGGTGGCGTGCGGACGCCGCGTGCCCAGCCCGTCCATCGACATCCTGCCCCGCGACGCCGCCCGGTTGACGCTCGTCGTCTGCCCGAACTGCGACAACCCGGAGAACCTGGGGGCGATCATCCGCATCAGTTGCGGCCTCGGCGTCGATGCGATTCTGCTCGGCAAGGGATGCAGCGACCCGTTTTCGCGGCGCGTGTTGCGGGTCTCGATGGGGACCGCGTTCCGGATGACGATCATCGAATCGCCCGACCTCGGCGACGATCTCGACCGGCTGCATCGCGACTGGCACGTCGAGTTCGCCGCGACGCTGCTCGACCCGACGGCGACGCCGCTGCATCAGGCCCGCCGGTCGCCGCGGTTCGGTCTGCTGTTCGGCAACGAGCACGCCGGCCTCGGCCCGGAGTGGACCGCCCGCTGCCAGCAACGGCTCACCATCCCGATGCATGGGGACACGGATTCGCTGAACGTCGCCGTCGCCGCCGGGATTTTTCTGCATCACTTCACGCGCGGCGATGAGTGCGGAGATGAGACTGGGAAAGTTGGTAGGTGATAGTCGGTCGTTGGTAGGCAGAGATGTGACGAAGGTGCACGAGTCATCGCGTGTTTTGAAGCCTTCCGACCGGTCGACTTTGCGATCACGCACGGCGCGGCAGCGGTCGTAGCGTCATTTCCGGATCACGTCGAATCGGTTCTTGACGGCTCTGCTCGCCCTCTGTACTATTTCACTGATACACATCGTCCGTCTCACCGCGGCATTCGTCGCACTGGAGAACAGAACATGCCGCTCATGGCCCACGCCTTGCGGGAATTCTTCGGTCACTGGTCCGGCCTGGTTCTGTGTCCGTTGCCGGCGCTGCTGCTGTGGAGAACGGAGGGGGGGCCTGCTCGTGGCGATGGGCGGCTTCTTCATCGCCTGTGCGACGCGCGTCGCGTTGGAGTTTAGGAACCAGAGCTGCCGGCTGGAGACCGCGGTGGAAAGTGAGCCGCTCCCGCTGTGGCATCGCGCCATGCAGACGCTGGGGGCCGAAGTGTTCGGCGCGTGGGGCGTGTTCGCGCTGCTGTCGCTGAGCCTGAGCAATCCGCACAGTGTCGATGTGGTGATTCTGGCGTTCGTGCTGGCGGTCACGTCGCTGTGCGTGACGCCGTATTTGATGATGCTGACTCAGAGGGTGTTCGCGTCCGTCGTGTTCACGGTGTTCGCGTCGTTCGGCACGAAGTGTCTCGGCGGCGTGGTCGTGGTGCTGGTCTACGGCTGGGACGCCAGCGAGCGGGGCTACACCACCATGCCGTTTACGAATCCCAATCTGCTGGTGTGGATGATCTGGCTGAACAGCGCGGTGCTATGCGCGTGGTGTTATTGCCAGACGTGGCGGCGATTTCAGATCGGTGCGGAGTCCCCGGTGGCCTGTTGACTTGGGTTCATTCGGCGATTGGTGGTGTCAGAGATTTCGTGTGCGTCGGGATGGCCGCTGCTTTGGACCTCGAAGAGGTCGCAGAACGTAGCCGGGGGTCGTAGCGCTTCGCGAAGACCCCCGGAAAGCATCAATACCACGAGCATCCCGGAGGGATGCCAGAGCCGACGATTCTGGCATCCCTCCGGGATGCTCGCGATGCCATCGACATGTTCCGGGGGTCTCCGAAGACTTCGACCCCCGGCTACGTTCTGCGAACCCTTCGGGTTCCAGCAAAGCCGCAGCCATCAATCACCGACTGCGTCCCGATTGGCGTCCGTCGGAAGCGTCAATAGACATTCCGTCTGCAAATTCGCTATGCTGATCCCTGCACAGGCGGCGGCGAGTTGCCCCGCGTTGATGGTTTGCGGGAGGGGCTTTCATGTCGGCCTTGCTCACAGCGGTCCTCGTCCTCGGCCAGGTCGCGGCTCCCGATCACGCCGAGGCGGAGTTCGCCAAAGCCCAGCAGAAAAAGTGGGAGGCGTTCTATCGCACCGAGGCGGCGTCGTACACGATCTCGCTCAGCGGCGATCCGACGAAGGCACTGAAGCTGCGGCCCGAGCCGGTGCTACAGTGGAGCAATCCCGTCCGCGGCGGGGAGACGAACGGGTTGGTGTTCGTCTGGACGCATCAGGGCCGGGTCGAGGTCGTGGGGACGGTCTTCTCGCATCTCGCCACGGACGACCCGCAACAGCGGTTCATCGCCCATTCGTTCCATTCGCTGTCGCTGCAACCGCTCGCCGCCGAGCGGCGCGAATCGAAGGCCTGGTCGATTCAGGTGCCGGGCCTCAAGCCGGAGCCGATTCCCGGCGCGCCGATGCCGGCGAAGAGCGCCGCGTTGCGGCTCGCGCAGATGCGGGATCTGGCGCGCGAGTTCTCGGCGGCGACCACCTCGCTGGAGAATGTCGAACAGGAGCTGCGCTTGCTGCCGCAGCCGCTGTATCGGTTCGAGAGCGAATCGGCGGAGGCGATCGACGGCGCCTTGTTCACGTTCGTGACGGGGACCGATCCGGAGTTGATGCTGCTCCTCGAAGCGCGGCCGACCAGGGACGGCCCGGCGTGGCATTTCGGAGCGGGCCGATTTACGGACCTGGCCCTCAAGCTGCGCTACAAAGAGGACGTGCTCTGGACCTACGAGCGCGGCCTGACGGACAACAGCACGACGCCGTATCTCTCGCGGCGAACGGAACTGCGGCCGCGGGTTCTGCCGTGAACGGAAGGGGTGAGCCTCGCAAAGCCTCGACTGCACCCTACAGGCCGCGTTGCTTCAGTTTCGCGACCACCGCTTCCACGATACGGGCCACGTCGGGGGACGACGAGGGAATCGGGCAGCCGCAGCCGGGTTCGTCGGTGAAGCCGTGCTGGGCGAGCAGGCATTGCAGTTTGTCGGCGAGCTTGGCGAGTTCGGCCTGCTGCTCGTCGGAGATCGGTTGCCGGCCGACGCCGGTCTCGAAACCGCGGAGACGGACCGCCGTGCGGAAGCCGTCGGGGAATTCGGACGAGGTGATCATCGCGTCGAACAGCGTGACGACGTCGTACTGCAACTGCCGGGCTTCGTCGAGTTTTTCCGCGAGCGTCAGTTCGTACAGCTTGACCAGCAGTTCGGGGGCCACGCCGGAGGTGGCGTTGGTGCCGCCGTCGCAGCCGATCAGCAGCATCGGCATGAGGGCGGCGTCCCAGCCGGTGAGGAAGCTGAAGTCGGGCCGCATCGGCCGCACGGCCTGAATCATGCGGATCATCTGCGGGATGTCGCCGGACGAATCCTTGATGCCGACGACCTTCGGGCATTCCTCGGCGAGCCGCTTGACCGTGGGGACGTCGATCGGACTGGCGAACATCGGGATGTTGTACAGCGTGACGTCGATCGGCGTGTTGTCGGCGATCTCTTTGAAGTACGCATACACCGCCCGCGGACTCAGCTTGTAATAGTACGGGGCGACGATGGCGACCGCGGCGGCCCCCAGCTCGTAATACTTCTCGCAGGCCCGCAGCGTCTCCTTGACGTTGGCCTCGGCGGCCCCGGCGAGGACCGGCACGCGGCCCCCCACCTGGTCGCAGATGATCTCCATGATCCGCACGCGCTCTTCGACAGTGAACCGCGTGAACTCGCCGGTCGAGCCGTTGGGATACAGCCCGTGGACCCCCTTGGCGATCAACCAGTCGACGTAGCGCCGCAGTTCGCGCTCGTGAATGTCGCCGCGGCTGTCGAGCGGGACGACGTTGGGCGTAAAGATGCCGCGGAGTTTGGCGGTGCTGTGCATCGTGTGGTGTGGATTCAGTGGGTGTGCGAATTGACCGGGGTCGAGAAGACCGCGAAACCGCAAGCGTCGTTCGTACCCACGCTTGCGGTTTCGCGGCCTTTTTCCTGTCCCCTCGCCCGCCGCTTCGGTGGGAGAGGGTTAGGGTGAGGGTGTCTTTTTGGCCTTTTCTTCCGCCGTGAAAGACAGAAGACGAAAGGCACCCTCACCCCCGGCCCCTCTCCCAGCGAAGCGCCGGGCGAGGGGAGAGAAGGCAGTGAAGCATACCACCGGGGCGGCGTGCAACTCGCCCGTATGTTGCCCAAAATCAACATCACAGGACGGCACAATCGGCAAAGTCGTTACAGTTTCACATCCCCGAGCAAGGAAGTGTTTTCAGAACCCGACACTGGTTGTTGCCGCTGGTGTCGGAACATTGATCGGAGGTCGAGTACGCCGTAGGCGTTCAATCACACAGCCCAGGGTCGCGAGGGAAATGGCGTCGGAGGCGAATCGACCCTGAAAGGGTCGCATCACCGGCGGCCTCAAACCGTGATGAAACCCTTGCAGGGTATGGGGTTCATCATCGATCGCCACCCAGGGTGCGCTCGCAGACTCGCGACCCTGGGCTTTGCGATGCAACGCCTTCGGCGTAAAAACAATACGGTCTGAAATCGGCTGCTGAACGGAATCCGCGCCGCCGTCCGGTTCGATCCGTCCCGCGTCCCTCGTCAGTCCGATACAATCCGGGGCGCTCGTCGATCCGTTCCCCCATCCTGCGATTTCTCCGGAGCGAACACCGTCGATGGTTGATGTGCATGTCGAGCAGTCGCCGGAACGGACGGTGATTCGGTTGTCGGGCCGGCTGGTCGGGGTGCTCCCCGGACATTTGCAGTCCGACGTCATCAACCGCTTCCGCACCGGCGAGCGGGTCATCCTCGATCTCAGCGAGACCGAGGGGCTGACCGGCATGTCGCTGCGGCAACTGCTGCTGCTGGCCAGGCACGCGCGGTCGGTGGGCTGCCATCTCACCGCCGAAGGGGTGCCGCCGGAGTTGCGGTGCATCGTCGAGGCGGCTGGGTTTCTGCCGCTGTTCCAGAAGCTGAGTTCGGCCGAGGAGTTTCCGTCGCTGTCGATGTCGATGGTGCCGCGGATCGACGCCTATCCCACGCGGACGATCGGCGGCTACCCGGTTCGGCCGGGGGACGCGCTGCCGTTCGGCGTGTCGCTGGTGCCGATGGGAGTGAACTTCTCGCTGTTCGCGCGGCACGCCGAGAGCTGCTCGCTGCTGCTGTACGAACAAGGTGCCGACGAGCCGCTGGCCGAGTTGCCGTTCCCGGAGGAGTTCCGCATCGGCGATGTGTATGCGATGACAGTGTTCAACCTCGACATCGACGCCATCGAGTACGCCTTCCGGTTGAGCGGCCCGTTTCAGCCCGAGTTGGGGCACCGTTACGATCCGCAGGCGGCCCTGCTCGATCCGTTCGCGATGTCGCTGTCCGGCGGCGAACAGTGGGGCGCGCGGCGACCGGACGGCCAGCGGCGCTTCCGCAGCCGCATCATCCCGCACGATTTCGACTGGGGCCACGACCGGCCGCTGCAGCTTCCCGTCGACAGCCTCATCGTCTACGAGATGCACGTCCGCGGCTTCACGCAAAGCCCCACGTCGGGCGTGATGTTCCCCGGCACGTTCGCCGGGCTGCGCGAGAAGATTCCGTATCTGCAATCGCTCGGCGTGAACTGCGTCGAGCTGATGCCGATCTTCGAGTTCAACGAATGCGAAGTCGACCGCTCGCATCCCGAGACCGGCGAACCGCTGCTCAACTATTGGGGCTACAGCACGGTGGGGTTCAACGCGCCCAAGGCCGGGTTCGCGGCGACCGGCCTGCTGGGGATGCAGGTCGACGAGCTGAAGACGCTCGTCCGCGAGCTGCATGCGGCGGGTATGGAGGTGATTCTCGACGTGGTGTTCAACCACACCGCCGAGGGGAACGAATTCGGGCCGATGCTGTCGTTCCGCGGTCTCGACAACAACGTCTACTACATGCTCACCCCCGACGGCGGGTATCAGAACTTCAGCGGTTGCGGCAACACGCTGAACTGCAATCACCCCGTCGTCCGCGATTTCGTCCGCACCAGTCTGCGACACTGGGTGACCGAGTACCACGTCGACGGGTTCCGCTTCGATCTCGCCAGCATCCTGGGCCGCGATTCGGAAGGGGCTCCGCTGCGCAATCCGCCGCTGTTGGAGTCGCTGGCCCGCGATCCAATCCTGAGCCGGACCAAGCTCATCGCCGAGGCGTGGGACGCCGGCGGGTTGTATCAGGTCGGCACATTTCCGGCGTACGGCCGCTGGATGGAGTGGAACGGCCGGTATCGCGACTGCGTCCGCAAGTTTCTCCGCGGCGATCCCGGACAGACGGCGGAGATGGCGCAACGGCTCATCGGCTCGCCCGATCTGTACGCCAACCGCGGGCCGACGGCGTCGGTCAATTTCGTCACCTGTCACGACGGGTTCACGCTCGCCGACCTCGTCAGCTACAACGCCAAGCACAACGCGGCCAACGCCGAGAACAATCGCGACGGCACCGACGACAACTGCTCGTGGAACGGCGGCGTCGAAGGCCCGACCGACGATCCGGCGATCCAGTCGCTGCGACTGCGGCAGATGAAAAATGCGATGGCGATGCTGTTCCTCAGCCAGGGGGTGCCGATGCTGCTGATGGGAGACGAAGTCGCCCGCACGCAGCTGGGGAACAACAACGCCTACTGCCACGACAGCCCGCTGACATGGTTCGACTGGACGCTGTGCGACACCGAGGCCGACTGGCTGCGGTACTGCCGCGAGCTGATCGCGTTCCGTCACCGCCACCCGGCCCTCAGCCATTCGCTGCATCCGGGCCGGCGGCCGAACTCGAACGACGATTTGCTGGACGTCTCGTGGCACGGCGTCGAGCCGTGGCAACCCGACTGGGCCCATCACAGCCACACGCTGGGGATGCTGCTCAAGCTGTACTCGATCCACGGCCTCGCCGACACCATCTACGCCGCGTTCAACATGTACTGGGAGCCGCTCTCGTTCCGCCTCCCGGAAGCGCCGAACGGTTGGGTGTGGAAGCGCGCGATCGACACGTCGCGTGCCGCGCCGGACGACATCGCCCCGCCGGGCACGGAACAACCGCTCGACCCGTCGCTGCGGCTGACGCTGGGGCCACGGTCGACGGTGGTGTTGATCGCGGGGGAATAATCCCAGCCCGGAGCGCCAGCGACGGCGTCTTCCTTGAGAAACTAGAAGACCGCGAAACCGCAAGCGTGGTCTCGAACCCACGCTTGCGGTTTCGCGGTCTTCAACCAATTCGTCGCGCCGTCGCTGGCGCTCCGGGCTGTGAAATCGCGAATCACCGCTTCGCCAGCTTCCCCGCAATCGCCTTTGCGACCTCCTCCGCGAGCACTTTCGACCCCGGGTCGCTGAAGTGGACGTTCTTCGGCAACTGGATGTCCGCGAGCCGGGCTTTCGCGAACGTGCCCAGGTCGTTCGTCGTCACGCCGGCGTCCTGCATCACTTTGGCGGCGATCGTGTTGTAGGGGGCTTCGTCGCCGGCGACGCGGCCGTTGGAACCTTCGGGGACCGGCGTCGTCGCGCACCAGATCAGTTGAGCCTTTGTCCCCTGAAGCTGCTTCACCAGTTCGCGGAGATTGGCCTCGTACTCGGCGGGAGGCACCTGCGGGCGGCTGCCGGGGGCTTTCGGATCGGCGAGGCTCGTGTCGTTCGCGCCGATGTACTTCAGGTCGTGCAGACCCCAGTTGAAGTGGATCACGTCCCACTGGCCGTCGCCGAGCCACGTCGACAGATTCTTGAGGCCGTTCGTCGTCGGCCCGGCATTGGTGGGGATGCGGTGGACGTTCGCCTTCCCTTTGAGCAGGTCACGGACGGCCAGCGTGTAGCCGATGGAAATCGAATCGCCGATCAGCAGCACGCGCGGCAGCTTGGGGTCGTCCTCGATCTTCGCCAGAGCCGGGTTCGGCACCCGCTTGGTCTTCGCCTGGGCTTTGGCGTCCTGCGCGTAGAGCGGAGCCGAAAACACGACGCCGCAGAGCGCGACGGCCAGTGCAGGTTGCAGCAGCGGACGGAACATGGCGTTGATCCTGGATGGTGTGAGCTTCGTACCGAGTCGGACAGGCAGCAGGAACCAGAATCGCCCACCGTCGTGGTGCCGTCAACCGCACTCGAACCAACCCGGAAATTCATTAGCGCTCATATCGATGGCTCCGGCCTTGATTCAGGGAAGACCCTCAACCACCGCATTTTTGCACTTCATGGCTAGGAACGTAAGCCGTTGAGGTTATAACAAATGCCGAATCGCCTTCAGCCCCGCTGCAAGGAACGCCGAACCTGAACCTTCCGCTCGACAACTTTTTTTTCGCTGATAATCTCTCGTTCGCCAGAGGTTTCTGACGCGACGCGCGTCCGGGTGCGTTCCCGCGGGCCGCTTCGCCGAAGACGATCTCGGACCGGCAATTCCCTTATGCAGGTCCGCGACCGGACCTGCAGGCCGTCGACGATGTTGATGCCCGTCCCCCCCGGCGAACCGCTGCGCTGCCCCAAGTGTCAGGCGAAAATCGTCGTCCCGCTGCAAGCGCGGGTGCAGGCCGCCGGGTCCGGAACGGCCATCAACTGCCCGTATTGCGGCGGCATCTGGCTGTTCCGCCTGGCCCCCAAGCCGCTGTTCGCGCCGCTCGCCACTCCGAAGCGCAAACGCGGCCCGAAGCGCTATCATCCCCAGGAAGAATAGACTTGTAGGGTGCAGTCGAGGCTTTGCGAGGCTCACCTCTTGAGTGAATAGCGAGTAGGAATAGCGAATAGCCAGAAGCCGCTAATTTCACTCGCTGTCTATTCACTACTCGCTATTCCCTATTCGCTCTGACCAAACCGCCCGGCCTCGGCGCAGACCGCTGCGCACCGGTATCCTGCTCCCAGGGGATCGCACCGATCCCGTCACCGATTTCCACAGGGGCGATGCGGTCCCGTCTCGGAGCACTGCAGAGTCCATGACTTCGTCTTCGTCCGTCACCCCGCCGCGTGCGGAACTCCTCGCCCCCGCCGGGGATTGGGACTGCGTGAAAGCCGCCGTCGAGAACGGGGCCGACGCCGTGTACTTCGGCCTCTCCACCGGCTTCAACGCCCGCGCCCGCGCCACCAACTTCGGCGTCGAGGATGTCCCCGCGGTCATGGCGTTCCTGCACGCTCGCGGCGTCAAGGGGTACGTCACGCTCAACACGCTCGCCTTCACCGACGAACTGCCCGCCGTCGAACAACTCGTGCGACAACTGACCGTCGCCGGGGTCGATGCCGTCCTCGTGCAGGATCTCGGCGTCGCGCGGCTCATCCGGGCGGTGTCCCCCGAGTTGACGATGCACGCCTCCACGCAGATGACGCTGACCAGCGCCGAGTGCATCGCCGTCGCCGCCGAGTTGGGCATCGCGCGGGTCGTGCTGGCCCGCGAATTGTCGCTCGACGAGATTCGCCAGATCCGCTCGCAGTCGCCGATGAAACTCGAGGTCTTCGTCCACGGTGCGTTGTGCGTCGCGTATTCGGGGCAGTGTCTCACCAGCGAATCGCTCGGCGGGCGGAGCGCGAACCGCGGGCAGTGCGCCCAGGCGTGCCGGTTGCCGTACGATTTGATCTGCGACGGCCGCGACGTCGATCTTGGCGACCAGAAGTACCTGCTCAGCCCGCAGGATCTCGCCGCGTATGAACTGACGCCCGACCTGCTCGCCGCCGGAGTCTGCTCGTTCAAGATCGAAGGCCGATTGAAGACCGCGGAGTACGTTGCCAACATCACGAAGCATTATCGCCACGCCCTGGACGCCGCCGCGGCCGGGCAGCCGGTGCAGATGTCCGCCAATGACGTCCGCGAAATGGAGCTTTCGTTCTCGCGCGGGTTCTCCCCCGGCTGGCTCGCGGGGAACGATCACAAGCGGCTCGTCCCCGGCTTCAGTTCCGCCAAGCGCGGCATCCGCCTGGGCGAAGTCGTCCGTGTCGATCCCCACGGCGTCGAAGTGCGTCTGTCGGCCCCCGTCCGCCGCGGCGACGGCGTGGTCTTCGCCGGCGATCGCGCCAACGGCGACGAACAGGGAGGCCGCATCTACGGTGTGTTCCGCAATGGTCGGGCCATGGACGATGTGGCGTCCGACGGCATCGTCCAACTCGAATTCGGCCGCGACGCGCTCGACCTCGCCCGCCTGCAGCCCGGACAACCGGTCTGGAAGACCGATGACCCCGAATTGTCGCAGCGGCTGCGGAAGACGTTCACGTCCGCCGACCCGCTGCGTCGCGTCCCCGTCCGCTTCACCGTCCGTGCAGCGACCGGCGAACCGCTCACCATCGCGGCCCACACGGCCATCGGCACAACGGCGACCGCCACGTCGCCAGACCCGCTCGCCGCCGCGACGAAGCATCCCGTCACGACCGAGTTCCTCGAACAACAACTCAGCCGGCTTGGGCACACCGTCTACGAATTCGCCGGACTGACGGCCGACATCATCGACTCCCCGATGGCCCCGATGAGCGTGTTGTCCGTGTTGCGACGCGACCTCATCGCCGAGCTGGATCGGCAATCGGCGACGCCGCCGGCACGACCGTTATTGGAAACGCCGTTCCAACTCGCTCTGGGTGGCCGGGGCTGGACCGACCAACGGGAGGGAAGCCCCGGTGAGCGCGCGACCGACCGGGGCTTCGCCGAAGCGGCTCCAGCCCCGGCCACCCAACCGGCGCGCCTGCGCGTGCTGTGTCGGTCGCTCGAGCAGTTGCGGACAGTCTTGGACCTGAACGTCATCGGCGTGATGGCCGACTTCGCCGACATCCGCGAATACCGCGACGCCGTCGCGATGGCCCACGATGCGAACGTGCCGATTCTGCTCGCCCCGCCGCGGATTCAGAAGCCCGACGAACTCGGCTTGTTCCGCGTGTTGATGAAGCACGAACCCGACGGCCTCCTGGCCCGCAATCTCGCCGGCATACGTTTCTGTGCCGAGAATCACATCCCGTTCATCGCCGACTACTCGCTGAACGCGACGAACGAGCTGACGGTGCAGTACCTCATCGCCCAGGGGGCCGAACGGGTGACGGCGTCGTACGATCTCAACCGCGAGCAACTGCTCGGTCTGACCGCCGCCGTGCGACCGGAGGCGTTGGAGGTCGTGGTCCACCAGCACATGCCGATGTTCCACATGGAGCATTGCGTCTTCTGTGCGGTGCTGTCGCCGGGTACGAACAAAACGAACTGCGGCCGCCCGTGCGACGACCATGTCGTGCAGCTCCGCGACCGCGTGGGGATGGAGCACCGCCTGACCGCCGACGTCGGCTGCCGCAACACGCTGTTCAACGCGACGCCGCAAAGCGCCGCGGAGGTGATCCCCGACCTGCTCGCTCAGGGGGTCCGCGACTACCGCATCGAGCTGCTCGACGAATCCCCCGACGACCTCCGCCGCATTGTGACGATCTACCGCGACCTGCTCGCCGGCCGCATCGCCGGCGAAAAAGTCTGGCGCACCCTCCGCGCCGCCAACCGCGTGGGCGTCACCCGTGGCACGCTGGAGGAACGCCGGAATCCGCTGGCGATTCTGTAGGGTGGGTTGTGCCCACCAACCTGGTGGCACCAGTCGTCCACACGTCAGAAAGAACGGTGGTGGGCACAGCCCACCCAACGGAACTGGCACAGCCCATCACAACGGAACTGTAAATCCCGGCTTTTGGTCACGAGTCGAGGGGGTCGTCCTCGCAAACCGGCTTGAGAGGTTCAACCATGTCCAAAAAGCGAAACTCTTCTTCACAGTCCAATACGCTGGCGCTGTGGCAGTTGGGATCGCTGCTCATGGTCGCCGGGCCGCTCTCCTACATCTTCCTGGACATTGTCTGGCCGCTCACACCGCCGCTCACGAACGAGCAGCGGGGGCAGGCCTTCGGACGCGGGCTGGTGTCCGTCCTGTCCGTCATTGCCGGCGGGGTGATGGTGGGGCTGCATTTTGTGCGACGAAAGAGGCGCTGAATCCCTCTTGAACGCCGCATGGCCGACCAATCATCACGGCTGCTCGAATGCCACCTTGCCGCCGATGATCGTAACATCCACGCGGGTGCTGCGAAGCTGGTCGGCGGGGACGGTCAACAGGTCCTGCGACAGGACGACAATGTCGGCCAGCTTGCCGACGGACAGCGTGCCCTTCGCGTCCTCCTCGAAGCCGGCCCAGGCGGCGGCGCGGGTGTAGGAGCGCAGGGCTTCCACGCGGGTCATCGCCTGTTCGGGGATGAACGGCTCGCCGCTCGCCATGCGGCGGGTAACGCTGGCGAAGTACGAATCGACGGGGTTCAGCGTCTCCACCGGGGCGTCGGTGCCGTTGATGACGACCGCTCCGGCGTCGAGCAGGCTGCGCCACGCATAGGCTCCGGTGCGGGCCCGCCAGTCGCCGAGCCGCTGCACGACGAACGGGCCGTCGGACGTGGCGTGGTTCCCCTGCATTGACGCGATCACACCGAGTTGCCGAAACCGGGGGATGTCCGCCGGGTGAATGTGCTGGGCGTGCTCGATCCGCCAGCGCAGATCCTTGCGGTCGGGATGCGCGCGGAACACGGACTCCATCAGGCTCAGCGTTTCGCGGTTGGCGAGGTCGCCGATGGCATGAACGCACAATTGATAATCGTGCTCGATCGCTAGTTCGGCCGTGCGACGGATGGCATCGAGCGACTGCATGTTGAGTCCGCGGCTGGTGGGCAAATCGTCGTACGGTTCGAGCAGCCACGCGCCGTGCGTGCCGAGGGCGCCGTCGATCATTCGCTTGATCCCACGGACGGTGAGATACGGTCCCACGGTGCGATACTTCGCAAGATTGTCGGCGAGGACGTCGTTGCCGTCGTTGAGCATCACCCACAGCCGCACGGGCAATTCGCCCTTTGCGGCGAGGTCGCGAAAGACGTCCACTTCGGACAGCGGAGCGCCGGCGTCGTGAAACGTCGTCACGCCGAACCGCAGGCACTCCTGAGTGGCAGCGTTGATGCAGGCGACCATTTCGGCCCGGACCTCCTCCGGTGTGCGACCCGCCTGATCGCGCTCGAGGGCGCGATACAGCGGCGACATCGCCGCTTCGCGGAACACGCCGATGGCCCGCCCGTCGGCCGCCCGCAGAATCTCGCCGCCGCGCGGCGGTTTCGTGTCGGCGGTGATCCCCGCGAGCGCCATCGCCCGTTCGTTGACCAGCACCATGTGCCCCGTGCCGTGCGTCAGCAGCACCGGATGCGCGGGCACGGCCTGCGACATCGCCCGCGTGTCGGGATAGCCCTCGACCTGTTCCCGCGGCGGTTCATTCCACTTCCCCTGATGCCAGCCGCGGCCGACGATCCATTTCCCTTTCGGCGTGTTGCGAGCGGCCTCGGCGACCTTCGCGACGACGTCGTCCCACGACGTCGCAGTGCTGAGATCGAGCTGCCGCTTCGATTCGCCCAGCGAGACGAAGTGCCCGTGCCCTTCGATGAACCCCGGCATGACGAACCGGCCATTGCACTCGATGACCTGGGTCGCGGGCCCGATAAAAGGAGCGATCTCGGCATCGGTCCCAACGACGACGATGCGGTCGCCGGTGATCGCGATGGCAGACGCGGTCGGTTGGGCGTCATCGAGCGTCTGCACGTGGCCGCCGCGCAGCACGAGCGTGGCGGGGTCGGCCGCCGAGGCGACGTGGGTCGATAGGATGATCGCCAGCAACGCTATGGAGCGAGTGTATGCCATCGTCGTCTCGTGTCTCGACTTTGGATTGGACCTCGAAGAGATCCCATAAAGTAGCCGGGGGTCGCAGCGCAGCGAAGACCCCCGGATAGTCTCGTGGAAAACCCCGCATCCTGAAAGGATGCCAGAATGGTACGGCCCGAGCGCGAATCTCTGCGACCCCTGCCGGGGTCGATGCGTCTGTGTGTGCTTCTCGATTTTGGGTGGCTTCTTCCTCCGGCCCCCTCGCCCCCGTCTTCGGGGGAGAGGGTCGGGGTGAGGGGGCGAGCGCTTCCTGCCGCGTCCAACACCAACCCGAAGCGTGAGCGAGGGCGAGCGCTCGCCCTCGCTTCTGGTTGGTATTTCTGGCAGTCATCGTCCTGTGAAGCAGTCGGCCCCCTCACCCTAACCCTCTCCCCCGAAGACGGGGGCAAGGGGACCGGGCATCAAAGCCACCCAGAAGTGAGACGCACAGTCTCTGCAAAGCCTTCGACCCCCGGCTACTCTCTGCGAACCCTTCGGGTTCAAGACGGATCATCGCGCGTGGGCGACAACTATCACGTTTCATCGCGTCCGCTCCTCCGCCTGCCGCCGCAGCACGGACTCCGGCAACGCATTCACACGGAACGTGCGGGCGTAGGCTTCGAGCTGCGCGCGGGTGACAAAGCTGTCCGCATCCTCGCGATACAGTGTCCAGCGGTCGGCGCGCGTCCACAGATCGACGTCCATTTCGTTCGCACCATAACGCTCCTGCAGATCAAGCGCGACGCCGACTGTGAAGCGATGATTCGGATAGATCGGCACACCCAATTCGTCGAGCGAAACAGCACCAACAAAGAGTTGCCATTCGCGATCTTCCTTCCCTTGACCAAGACAGAAGAAGCCATTGAACTGATTCTCCTTATTCTGGCGATAGCTCTCCGGGAGCCGTTCGAGGCCAGCGGTATCGACCCAAATCTTGAAGCCATGAAACCGCGGGACATACACCGCCCATCCCAGCCAGGCGTCGCAGCGGCCCCAAGGCTCTAAGGCCGGCCAGCATAGAACGAACGCCAGGAATCCAGTGACTGTGGTTGTGCGCCAACGATCTCGGAAGCCATGGCTGATCTCAGGGACGCTTCGCTGATCGAACAACGAGATCGTTGACCCGCGAAACAGCACGGTGTTCTGCACCATAAACAGTGCGTTCCAGACCAGCACTCCGGGCTGATGCCCCAAGCCCCAGGGTCCGAGCAGAGTGATCAATCCGGTGTGCATAAACACAGAACCCCAATAGCCGCTGGTGCGGAATCGGCGAGTCGCCAATGCAAACGCGATAGTGATCTCAACAATCCCAACCGCGTAACCAATCGGTCGAAAGGAGCGAATCAAGTCAATATCAGAAATGGCGCTGTAAAGGCCGTAAGCGCGAATTGCAATGAGAGTGTCCGACAGTTGGCGAAAAATCATCCAGACCATTTCGCGTGCGAATTCCGCATCCAGCTTCGACAGCGCCGACCAGAAGTAGATGCTGATCACCAGCGCCATCCACCCGCGGAACACCAACCGGTCGTCCGCCAGCGCGATCACCACCGCCAGGATGAAGAACTGCCACGCCCACGGTTGCAGGCGGTGCTGGTCGGCGAGGAATTGCAGAGCGAAACCGCAAGCGACGGCCGCGGCGGAAACACGACGCCAGCGGACGGGCAGGCACAGGCCGGTCAGCCCCGCAGTCAGTGCGGCGATCGACGCCCAGTCCCACCAGCGCGGCGGCGCCCACGCGAACAGCGGCACCCTGGGGAACACGTCCTGCGGCGTCCACAGCTTCCACGTCACGCCGAGGAGCGCCAACCCGCCGACGCCCAGCAACCGGCACAGCCACGTCACCCGCCGCGCGAGTGGGGCGTCGTCGATGGGTGATGCGGAGGACATGGGCGTTCCAGCCGGGCGGAACAACGCGCTGCCTCGATCACTGTAACGGTGGGCCGATCCGGTTGCGATGGTCTTCGTTGGAGTCCAGCCTTTAGCAGCCCGTTGATGTAGTCCGATTCTTCGCGTCAGCTCGCGAGCGCCAGCTGCGGGAGGGCGGCCGAGGCCCGGAGGGACCGGCCGGTCAGGGTGG
>JAWXBB010000275.1:0-20938 GCA_034439795.1 Planctomycetaceae bacterium | reverse complement strand
TTCGACAACTCCGGCGAATCGCTGGCGATGTCTCCGGCATTGCTGCAGAAGTACATCGAGGCCGCGCGTAAAGTGGCCGAGCACCTCGTCCTCACGCCCGACGGCTTCACGTTCGCCCCGCATCCGGTCGTGACGGACACCGACCGGGACAAATACTGCGTCAAACGGATCGTCGAGTTCTATCAGCGGCAGCCCACCGACTACGCCGACTATTTTCTCGCCGCGTGGCGTTACCGGCATCGGGCCGCGCTTGGGCGTCCGAATCAGACATTGGTGGATGTCGACGCCGACGATCACGTCAGCGCCAAATACCTCGCGCGAGTCTGGTCGGCGTTGACGGAGTCACCGGAAACCGTCGGGCCGATGGCAAAGTTGCAGGGGATGTGGCGCGATCTGCCCGCACCGGAGGGTCCATCGGCCGACGTTGTTCGTCACGGCTGCGAAGAGATGCGCGACTTCGTGGTCGCATTACGGACGAAGCTCGAAGTTCCAGTGACAGGGCTGCAAGCCTCGGGCATTCATCCCGGTGCGCAGGCGTTCGTGTTATGGAAGAACCGCCAGTACGCCAGCCATCGGCGCCACTTCAACGGCGACGCACTTCATGTTCCGACGACAGACGAGGACGTCGACCTGGATCTCGTGGTTCCCGTCGATCCTGCAGAGCGAGCCGAATACGAGGCGTCGTTCGCGCGGTTCGGCGACCTCTTTCCGGATGCGTTCTACATTGCGGAGCGCGGCCGCGACTATGTCGGCAAGTCGAAAGACGAGCAGGAGAAGGGCCGGCTGCTGAGCGCCGGGTTCCACAGCATGATGGGCTACTTCCGCGACGACGGCCCGTTGTACGACCTGATCCTTGACGAACGGCAGCAGGCCGAACTGGACGCGCTGTGGCGGGAGCTGGATTTCATCACCTCGGCCCCGATGCGGCAGTATTCCGGGTTCCTGTGGTTTGAGCGGACGGATTCACGTTATTTGCGTGACGCCGAGTTCGACTTCGCCCGCGCGGAGGACAAGAATGCGACGTCGGAGACATTGATCGATCGGCTCGCCCAGCAGTATCTGGCCAAGGCCGTCAACGGCGGGGCGACAGGGGACGCCGTCACCGCGATCGAAGCGTTCTTCCGGGACATCAACGCTCAAATCCGCTGGGTCGAGCAGGCCCGCATCGCCGCCGAACCGCGACAGTTGGAGCAGCTTGCGGAGTTCGCTCAGCGGGCCTTTCGCCGGCCGTTGTCTGATGGGGATCGCGATGATCTGTTGGCCTTCTATCGAAAGCTGCGCATCGACGAGAGTCTGAGCCACGAAGAAGCGTTTCAGGACGTGCTCGTCTCGGTGTTGATGTCGCCTCACTTTTGCTATCGGATGGACCTGGCCGTCGCGGAGGGAAACCGGCGTCCATTGACCGACTACGAGCTGGCGAGCCGGCTCAGCTATTTCCTGTGGTCCAGCCAGCCCGACGCCGAGTTGCTGAACCTGGCTGCAAAGGGCGAACTGCATCATCCCGAGGTTCTGACGGCGCAAGCCCGCCGGATGCTGAAAGACGACCGCGTGCGCGGCCTCACGCTGGAGTTCGGCGGTAACTGGCTCGACTTCCGACATTTCGAGAGCCACAACGCCGTTGACCGCGAGCGGTTTCCGAGCTTTACCAACGAACTCCGTCAGGCGATGTTCGAGGAGCCGGTGCGGTTCTTTATCGACGTCGTCCAGCAAGATCGCCCGGTGCTCGATTTTCTGGAAGCCGGGCATACGTTTGTCAATCCCGTCCTCGCCCAGCACTATGGCATGGACGTGGGCGACCTTGCCGCCGATCAATGGACACGGGTCGATCGCGCGGCAGAGCATCAACGGGGTGGCCTGTTACCGATGGCCGTGTTCCTGACGCAGAACGCACCGGGACTGCGGACCAGCCCGGTCAAGCGCGGTTACTGGGTCGTTCGCCGATTGCTCGGTGAACGCATTCCGCCGCCGACCGTTCCCGAACTCCCTGCCGATGAAGCCATGCTCGGCGACCTGACGCTGCGCGACGTGCTGGCCCGGCATCGCGAGCACCAGAGTTGCGCGGTCTGTCACGAGCGGTTCGACGCCCTGGGCCTGGTCTTCGAGGGCTTCGGCCCCATCGGCGAAACCCGCGACAAAGACCTGGGCGGCCGGCCGGTGGACGTCCAGGCCACCTTCCCCGGCGGCAGCGCAGGAAGCGGACTCCACGGCCTGCGCGACTACCTCCGCGACCATCGGCAGGAAGATTTCCTCGACAACCTGTGCCGAAAACTACTATCCTATGCCTTGGGCCGCACGCTGCTGCCGTCGGATGACGAAACCGTCGCCACGATGCGGCGGCAGTTGGCGGCGAATGAGAATCATCTCGGCGGGTTGGTGGAAGCGATTGTCATCAGCCCGCAGTTTGTGAACAAGCGGGGTCGCGTCGATGCGGTCGAATGACTTTTCTGACATCAGCGTCGGAAGGTTCCAATCAGGGAGTACAGCGATGTCTCATGCCCTTCAAGAGTTGGCCAGTTTCACCGACTTCGCTCAGCGACAACTCAGCGGGCGCGATTCCACGTTGTCGTTGGAAGACTGCATTCGACTGTGGCGCCGGCAATCCGAAAGTCAGGCAACAATTGCTGATATTAGGCAGGGGCAAGCCGATTTCGAGGCAGGGCTGTCGCAACCATTGGCAGAGGCAGTTGACGAGGTTCGTCGCAGGTTGGGACTGAATTGTTCTACTGCTGGGAGTTTGACGTGCTCTACAAACTGAAGCAGTCAGATAACAAAACAACATTTGTTCGGCTCACAGCGACGAGCATGCAGCAGCGAGGTCTCTTGGAAAGCCATATGGAACAATGGCTCGCCGATAATCCGACCGCTGTTCTACCAGAAGACGAAGCTCGCGTATTGGTCATCTCCCAAGAGAAACCATTTGAGAATGTGACGGATGTTCTTGCAATCGATGCCCAAGGTAATTTGGTGATTATCGAGGTGAAGCGCGGACAAACTCCGCGCGACGTGATTGCACAAGCCTTGGAATACGCGTCGGACGTTGCCGATTGGGATTATGACCGCCTGAACAAGACGGCGATCCAGTATTTCGAGAAACGCAAGTTGAACTTTACTTCGCTCGCTGACGCCTATTCCACGACCTTTGGAATTCCAGTTGCAGAGTTCTCTGAGTTGCAATTCAATCAACAGCAGCGAGTGTTCATCGTTGGGGAGAGCATTGAAGAAAAGATCGAAAGAACAGCTAGGTGGTTGTTGAAGCGAGGGGTCTCTATTACCTGTTTGAGCTACACCTGCTTTGTCTCCAATGATCAGACACCGGAAATGTTCATCGACTTCAATGAAGTAGTGCGACCAGTTGAACTTCATGGAGGCGGATATCCAAAGAAGACCTCGCCACAACCACCAACTGAAGATGAGGCTGTAGGGCGTCTCCCTGATAGCCTTCAAGAGATTTATTGGGAATTGAAGCGAAGGGTGGGCAATTTCGGTGGGGAGGTCCGGACACGTGCAACGGCGAATTACTTGATCTTTGAATCAACTCTGAAGTTTGCTGAGATCGTACCAAGGAAGTCATGTCTTTCTATCTTGGTTCGGCCGGAAGGATTTGCTGTACCGGAATCGCAGGCAATGCTGGTGCATGGTATTCTAGTGACGCGAAAACCGGATGCTTTCGGGTGGTCGTGCAATCATGAGTTTAAGGTTGATGTAAATAGCGATCTTGAAGCAGTGACCACATTGTTGCATCAGTCGTATCAGGCAGTCCAAGCGGGGAAATAGCGAAACACCTATCGCTTACTTCGGAGTTGTGAAGCATGTCTACCTACAACGTCCCAGTAACCCGCCGCACCCTCCTCCGCGGCGTCGGCGTTGCCATGGCGCTGCCGTGGCTGGAATCTCTGCCCGTGTGGGGCGATGTCAGCCTGACCGGCGACGACCCCGCCGCGTTTCCGAAGCGATTCGCGGCGCTGTTCATGGCCTGCGGCATCAACTCCAAGCACTGGTGGGCCAAGGGCTCGGGTGCGGAGATGGAGCTGAGCCAGAGCCTGGAACCGATGACGCCGCTGAAGTCGAAGCTGAACGTCATCAACGGGCTGTTCAACAAGAACGCCACCGGCGTCGGCATTCATCCCGGCCAGACGGGGAACGTGCTGTCCGGCGCGGCTCTCCAGAAGGGGGCCGAGCTCAAGGGGGGCATCAGCGTCGATCAGGTGCTGGCCAACCACATCGGTCGCGAAACCGTCCAGCCCAGCCTGGTCCTCGGCTGCGAACAGCCCACCACGGGGTATCACGAGACGAACTTCTCGATGGCGTACAGCTCGCACATTTCGTGGCAGAATGCGACGTCGCCCGTGCCGATGGAGGTCTACCCGTCGCTGGCCTTCGACAGTCTGTTCGACAACCGCGGGAACCGCCGCAATCAGAGCGTGCTCGACCGGGTAAGGGAACACGCCGCGAGCCTCAGCCGGCAGGTCAGCGCCGGGGACAAGGTCAAGCTGGACGAGTATCTCACCAGCGTTCGCGAGGTCGAGACCCGCATCGAACGCATGCGGGCCGATCAGACGAAAGCCGAAACGCACGCCCGCAACAAGGGGCAGTCCGTCGTCACGATGCCGAGGCCCGACAATGGTCTGCCAGAGGACATCCGCGAGCACATGCGGCTGATGTGCGACATCATGGCCCTCGCCTTCCAGACCGACAAGACCCGCGTGGCGTCGCTGCTGTTGTGTCGCGACATCTCCGGCCTGTTCTATCCGTTCCTCGACGCCCGCAAGGCGCATCACTCGGCGTCGCACGACGATCTGTCCGACGAATACGAACGGATCTCGCGGTACTATGTCAGCCAACTGGCGTATCTCGCGGGGCGACTGGAGGCGATGCCGGAGGGCAACGGCACGGTGCTGGATCACTCGTGCCTCTTATACCTGTCGAACATGTGGTCCGGCAGCAAGCACGACAGCACCAAGCTGCCGCTGCTCCTCGTCGGCGGCCTGGGCGGCACGATCGAAACCGGCCGCGTGCTGGACTTTGGGGAGAAGGACGACGACGATCGCAAGCTGTGCAGCCTGTATCTGTCGATCCTGAACCGTATGGATGTCAAGCTGCCGAAGTTCGGCGACGCTGACGCGCAGCTCGCGGGACTGTGAGATCGGAGCCAGTGACCCGGACGCTTGAAGCGACCGGGTCACTTACCGTCGTCGTCCCGCGGCGGCTTCGATGCCGGCGAGTTCGCCGCAGTCGAGCCAGACCAGGCCGCAGGGGCTGCACGTGTCGATAATCTGATTGCCGGGGCCGCAGTAGCAGTGCCGTTCCATCGGCCGCCCGCAGTCCGGGCAGTCCACGCCCCCGGTGAGGCGCGCGGGATCGAGCGGCGTCGGAAAGATGTCGGCGCCGTTGTAGTTCGCGCGCCGTTCGCGGACGACGAGCGCGAACGCTTCGTCCGCCACAAGTAATCCGTGACAGACGGGGCACGACTCCGCCGGCGTCTTATCGAGGACCGCCCGCTCCAGCGGATTCTCGCACCCCGGACAGGTGCGTTCCGATGTCGTGCCCAGCCAGGCCACGCGGTCGGCGAGCTCCGCGGCGATGCTGAGCGGCCGATGCGACCGGCAGAACCCGCAATGCAGGACCGCCGCCCCCGGCGTCCACGACAGCGGCGCACCGCAATTGAGACAGTTCATGACGTCTTCTCCTGTTGAGAGTGTACGTCACGAATCTTTCTTGGGCGGACGTCGCGATTGCTTGCGGCGATCGACGCTCGCGCGCTGTTCGGTGCTTGGCGTCGCGGGATCGGCGGTCGCGCGGCGCTGCTTCTTGCGGCGGTCGGTTTCGGTCCGTTTCTCCAGCAGGTGCTGCAGGTCGACGGGTAGTTCCAGATTGTTCTTCATGGCGCGATTCCCTGAGGCGGCGGCAAAGCAGGCACTTCGTAGAGTGGCGGCGGAGCGGCGGGCGGTGGCAGCGGTGGGATCTCCGAGATCGGCTGCAACGACAGCTCCGGTCCGCTAAGCAACTGGCTGTCGTAGATCAGCGGCCGGGGCGTGTTCCCCTGCGTCCGTTCGTCGGAACTCGGGAAATAGAAGTCCGCCGGCGGCGGGTACGCCTTCGTCGGCTTCTTCCACAACTGGGGCACGCGCGACAGATCCAGCTTCCGCGGATTGCGGATCGCGTCCGGCAACTCCGGCTCCAGCGGCCGACGGTCGACGCGCTGCAACTGCGGCCCCACCAAAGGCGTCGTCGCCCGCGACCATTCCACTTCATCGCCGGGGTCGGGCTTGGGACACACCGGATGGCCCGAGTCGTACGTCACCACGCGCGGCACCAACGCGATCAGAATCTCGTTCCGCTCGCGATGCACCGTCCGGCGCTGGAAGAACCGGCCCACCACCCACAGGTCGCCGACGAGCGGAATCTTGGTTTGCGATTCCGTATCCCCCTCTTTGATCAGCCCGCCGATGATCATGCCGTTGCCGTCCGGCAGGATGACCGTCGTATCGACCTGCGTCGTGTCCTCCTCGGGCAGTCCCGTCGCCGGATTGATCTGCCCGCTGGAGATTTCGGGTTTGACGTGCATCAGGATCTCGCCCGAATCGGTGATCTGCGGCGTCACCTTGAGGACGACGCCGAGTTCCAGAAAGTCCACCTGCTGCATCGTCGAGGTCTGCGTCGTGGTGGTCACGAAGTAGCCGAGCTGCGAGCCAACCTGAATGCGGGCCTCCTGGCCGTTGACGACCAGCACCTTCGGCGAGGCGAGCGTCTTGGCGTCGGTGGTCAGCTTGATGGCTTCCACCAGCACGTCCAGATCGGTCCCGTCGATTCCGAAAAAGAACGCCGGCGAGGCGTTCGGGTTGGCGAACCCAACAGTCTTCATTGAGACGCGCGTGTTGTCGATGCGGGCGAGAATGGCCTGAATGTCGACACCGTGCCGCAGGTCGTCCTTCAGATTGATCTGCAGGATGTACGCTTCGATCAGCACCTGCTTGGGGGGCAGGTCGGTCTGCGCGAGCGAGTCGGCGGCCCGTTCGATGTATTCGGGAAGATCCTCAATGATGAGCTGATCGCGCGTGCGGCGCTTGTCGGTCGGACTCGATTCCACGATCACCGATTTCCCGACCGGAGACAGCAGCCCCTTGACGATCTTGTCGGCATCCGCCGCGGCCAGGTAGTTGAGCGTAAAGACCCGCAACTGCCGTCCCTGCACCGACGGCAGCGTCGTGCTGTCTGCGGCGATCGTGGTGACGAGAATGATGTCGCCGTCGCGGACCCAGGTGTACCCGTTGACCTTCAGGACGGCGTCGAGCGCGGCGTCCAGCCCGACGTCGCTGAGCGTCACCGAGATCGTCCCCTTGACGGTCGCGGCGGTCACGACGTTGAGGCCGTGTTGTTGGGCGATCAAGCCGACAACCTGATCCACCGGCGCGTCGCGGGCCGTCAGAGAGATGCGATCCCCTTTGCCGGTGATCTGAATCTTGCCGGGAATCGCGGACCCCTGCAGCGGCAATTCGATGCGTCGCTCGGGGGAAGTGGCTGCGGTGGGCGATTGCGACTCTGGCTCGGGCTTCGGCTCAATAGCGACACCGGTGGCCCTGGGCGACGCGGGGGGCTGGATGTCGACGCTGATCTGATAGTTGACCGGCCGGACGGCGCTCTGCGGTTGCGCCGCAACTCTGGATGACGGTGTGGCAGGGCCCGTCGGACGCACAGGCGGGACGGCAGGCGGCCCTTTTTGACGCCAGACGGCCGGCCGGCTCGACGGTGCAACGGGGATGATGCGAATCGCCGTCGGCGAAGTGGACCCGCCCGGGGCGGGCGACCACGATGCGGGGTCGGAGGTCGTTGGCGGCTGAGACCAACCGAGCGAAGACGCGAGACATGTCGCCGCAAACACGACGACTGGCGCGAACCGACTGCTCAGTCGGCCGCGCTGAATGGGGCGCTGGGAATTCGCTCGAAGCGGAGCCATGCGAATGGGGATGCCTCTACGTCGCCGCAATAGTTCCACCCGGCGGTGCGCGCCGCGGCGGTTGTCCTCAGCTATCGACACGACCCTTTCGGAATCGTCGGCATCTGGGGAATAATCAGGATAGATCGCCTGTCTTGCCCGAATCGTCGGCGAGACGGCTCGCGCTGACATCTCCTTCGCGCCGACTACGGCAATTGCTGCCGATCAGCGGACAGGTCGCGTTTCGCTCGCACATGCAGGATCACGGCGTCGGGCCGGATCTCGGCGATCTGAACGCCGGGCTCCAGGAAGTCGTTCACGCGGTACACCTTGGAGTCAACGACAGCGGTCGCCCCGTTGGGGGACATCAGCACGATCGACACCCGCTTGCTTTCCAGTTGGACGACGCTGGTCGCCGCCTGCTCTTCCTGCCGTTTCGCGAACGCCTGTGCGACCGCCTCGCTGTTGTGAGACACTGGTTTCTCAGGGGGTGGTGGGGACAGTGCGCTCGGCACCTCGAACGGATTGTGCTGCAACAGCGCTGCCAGTTCGGTCTTGGGCCAATGTCGCGGCTCCGAAGTGTGCGCCGGGGCTGCCGCATTACCGGTTACGGCTGCGGGTGACGATCCCTGATCGACGGCGGCAACTTCTGGCAGCGGCGTATCCGTGCCGCGCGGCCACATTTGCGCAATCAGCACCACGGCAAGCAACGGGATCACGGCGACCTTCAGTCGGGCAGAACCGGGGAGCGAAGTGATCGTCACGGCGTTTTATCCAGGGGGGCTGTTGGCAGTGTTGAGAAACCGTCGAGGCTGTCATTCTGGCCCCCTCGCCCCCGTCTTCGGGGGAGAGGGTCGGGGTGAGGGGGCCGAGCGCTTCCTGCCGTGTCCGATACCAACCCGAAGCGTGAGCGAGGGCGAGCGCTCGCTTCGGGTTGATGTTGATAGCCGTCATTGCCCGGTGAAGCACTCGACCCCCTCACCCTAACCCTCTCCCCCGAAGACGGGGGAGAAGGGACCAAGCGAAAAATACTTCATGGCAAGTCCTCAGCGTTTCGCGACGGATTCCGGCGAGCTGCCGCGCGCGTTCTGGGCTGAGGCGAAGAAAATCTGCAGCGTCATCCGGCTGGTGTGCTGCTGCGGCATGTCCGGGCTGTTCGAGATGCCGAGTTCGGAGAGCCGGCAGAAGCGGTCCAGCGATTCCAACCCCAGCAGGAAGCGGCACAGGCTTTCGTAGTTTCCTTCGGTGTGCAGTTGGATTTCGAGTTCGTTGTGCCAGTCGACCGGGTGGATGTCGCCGGGCCGATAGTCGTGCAGGACGAAGCCGGTCCGTTGGGCGAGCGTCGCCAGTTCCGCGAGAAATTCGGACTCCTGGGCTGTTTCCGGAATTCGCCGCACGAGGTTCGTCACCCGCTGTTCGGTCGCCGCATGATGTCGGGTCAGGTCCGCGTGTTCGGACTGGACGGCGTCGTTCCGCGACAGAAAGCTCTCGCACGCGCGGGCCGTGCGTTCCAGGGCCGCCTGCGACCGGTCGAGCGGCACATAGAACATGCCGTACGCGACGGCCGCCAAAGCAACGGTCACGCCGAGACCCGCACCGTGCAGCATCAAGCCGCGGCGGGACAGACTATTGGATCGGAAGAGATCGAGCATGGTGTGGAGTTTCGTGGAGTGGTTCGTCTCTGTGAAAGCGGCAGGTCCGTCTGCTTGTCCCCTCGCCCGCCACTTCGGTGGGAGAGGGTTAGGGTGAGGGTGCTTTTTGCTTTCTGATTTTCTGTCGGAAGAGAAACCAAAGACCGAAGCACCCTCACCCCCGGCCCCTCTCCCAGCGAAGCGCCGGGCGAGGGGGGAAGGCGTCAGTAAACGCAATGCACTTCATAATGCTGCGCGTGCCCGGTGGGGTGGGCGACGCGCGAGGAGGATTCCAGGTCCACCGAATGGAAGACCGCGACGCCGCGCAGCTGCGCGATGAAGCGGGCGACGGCAAGGTCGTCGGTCGCCAGCCCGGTCAGCACGAGCCGCGTGCGGATCACCGGCCGAACGGGCTTGTCGTTCGTCGGCTTGGCGACATTGGCGGGCGGTGTGGTCGGCGGCGCGACCGGCACTTCTTCCTGCGTGAGCTGCAACTGCTCCACGTGCAGCCGTTTGTCGGTGGCGAGCGCGCTCTGGCTGATGATGCCCAGCAGTTGCACGGGCCGCTGGGCCTGTTCGAGTTCCGCCAGCAGCGATTGCCGGCCTGTGAATTCGTGCAGTTGGGTTTGCAGCGTCTGATTCTGCTGCGCGAGTTCGCGCATCGGCACGCATTGTTCTTCCAGCGAACGGACGCGCTCGCGGAGCGATTGTCCGCCGGCATACTTCCACGCTCCGCCGCTGACGCCGAGCAATAGGGTCGCCGTCCAGACGGCGGACCATTGTCGCAACCGCGTCCGAAACAGATCGCGCTGGCGGAAGGCCAGCGGCAACAGGTTGATGTCGTCGTTCATGCGTCCCCTCCCAAGGCGGACATTCCGATCGCCGCGGCCAGCACGGCCTGCATCGGATCGTCGGCAACGGATGGCTGCGACGTCGGCAGCCGCCACGGTTGGACCTCGGCTCCGATCGCTGTTGAAATCGCCGGGAAGAACGGCTGCAACAATGCGCCGGCTCCGACGATCCACACCCGCTGCGGGACGAGATCGGCGAACTGTTGACGCAGGAAGGCCCGCGTGCGCTCCAGTTGTTGCAACAGCGGCTTGGTCGCTCCTCGTGCGGCTTCGACCACGCGGTCGGCTAAGGGACTGCGCTGGTCCGGCCCGGAACGTCGGAGAGTGTTGTCGCCGAGAGCGCCCAGTAACCCCCACGCCTCCGCGGTCGATAACTGCAAGAGTTGCGACACCGCCTCCGCGACCCGCGCCGCTCCACAGTCGCGCAGCAATCGAGTGAACACCGGCCGACCGTGTTGGACGACCGTCAACGACGGTGTCGCGCCGCCCCAATCCAGCACCGCGACCGGTGTCGCACGGGCGGACGGGTCGGCCATCGTCACCGCTTTGGCCAGTGCGTAGGGCAGGGCCGTCAGCAAGCGGCACCGCAACCGCTCGGCAAGCAGATCTTCGGCGACCGCTAACGCCGTCGCGGTCGGCAACGCCAGGGCAGTCACGCTGATGGTGCCGGCCTCGCCGTCGGCGCGAGGCGTGGGCCACAGCATCAATTCCAGTTGCGCTTCGCCGAGGCCGTCGGCGAGTTCGTTGTACGCCATCTGCCGCAGTTCGTCCGGCGATCCGGCGGGGAGATCCAGGGACCGTAGTTCGGTCAGCGCCATCGACAGCGTGCAGGCCGCTGTGCGCGAAGGCGGTGCGATCGTCGCCGCCCGCAAGGCCGTGCGCAGATCGCCATTGACGAGAGACTGATGATCCAACGATTGCGAGCCAACCCACGGAATGATGTGCGCTTCAGTCAGCCGCCAGCCGCCCGCTTCGGGCACGACCTGGGCCCATTTGATGGCGTGGCTGCCGATGTCGATGCCGACCGGCGCGGCCTGCCGCGCGCGAAGACGCGAGGCGGGCACGTGTTCCGAAGTCGGGCGTTTCGTTAACGTCAACATGAAAGTCGTCCACTGGGCTACTGAGGAATCGTCGACAGATCGAGCAACGGCAACATGATGGCTGCCACCACGACGGAGACCACGCCCCCCATCGTCACAATCACGGCCGGTTCGATCAGCTTGGCGAGCTGCCTTGCGAGCCGCTCGCCGTCGTCTTCGTAAAACTGCCCGACCGTCTGCAAGACCTGGCCGAGCTTGCCGGAGCGCTCCGCGGTGGCCACCATTTGCGTCGCACCGGGGGGAATGAACGGCGTTCGGGCGAGCGTGTCGGTGATCCCTTTGCCATTGATGACATCTTGTTCGAGCGTCTCGAACATCACGTAGTACAACTGATTGGGGACCGCTTTGCGGCAGAGGCGGATGGCGTCGAGCAACGGCACGCCGCTCTCCAGCATGTTCCCCAACAGCCGAAAAGCCCGCCCGATGAACAGCGCCTGCGCCGCCTTCGAGATGATCGGTCCGGTGAGCACAAATCGGTCGCCGACGCGCTTCAGCCAGCCGCTGTGGTAGACCTGCCACAAGACGAGCAGGCATCCCACTGCCACGCCACCGACGATCAGCAGATGATGACGAATCCAGCTCGCGCCGCCGATCAGGAACTGAGTCAGCGGCGGCGGCGGATTGCCGAGGTTCTCAAAAACTGTTGCGAATTGCGGCAGCACGAAGCCGACGAGCGCGATGCCGACCGCGATGGCGAGGCTGAACAGGATCGCGGGATACGTGATGACCCCGACGATCGTATTTCGCAGCCGGATTTCGTTCTGCGTGAGTTCTGCCAACCGCTTGAGGACGTCGGCCATCGTGCCGGACGCCTCGGCCGCGGAGATGCTGGCGACGTACGCTTCCCCGAAGACATGCACGTGCTTCCGCATCGCCTCGGACATCGGCTGCCCGGACGTGACGTCTTCGTGGATGGCCTCCAACACCGTCTTCAGCGAGGCGTTCTGGCAATGCTCGGCGCTGCCGCGGACGGCTTCGCTGAGATCGACCCCCGATTGCAGCATGATGGCCAGTTGGTACGTGACCATCAGCACGTCGTTCTTGCCGACGCGCCGCTTGGTCAGGCGCGCGCGATGGACTTGCGGGACCGACAACAGCAGGCCGGGCTGCAATGCGAGCACGAACAGGCCCTGCTCGCGCAGTTGGGCGCGCGCGGCGGCGAGCGACTCGGCGTCGATCGAGCCGGTCGTCCGCTCCCCTTTGCGATCCTTGGCCTGATATTGAAAGTTCATGATCCGCAATCAATCGAACAGCGCGACCCGCATCACTTCTTCCAAACTTGTCTTGCCTTCCTCGGCCCGATGCAGCCCCTCTTCCAGCAACGTCGTCGCCTTCATCCGGCGCTGCTCCTCACGCAGCAACTCGACGTCGGGCGAATGGCCGATGATGTCGCGGACCTTCGGCGTGGCCTCGAAGACTTCGTAGATGGCGATCCGGCCGTGGAAGCCGGTGTCGAAACACTTGCGGCAGCCCTCGCCGCGCTGGAACTGGCGGCGCCGGTCGCCGTCGTAGCGCAGTACGTCGAGCATTTCCGCGGTGGGGTAATAATTCATGCGGCAATGCGGACAGATCGTGCGGATCAGCCGTTGGGCGATCACACCGACCAGCGCCGCGGCGATCTTGTACGGTGCGACCCCCATGTCGAGCAGCCGGGTGACCGCGCTCACGCTGTCGTTCGTGTGCAGGGTGCTGAGCACCAGATGCCCGGTGAGCGCCGCCTGAATGGCGATCTCCGCAGTTTCGGCGTCGCGGATTTCACCGACCATGATGATGTCGGGGTCTTGCCGCAGCATCGCCCGCAGGACGTTGGCGAAGCTCATCGCCTTTCCGCCGCCGACCTGAACCTGGTTGATCTGCTCCAGTTGATACTCCACGGGGTCTTCGACCGTCAGAATGTTGTTCGCCGTGGATTTGATGAGCTCCATCGCCGAATACAGCGTGGTGGTTTTGCCGCTGCCGGTCGGGCCGGTCACCAGCAGCAGACCGTGGGGCCGGGCGAGCATCCGCTTGACCTGATCGAGCAGGCTGTCGGGGACGCCGAGCCGGTCGAGATTGAACGTCACGCTGCTGCGATCGAGCACGCGGAGGACGATCTTTTCCCCCAGCACCGTCGGCAGGCTCGACACGCGCAGGTCGATCTCGCGGCCTTCGACCAGCACGTGCACGCGGCCGTCCTGAGCAGCCCGATGTTCGGCGATGTCCATCTTGGCCATCACCTTCAACCGCGAGATGATCGCCGGATGAAAGTCGCGTCGCGGCCGGAGCACTTCGCGCAACTGGCCGTCGACGCGGAAGCGGATCGTGGTGTGTTTCTGGCTCGGCTCGACGTGAATGTCGCTAGCGCCCTGCCGGACGGCGTGGACGACGATGTAGTTGACGAGGTTGACGATCGGACTGCCGTCGGCGAGCGATTCGATCCGTTGCAGATCGAGATCGACCGAATTCTGCACCTCGACGGAGCCTCCTTCGAGATCCGCGGTGACGGCATCGACGGCGTAGTCGGCCTGGTAGCAGCGTTCGATCAGCTTGTCGACCGCCGACCGGAGCACGAGCACGGGCCGGATGCGCAGTCCGGTGACGCGCTCCAGTTCGTCGAGTTGCTGCAGATTCTGCGGCTCCGTCATGCCGACGGTCAGTTCGTCGCGGACGCGAAACATCGCGATCGCGCCGAACAGTTCTGCCTTGGGTCGCGGAATGAGCCGCACGACCTGTGGATCAACGAGCCCCTCCCGCAATCGCGCCGAGGGGACGTTCAGTTGCTGTCCGAGAAATGGCAGCAGCGAATCTTCTTCGATGAAGCCCAGCCCGCTCAGCACCTCACCGAGCCTTCGCGGTTTGCGCTCCTGCTCCTTGAGGGCGGACTCCAGCTCGCCGGGCGTGATCAACCCCGCGCTCAGCAATTGCTCGCCCAGCGGCATCGCCGGGGCCGACAGCGACCGCATGGCGGGAACCATGGCCCGGACCGACGTCGGCGACGTGCAGAGGATCGCGCTCACAGGGCGAACCTCCCCGCCGCTTCGACGACGTCGCTCCAGATCTCGAATTCCTCCCCCACGCCGGTGACGGACAGAATGTCCTGGCAAAGCGGGTTCGGCTCCGCCAGCGTCAACGAGCCGCCCCGTTCCTGGCAGGCGTCGCGCATGTCGAGCAGCAACTCGAGTCCGGTGCTGTCGATGAGCGGGACGCGCTTGAGATCGACGACGATCCGTGGCTGGCCGTGTTCCAGGCACTCTTCCAGCAGTTGCCACACGTCGTCGCGCAGCTCCGCCGTCAGCGGCAGGTCGCCGCTCACGACATCGACACGACCTTGTTTGGACCGGGAGTACATGCCAGGGGTTTTCTCGTCGGGGGAACGCCGCCAACGGATCGACTTCAGACTGCCAACGGAAGTGTTAACGTGAATCGACTGCCTTTATTCAGTTCGCTGTGGACGCTCACGCGGCCGCCGTGCATCCGGGCCGCTTCCTGCGTGAAAGCGAGGCCCAGCCCGCTGCCGGTGATCGCCCGCACGCGCTGGTCTTCGCTGCGGAAGAACTTGTGGAAGATCTTCGGCAACTCTTCGGGGGCGATGCCGTAGCCGGTGTCTTCCACGTGGAAATGGATTTCGCGCGAATCGACTTCGATCTGCAGCCGGACCCGGCCACGGTCGGGCGTGTATTTGACCGCATTGCCCAGCAGATTCACGAGTGCCGCCGACAGTTTGTCCTTATCGACCTGCAATTTGGGCAGCTTGGGAGGCAGGTCGCGCTGGAACGCGATCTCCTTGCGGCGAATCTCCGGCTGCACGTGCTCGGTCAGCTCTTCGACGAGCCGGGCGATGTCGGTTTCGTGCCGCTTGAGTGACAGCGTTCCCGATTCCATCTGGCTGATGTTCAGTAATTCATCGACGAACCGCGACAGCCGTGTGGCCTCGGCGCTGATGGTGTTGTAGAAGTCGTGCTGTTGTTCGGGCGTGATGTCGCCGTGCTGCGCCAACGTCTCGGCATACGCCTTGATGTTCGCGAGCGGCGTCCGCAGCTCGTGCGTCGCCGTGAACACGAACTGGTTGCGCATCTCGTCGGCGAGCTTCTGCTGCGTCACGTCGCGCACCGACCAGGCGTGGGCCGCACCGCGTTCCCCGGCGTTGAGCAACGGGTAGCGGGCAATCCGCAGCACGCCGTCGGCGATTTGCCGGCCATATTGCACCTCGAAGATGATCGGCCGCAACGTCTCTTGTTGCAGCCGCTGGAGATCCGGCGCGTTGGGCAGGTCCGCCAGACCGAGGAGATCGGCAGGACGGCGGCCGCTGACGGTTGCCTCCTGACTCGCCCGGCACAGTGATCGAAAGGCTTTGTTCGCGAGAGTGACGCAGCCGTCGGCATCGGTGACGGCGACGCCGTCGGGCAGGCTGTCGAGCACCTGCTCGAATTGTCGCTCCCCGGTGCGACCGAGGACGTCCGTCAACCGGTCTTCAATGCGATGCAGCGCCGCAGCGCCGGTCAGGCGCTCGACGATGGTGTTCCAGCCGCGCGAGGCCGCATCGGCCGCGGGCACGGCCCGCAATCCCAGATGACTGAGCGCCGAATGTGAAGCCGCGTGCTGCAATTGCTGGTCGATGTTCGCCGTGACCTGCAGCGTGTGCCGCAGTTGCCGGCTCCCCAGCAGGACCATCAGCAACGGCACGACCGTCACAATCATGGCGAGATCGGTGAGTTGATCGCGCCAAAACAGCGTGAACGCCGCCGCGACACACGTGAGCAGTCCGCCGAGCGCCCACGACAGGTGCAAGCCCACGAGCCGGCCGATCAGCGACGATTGCAGCAGCCGAGTTGACACGGTCGTCTCCTAGCGGGGTTCGACCGCGGACGCCGAGGCCGTCATGACCGCCGCCTGGACCGCCGTCACCACGTGTTTCGGGCTGAAGGGCTTTTCCAGGACTCCCGACAGTTGCAGTTCACTGCACAACCGCTCGGTGTCGAGCTCGTAGGTCTTCGCCGTAATCAGGAACAGCGGCACGTCCGCATGACGCGAACCGCCGCGAATTGTGCGGCACAGCTCTTCGCCGGAGCAGCCCGGCATCTGATAGTCGGTCAGCACGACATCGAAGTCTTCGGTTGCGAACAGCTCCAGGCCGCCCGTCCCGCTATGGGCGACGACGACAACGAACCCGGCCTTATGCAGGTTGAACGCCAGCACGCTCGCCATCGGCACGTTGTCTTCGACGACGAGCGCTTTCAGCAGGTCCATGAGTAATGGTCCGACAGTGACAGTGTTACGCCGCAAGACGGATCGAAATTAGAAGGTCTGGTAGCCCGCCACGATGATGACGAGCGTGCCGTCGATCGTGTCGTACAGCCAATCGGTTGAGCCGTCGGGAGCGCCAACGCTGCCGCCGTTGGTTTCGTACTTCACGCTGCCGTTGTTGGGCGCCCCGGGAACCTGCACGTTGGGGAACGGGCCTTTGACGAACGCGGTCAGGTCAGTCGCCAACGCAGTGCCGGTGGCGGTCGCGCCCGGAAAGCCGCCGTTCTGAACCTTGTAGAATTCGATGGCGTCGCGGACGACGGAAAGCGACTCCCGGGCGGTGTTCACCTTGGCCGTGGCGGCGGTGTCGAACATCTTCGGCGCGGCGGTCGCGGCGATGATGCCGATCAACAGCACCACGACCACGATTTCGATCAACGAGAAACCGGCACGACGGACGCGGATGCGATTCGGGATCTGAGTCTGCATGGCGGTGCGCACCCCTCTTCAAAATCGCGGATGAGTCAGCCCGTCATCAACAGGTTCCCGTCTGCGGACGAGGAACCAGATCGCATTTCGCATCGCAGGGTCGACGTCTCCACACAATCCGGGGGAGGCGCCGCGTCCCCGGAACGAGATCAATACGTATGGTAACCCGTCACGTTGATGATGAGCGTGCCGTCGGACGTGTCGTACAGCCAATCGGTCAAGCCGTCGGGAGCGCCGACGCCGCCGCCGTTGGTTTCGTACTTGACGCTGCCGTTGTTGGGCGCGCCGGGAACCTGCACTTTGGGGAAGGGGCCTTTGACGAATGCGGTCAGATCGGTGGCCAGGGCAGTGCCGGTGGCGGTCGCGCCGGGAAAGGCGCCGTTCTGGGCCTTGTAGAGTTCGACGGCGTCGCGGACGACGGCGAGCGACTGCCGGGCCGAGTTCGTCTTGGCCGCCGCAGCGGTGTCGAACATCTTCGGCGCGGCGGTCGCGGCGATGATGCCGATCAGCAGCACCACGACCACGATTTCAATCAGCGAGAAGCCGGCACGACGGACGCGGTTGCGATTCGGAACCTGAGTCTGCATGGCAATGATCCCCCTTCTGCGGAAACATGGATGAGCCACCGCGTCAGCCCGTCATCTGCAGGAACACGTCTGCGGACGAGGAATCTGACCACACCGCGTGGCCGTTGACTTCCCGAAACACTAGGTCACATTTCGCAACGTGGCGGCCGCTTTCTGCAAAAATTGCAAAAAAGCACCAGCGGGCAAGCTAGAGTTGCGGCGGCCAACCTGAGATTCCGCCGGTTTGTCAGGGTGTCGGACAGCACTTTCACGCGCGTGCGATGCAGAATCCGCACATCCGGTTTCCGAACCGCAAAGTCCAAATCGCAAAGTGTCCCGGACGCTTGGAGCGTCCGGGACACGGAACTGTGAGAACATCGGCCGTGATGTCCCGCCGCAACCCGCCGCCCCGTCCCCTCTCACGCCGGCACAAACCGGCCGGGTTCACGTACGTCGACATGTTGATCGTGGTGCTGATTACCGGCGTCGCCGCGGCGACGGCCATCCCCCGGTATGCCGAGGCGCTCTCCAACCACCAGGTCCAGGCGGCCGCGTTGCGCGTGAAGGCGGAACTGGAGTACGCCCGTCGGCTCGCCATCGCCCGGAGCGGGAATGTGGCGGTGCAGTTCTCCACGACCAATCACACGTGTTCGATCGCGGGGGCAACCTCGCTCGATCGACCCGACCAGCCGCACAGCGTCGCGTTGTCCGATTCGCCGTACCGCGCGCAATTGATTTCGACGACTGCGGGCACGAATGGACTGGTGACCTTCGATCTCCAGGGACGCCCCGATCAGGGGGGCGTTATCACCATGACATCGGGCGGCCGGCAACGAACGGTGACGCTCGACGGCGTGACGGGGAGGGCCAGCGTCCCATGAACGCCCGGGCACGTCGTGGATACACGTTGATCGAACTGTCCGTGAGCCTGATCGTCGCGTCGATTCTCGTCGCGGGGATGGGCTCGTCGGTGTTCCTGGCAACGCGCGCGAACAACACCGGTCTGGGACGCTATCAAGCCTCGTCCCGTTCGGGCGAGACACTGAGCGACATGAGCCGGGAGTTGTCGTACGCCGTCGCCGTGAATGAAGTCGCCAGCACTTCCCGCATCATCGAATGCACGGTGCCCGATCTCACCGGGGACAGCGCCGACGACATTCTGCGGTACTCGTGGTCCGGAACCGCCGGCGCGCCGCTGCAGCGAACGCTGAATGGCGGGACGCCACAGGCGGTTGTCGACAACGTCCAAGCCTGTCAACTGACGCTTCAGAAACGCTCCAAGGAAGGCGGAAGCTCGACCGAGTCGGCCGAGACGCAATGGGTGAACGACGCGAGCGCGGGCAGCCCCGTCAACTACACCGTGAACAACACCAGCACGCTCGGCGTGTACTTCACTCCGTCACTCCCCGGCAACGCGACCGCTTGGCGCATCACCCGTCTGGAAATGCGGGCTGCGCAAAGCGGCACGGCCGACGGCGTCCTGCGAGTCCAGGTCCGACTCGGGGCCGCGCTCTACTTGCCGGGCGCTGTCATCGAGGAGGTCGTCGTCAGCGAATCGCGTCTGCCCACCAGCACGAGCGCCCACACCGTCCTGTTTCCCGGCGTCACGACGTTGTCGCCGACGCAGTCCGCCTGCATCCTGTTCGCTCAGGATTCCGGCACCAACGGGGCGGCCAGTATCGAATATGGCGTCAGCAGCACCGCTTCGGCCAACACGCGCAAAATCTCGAGCGCGGTGGACGTCCTGGGCCTCGTGGTGTGGTCGTCGCAGGCCTCGCAAGACGTTCGGGTCAAGATCTGGGGCACGTACACCGGCCCGCCGGGCACCGGACAACAGCAGTTCTACTTCACAAACGTCGACGCCAGCCTGCAGGTCGGAACGGACACCACAGCCATGTTTCATCACGGAATCCCCCTGATCAACCTGCCGGAGGCCGCCGGACCATGATGCGCCTTCCCCGACATCGCCGCGCGGGCTTTTCGCTGATCGAGGTGTCGCTGTCGACGCTGTTCGTGGGCGTGATGCTGGCGACCTCGATGCGGACCGTCGGCAGCGTGCTGTCGCAGCGGACGCGGACCGCCGTCGATGCCCGCGCGCAACAGGCCGCCCGGCAGTTGCTGACGGAGATTCTGGCGCGCGATTACGTGGAGCCGACACAAACGCCGGTCTTCGGCCGGGAATCGTCCGAGGCCGCCAGTCGCAGCGGCTTCGATGACGTCGACGATTACCACCTCTGGGACGAAACGCCCCCGACCGACCGCGCCGGCGTCGCCTTGACCGGTCTGACCGGCTGGCGGCGGAAAGTCACCGTGGCGTACGTGAGCCCAGCGAACCCCGATACGACCTCCGGGACCGATCAGGGGACCAAGCGGATCATCGTCGAGGCCTACGAAAACAGCACGCTCCGCGCCACGGTCCGAGCCGTGAAGTGCAGCGGCTGGCCGAGGAAATGACCATGCACACCAGCCGCGTCCCTCTCTCGACTCGACTTCGATTCGGTCCCACAGCACGGTCCGGGGCCATGCTGTATTCGATGGTGCTGGCGAATTGCCTGATCGTGGGCGTCCTGGGTCTGTCGGCGTTGACCCTCGTCCGCGTCGAACGCCGGGCCACGCTGCGCCGGAGTGAAATGGAGACCGCCCAGTTGCTCGCCTGGTCGGGCAGCGAACTGGCCGTCCGCGAATTGACGCAGAACACCGCCTGGCGAACCGCCTATACACACAACGTGGAGGCGACGTCCCGATACTTCGGCGGCGGCACGGTGAGTTGGAGGCTTATCGACGCGACGGACGTCGATCTCGCCGATGACCCCGCGGACTCCGTCGACGTGCAGGGCATCGGCCGTTTTGGCGACGCGGTCTGGGTGCATCGTCTGCGATTTCCCTTCCGCAAAGTCTCGCCGCTCGATTTTGGGCTCCATTCCCACGGGCAGATCTCGATCTCGTCGGGATCTCAATTCACCGGGACGAACGGCTCCATTTCGACGAACGATGTGCTCAATCTCCAGGGGACGTACATCGGCTCGGCCGAATGCCAGTCGCGAACGGGCGGGGGGGGTGCGACGGGCGTCATCACCGAGAAAGCCCCCGGCAAGAATCTGCCGGCGGCCGGCGTGTTCAATTCTTACGTCGCACTGGCCACCGC